>CAMERU010000009.1 GCA_945935925.1 uncultured Clostridia bacterium | reverse complement strand
GCGTCAGCGGAGATCCTGTCGGAAAAGCCCGACAGGGCTTTTTCGACAGACTGAAATCCCGAGAAGAACCGGTCTTCTCGGGATTTTTGTTATTACACCGACAAATTACAGCGGGGACACCGCGCATAAGAGCGCCGCGTTCCGCCTTTATTTGTTCTCGCTTTCCATAAAGCGCTTGTATGCCTCGCGAAGCTCCACGGAGGTAGCCTCGGGGGCGGTGGGGTTGCAGTGCGCCCACGCGCCCGTTTCGCTCGAAGCGTTGAACTTCTGCTTTTCGGCGCTCCTCATGGGCGGGTAGAACGCGATGTGGAAATGATGATGCGAAACGTCGCCGCTGTTTACGGGTGCGTTGTACATACACATCATATAGGGGAAATTGTAGCCGAAAAGGCTGTCCAGCGTTCCCGCCGATTTGCGGACGATATCCGCCAGATCGGCGCGCTCCTTGCTGTCAAGCTCGGAGATATACTGAACATGGCGCTTTGCCATGATATAAATTCCGTAAGGATATTCGCAGAAGAACGGAAGGAATACAGTAAAGCTGTCGTTTTCAAATATCACCCTGCGCCCGTCAGCCACCTCGTGCTCCAGCATATCGCAGCACAGGCACTTTCCCTTTTCCTCCATGCTTGCGCGGTAAGCCGCGTCCTCAAGCTGAAGCTTTTTCGGGATAAAGCTGTAACCGTATATCTGCCCGTGCGGGTGAGGCATGGTAACACCGACAACATCGCCGCGGTTCTCAAAGATGAAAACGAACTTTATCTTCTCGTCCGCTTTCATAAGCTCAAAGCGCTCGCACCACAGGTCAACAAGCTTTTCAACGTGCGCCTGCGGCAGCTCCTTGAGAGTTTTCGTGTGCTCGGGGGAGTAAAGTATCACCTCGCACTTGCCGTAAGAGGGCGCGACCTTAAAGAAATCGTTCGCCACGTCGTCGGGCTGAGGCGGGTTCTGCGACATAGCGGGGAAATCGTTGTCGTATTCGTACACCTCGTAATCGGGCACCCTTCCGCCGCTCGGGCAGAAAGGACACCAGTCCTTGGGCATCTGCGGGCGGTTCTGCCTGTTGGAGGCGATCATCACCCAGTCGTTGATAAGCGGGTTCCATCTGAGTTCAGCCATTTGCGGTTATTCCTTTCGGTCAGGCGGGGTCATTCCCCGTCTTTTTTGTCTGTGTTTTCAGCCTCTGCGGGCGCTTCCGCTGCTTCTGCGGCAGGCTCTGCGGGCTCCTCGCGGACGGGAAGCTTTGTGCCGCAGCTCGGGCAGTATGCGTTTTCGTCCTTGGTCTTCTTTCCGCAGCCGGGGCATACTACCTCGCCCTTGAGGCGGTCTATATTCTCGGATATCTCGTCAAGCTTTGCGAAGCAGTCGTCTATCTCGCCCACCATTAACGCGAAAGCGTTGTCGTCCTTGGTGTCGGTCTTTGCCATCTGATATACCATTTCGCCGAGCTTCTCGTACTTGCGCTTTATGTCGTTATTGGTCTGACTTTCCTTGATTTTCAGCTTCGAGAGCTGAACAGCCTCATCGGTCTTTTTACCCGCTGTTGCGGCAACATTTTTGGTAGTGCTGATAAGATCATCTAAAAAACCCATAATAAAGCTCCTTTCAGAATCATGCCCGAAAAGCGGGCGTTAAGATCACGGTCGGCTGTGAATGCCGATCTGCTCGGTAATATTGTATCACAAAAAACGGAAATTTGCAAGGGATTTTTTGATAAAATACACAAAAAACATATCGTCGGCATTGCCTGTTATTTCTGCCCGTTATCCTGCCCGAATACGATATATGAATATGTCACCGCAGCCGCCACCACAGCGAGCAGTATCCCCAGCATCGCGAAAACCGACGGCAGCCCGCCTACGGCAAATCCAACGGCTGTTGTGGCAACTCCCGCAATGCACAGCACCGTGCCGCCGAATCGGTTGCTCTTAGCCCAAACGGCGTCGTTTTTCATGCTCCATGTCGTCCTTACTCCTATCGCCGAGTTGCGGCGGGTCTTGGGGAGTATGTTCCCGAGCACTATCTCACCGATCCCGCAGGCGACGGTCAGCACCGTGAATGTCCACATCATCGAATCATGCGGCATTGCATTCACATTGCAGGCGGCGAACGCAAAAATCAGCTGTATCACCGTCATCACCGCCGTCTGAAACGCGCCCGCAAACACAAGCAGCTTCGCATTTGCGCGCGCTTCCTTTTGAGCCTTTTCATCGGCGGCACGGCGGGCTTTTCTCTCAAACAGCGTCACAAACAGCTGCCAGAACACCACGAATACCGCCGCAAGCGCCGTCATGGTGAACATCTCATATTTCGAGCCGTAACGGTCGACAGCGCCCTCCATATCATAATGAAGCGGCACCTCATCGGGCAGGAAATTCATCGTCACAGCAGTCAGTATCAGATTTACCGACAGGATTATCCACAGTATTTTTGATCTCATATCTTTTCCCCCCAAACTGTCCGAGCCACAGCACAAGTTCATCGAAAACGCTCGTGTTGAGCTCGTAAAACACAAAATTTTTCTCCTTGTATTCCGTCACAAGCTCCGCCGCTTTCAGCAGGCGCAGGTGATAGGAAAGCGCCGCGGGCGTTATCCCGAGCCGCGCGGCGATCTCCCCCGCATTCATCGGCGCCTCTTTCAGCATATCGAGGATATCGCGCCGCTGCTCATCGGACATCGCCCTGAATGTTTCTGCCAATCCCACACCGTCACCACCTAATTAAAATTTTCTTTAATTAGATTATACAACGAAAATAACTCCCTGTCAAGTATTTTCGGCTGAATATGATGTATTTTCATGTTTTTCGGGGTCATTAGCCCGAAATCGCCGCCGACTGACCCAAAAAAATTATTTCCGCGCCGTGATATCGACAGGTAATAATTGGAAACAGTGTTATAATTCCGTCATAAGGCAGTAACGCATGACCCGCTTGAAGCGAACGCAGCAACGGAGCGTCTGCCGGAAGACCCGCTCACCGCGCGGGCAGTCTGCTGTCGGGAGCGGCTGTTTCGTCAGGGCGGCGGGTCTGCTTTTTGAAAGGAGATTTTTATGCTGAAAATATACAACGACGGAAAGCGAATGACCGCCGCTATATACGGCGACATCGACCACCACGCGGCTCGTGAGCTCCGCGCGGCAATGGACGAGGCAATATCCCGCTCGCGTCCCGAGCTGTTGGTGATCGACATGGAAAACGTCGGCTTCACGGACAGCTCGGGGATAGGGCTTATCCTCGGCAGGACAAGGGCTGTGGAGGCTTACGGCGGCTCGGTGCTCATCAAAAACGCAAGACCCGATATCGCGGCTGTGATAAGCGTTTCGGGACTGTCGGGGCTGCTTGTTAAAGGAGCGAACAGCACAAAAGGGGTGAATGTATGAAAAAGGATATCATAAACGAAAGCACAATAAGCTTTCCCGCGCTTTCCCGCAACGAAAGCTTCGCGCGGTCGGCGGCAGCGGCATTCGCGGCGCAGACCGATCCTACTGTCGCAGAGATAGCCGCGGTCAAAACAGCGGTGTCGGAGGCGGTGACAAATTCCATAGTACACGGATACCGCGACAGCTCGGGAACAGTGACCCTTGTTCTGCGGCTGTATTCCGACGGCACGCTGTACATAGCAGTCAAAGACAGGGGCAGCGGCATTGCCGACATACCGCAGGCAATGCAGCCGATGTTCTCGACCGCTCCCGCCGAGGAGGAACGCTCGGGGCTCGGCTTCACTGTTATGGAAAGCTTCATGGACAGGGTGCAGGTCCGCAGCACGCTCGGCAAGGGCACGACAGTCGTCATGGAAAAGCGCATGAGAAGCAGGGAGAAATGCCTTGTCGGGCGGTAATATCGGAGCTGTCCCGCGCGATGAATTTATAAAGAATAACCTGCCGCTGGTGCATTCGCTCGCAAATCGTTTCAGGGGACGCGGGATAGAGTATGAGGAGCTTTTCGCGGCAGGAAGCGTCGGGCTGGTCAAGGCGTGCGACAACTTCGACAGCGGGCGCGGGCTGTGCTTTTCGACATACGCTGTGCCCGTTATCCTCGGGGAGATAAAGCGGCTTTTCCGCGACGGCGGAACGGTAAGGGTCAGCCGCGGGCTGAAGGAGCTTTCGCTGCGCGCCGCGCGGGTGCACGACGCGATAGCCGCCGAGGGGCGCGAGCCGCTCATTTCGGAGATAGCGCAGCGCCTCGGGGTCACTCCGGAAGAAGCTGCGGAAGCGGTCGCGGCTGGTCAGCCGACGGTGTCGCTCACCTCCTGCGAGGACGGCGGCGAATTTGACCTGCCGGAGGATTCGGGCGAAAACGAGACCATTGACCGCCTTGCGCTGCGGCAGTGCCTTTCGGAGCTGCCCGAAAAGGACATGGAGCTTATAATGCTGCGCTATTTTCGCGGAAAGACGCAGTGCGAGACCGCCGCGCTGCTCGGAATGACTCAGGTGCAGGTGTCGCGGCGGGAAAGGAAGATAATTCTGTCCCTGCGCGAGCAGCTGGTGTAAATTCGTAAAAAATGTACAGAAAACGCTTGATTTATGACAGAGTTTGCGGTATAATGTTAGTGATTACAGCTATCAGCACGGACGAGAGGAAGTTAACGCGGCGCTTCATCTTATCCGACCGGTAAAAATCGTTATCGCTGCGGCAAATATACCAATTACAGAAAACCATTCCGGAAAAGGAGCATACAATGTCGGACAAGCTTAATGTCTGTTTAATGAACGATTCGTTCCCGCCTGTCATAGACGGCGTTGCGAACGCGGTAATAAATTACGCCAACGTCATTTCCTCGCAGCTCGGCAGCGCAACTGTCGTAACGCCCGATTACCCGGGTGTTGTGGACGACTATCCGTTCGATGTGGTGCGATACAAAAGCATGACCATTTCGGAAAAAATATGCGGCTACCGCGCCGGCTACCCGTTCAGCAGCAGCAAGCTGGACGCTCTTTCATCGCGCGGCTTCGACGTTATACACAGCCACTGCCCGTTTTCCTCGACGGTAATGGCGCGCGTGCTGCGCGAAAAGACGGACGCTCCGCTGATAATAACCTATCACACAAAATTTGACATTGATATCCGCCGCGCTCTCCCCAACAAGCTTATGGCGGATCGGGCGATAAAGTTCGTTGTCGGTAACATCGCCGCCTGCGACGAGGTGTGGACCGTCAGCCACGGCGCGGGCGAAAACCTCCGCAGCCTCGGATTCGAGGGCAAGTATTACGTCATGGAGAACGGCGTTGATTTTCCCTGCGGACGGGCGGACGCGGATGACGCGGCAGATCTGCGCGCGGCTTACGGGATACCGCAGGAAATGCCGCTGTTCATCTTCGTGGGCAGACTTCTCTGGTACAAGGGGATAAAACTCATTCTTGACGCGCTGCGGCTTGCAAAAGAGGACGGGAACGACTTCCGCATGATGTTCGTCGGCGACGGCATGGACAGGCAGGAGATCGAGGATTACGCGCAGCAGACAGGGCTCTCCGACCGCTGCATTTTCACCGGCGCGGTTTATGACCGCGAGGAGCTGCGCGTTTATTACACGGCGGGCGACCTCTTCCTCTTTCCCTCGGAATACGACACAAACGGCATCGTTGTCCGCGAGGCGGCTGCGTGCGGCGTGGGCTCGCTGCTTATCGACGGCAGCTGTGCCGCCGAGGGTATAACCGACGGACGGACGGGCATACTGACCGAAGCCGATCCCGCCGCTATCGCAAAGAAAATCGAATTTGCCTGCACCCATATTGACGAGATACATCAGATAGGCGACCACGCAATGAACGAGGTTTACATTTCATGGGAAACATCTGTAAAACGTGCATATGACCGCTACGGCGCTGTCATAGAAAGGTATCGCTCGGGGCAGACGCAGCGCAAGGAGAATTTCATGGCGGAGGAATTTTTCTCCCTTATGGATACGGCAACCAACAATATCCAGCGCTTCCGCAGCATTCCTCTCGAAATTAAAAATTCAAGGCTCAAATACAAGTTCAAGCGGCATTCAAGACGTAACAAGGACGACAAATGATATTACGGGGCGCGTTTGCAATGCGCTCCGTTTTTTTGAAAAAATTTTCTTTACCCACTTGAAAACGATTTCATTTTATGTTATACTGTCTTTAGGAAATAACAGCCCCGATATTACGGCTGATAAACAGAAAGGAAAACCTCTGATGAACGAGAAGATCTACGAGATAAAGCTCGGCGCCGCAAAGTGCGCCGTTGACCTCGGCGACGGAAGCGAGCGCGGCGAATATGTCGATCAGGATTATATCCTGCATAAGCTCGGCAGACCGCACCGCGCAATAAGCCTGATGTACTGCTACTACCCCCTCGACGAAACATGGCCCGCAAGAGCGCGCAACGCCTTTGCCGACCGCGAGGTCACCTTCCAGTGGGACTATCCCTACGATGACTACTTCACCTATAAGGGCGGAATAGGCGGCACCACCGACGGCGAGCCCTTCACCTGCATGAAAGATGTCCGCCGCCACGGTCAGGACGTTATCCTCACAATGACCGTCGACCCCAATCTCCCCGACGTGTTCCTCGAGCGCGTAGCAAAGGAGCTTCGCACCTACGGCAGAATGCAGCTGCGCATAAACCATGAGGCGACAGGCAACTGGTTCAGCTTCACAAAGCGAGCTACATATCAGGAGATCGCGGATTTCTATGTGCGCTTCCACAACATAATCAAGCGCGAGGCTCCGAACGTTTCAACGATACTCTGTATCGGCGGCGTTGAGCACCCCGAAAAGGGCGGCGAGATCGAAATGGAAAAAGAGTTCGCCGAGGCTGTAAAGGCTACCGATATCTGGTCCGTCGACAAGTATATGTCGCTCCACTGGGGCTGGCCCTACGATGTCGCGGAAGTCGGCGGTACGTCGTTCAGCAGAAGCAGGGTTGCCGATACATATAACCTCACCAAGCTCTCCGAAAAGCGCTATAAGGAGATCTGCGGCGGCGTGAAGAAGCCTATGGTCATGAGCGAGTTCAACGCCGACGGCGACGTTACCGGTCCGTATGATCAGGCGGCAATGATAAAGGAATTCTGCGATATGCTCAAGAACGACCCCGAGCAGGGCTGGTTCAACGGATTTACGTTCTATCAGTTCCGCGACCGCGGCAGGCTGGGTCTTGAGATAGAGGATCCCAATAACCCCAACGTCGGCATAGAGCAGCCCGCCCTTGCAACCTACAAGGAAATAATCCACGACGAGTATTTCTACCCCTCGATAGAGCAGGGCGCGGAGGTTACCCTTCCCGCAAAGCTCCGCTGGGGCGGAAGCGAGGACGCGACGGGTCTTGCGATACCGCTCCACTTTGAAAAGAACCCCGTGTTCTGCGAGGTGTATTTTGACGAGCCGCTCAACCTCATGATGGAGATAAACGGCAAGTGGTTCTACAAGAGCCCCAACGCAAAGTGCATCGACCTCATGTCCGCATTCTTTGAAAAGCCCCTTGACGGCGAGGCAGACCTCACCCTCAAAATATTCGCTCCCCCCGCAAGCGGCGAAAACGACCCCTCTCAGGGTGACGACTGGCAGACTAACTACTACACCACCATCACAAAAATGCCGAATATCCGCATAAGATTTGCGCCCATCGTCCCCGAGGTAAAATAACGACACCACTCTGTTACCTCTATAATATACAAACCGGCAGCCCGTGAAAAGGCTGCCGGCGTCTTTTTGTAATATTGCTTTAATATGGGAAATATAATGGCAGTACAAACCGTAAGGAGCGTACCGCCATGAAAATATCCGAGCTTTTCCGAAAGAAAACCCCCGCCGCAGACAAGCGGCGTGAATTTTATGAACGCAGCTGCTCAAGGCTCACCGAGCAGCTCGAAAATATACGAAGCAATTTCGACATGACCGAGGACGCCGACTCGATCGATGCGCTCATCTATGAGGAAAACGCCGTCCTCTGCCGCCTTGACAGCCTGTACAAGCAGGCGCGCTCCGAGGGGATAGCCCTTGAGCCGCACGAGCGCAGGCGGTATTACTGATTAGGGTCTTTCTTGTACTCGCCGCGTATCTCGGCGCGCTTTATCTTCCCGCTTATCGTCTTGGGAAGCTCGTCGCAGAACTCGACTATTCTGGGGTACTTGTACGGCGCGGTGTTATGCTTGACGTGATCCTGTATCTCCTTGGCAAGCTCGTCCGACGGAGTGTAGCCCTTCGCAAGGACTATCGTCGCCTTTACGACCTGACCTCTTATCGGATCGGGCGCGCCCGTTACCGCGCACTCCAGCACGGCGGGGTGGGTTATCAGCACGCTCTCTATCTCGAACGGCCCTATGCGGTAGCCGCTTGATTTGATAACGTCGTCGTTACGCCCGACATACCAGTAATAGCCGTCCTCGTCGCGCCACGCGGTATCGCCGGTGTGGTAATATCCGTCATGCCATGCGCTGTCGGTGACCTCCTTGTTACGGTAATAGCCGCGGTAAAGACCGGGCGTTTGGGTGTATTCGCCCTTAACCACTATCTCGCCGACTTCGCCCGCCGCGCACATCTCGCCGTTCGCTTTCATGAGGTCTACCTCGTACAGCGGAGTCGGCTTGCCCATTGACCCGGGCTTAGGCGTCATGCCGGTAATATTGCCGAGGATACAGGTGCTTTCGGTCTGCCCGAAGCCCTCCATAAGCTTTATACCCGTGTATTCGTACCACTTGTTGAATACCTCGGGGTTGAGCGCCTCACCCGCAATGGTGCAGTATTTAAGGCTTGACAGGTCGTAATTCTCTAACCCCGCCTTTATGAAAAATCTGAACATGGTGGGCGGCGCGCAGAATGTCGTTATGCGGTATTTCTCCATTATCGCCAGCATATTTTCGGGTATGAACTTATCAAAGTCGTACACGAAAACGCAGGTCCCCATCGCCATCTGCCCGTAAAGCTTGCCCCATGCCGCCTTTGCCCAGCCCGTGTCGGACACGGTGAGGTGAAGTCCGTCGGGGTCAACGTTCTGCCAGTGCTTCGCGGTCTGAATGTGAGCGAGCGCATAGGCGTGGTCGTGGATAACCATTTTCGGGTAGCCCGTTGTTCCCGAGGTAAAATAAAGCAGGAATATCTCGTCCGCTTTCGTGGGCACTCTCTCCATCGCGTCGGGGTATTTTTCTATTTCGGTATCAAAGTCCGTCCAGCCCTCTCGGGTGCCGTTTACGATATATTTGTTGTTAAGACAGCCGCCGAGCTGCGCGTCCGCGTCGTCGATATACTGCGCAACGTCGGCGTAGTGCGTTGCGATGACCGCCTTTACGTCTGCTGCCTTGAAACGATAGGAAAAATCCTTTGCGGTGAGCAGGTGGGTCGCGGGAATAGCGATAGCGCCTATCTTCATCAGCGCGATCGCGACATACCAGAACTGATAATTTCTCTTCAGGACAAGCATCACATGGTCGCCCTTTTTTATCCCCATGGAAAGGAACATATTCGCCGCCTTGTTTGACAGCCGCGAAAGGTCGCCGTAGGTCAGGAGCTTCTCGCTGCCCCGAAGATCCACCCACATAAGCGCGCGGCGGTCGGGCTCAAGCTCGCCGTATCTGTCTATGATATCATACCCGAAATTGAAGTTTTCGGGGTATTTTATCCTGAATTTTGTCAGCATTCCATTGCTGTCATAGGTTTCCTCCACAAAATTGAGGTGATAAGATGCAACATCCATATTGATAATTCCCTTTCCTGCTTGCCATTTTTTTGCAGTATTATTTTGTATCGTCAGGCAGCCTTATATACATTATATAGTTGACATATGCATTTGTCAAGCGCAAGCTTGAAATACAGCCCGATTTATTGCACAAGCTGTAATTACTGTCAGCCTTTTGTAATCGACTTGGCGCAGCGAAGCACCTCTTTAAGCTCCTCGTAATCTATGCAGTACGCGGGGTCGCCAGACTTGACCGCCTTTATAAGCGACTTCCCGTCCGCCCAGCGCAGCTCGGATATCTCCTCGCGCTCAAACTTCATCGTTGCGTCGGCGACTTCCCCGCGGTAGAGGTACACCCATGTTATCTCGTTGTTGATAAAGCGCTTCCCGTGAAATTCGTTGTCCTCGCTCACCCTCCGCCGCATAAGCGGGATAAGCGCGGCGGGCTTGGCATAAACGCCTATTTCCTCGCCCATCTCGCGCACAGCCGCGCCCAGCGGGTCCTCGCCGCTGTCGATATGCCCCGTGACCGCCGCGTCATAGCAGCCGGGATAGCTGTCCTTATCCTCCGCGCGCTTCTGAACCAGCACCTCAAAGCCGCGCAGCCTCCCGCGAATGACCCATATATGCACGCTGCCGTGGAGCGCGCCCGTCCTGTGCACCTCGCCGCGCGGCATTTGTTCACCGGTGCGCGCGCCGCTCTCATCTCTTATATCAAATAATTCCTCGTCACTGTACATCGTCGTTACTCCGTCACACGTTACTTCCCCGCAAGCTTCCCGTACATTTCGGGGCGCCTGTCGCGGAAAACTCCCCAGCTCATGCGCATTTCGCGCAGCGCGTCAAGGTCAAATTCATGAACAAGCACGCAGTCGCTTTCCCTGTCCGCGCATTCCGCAAGCGCGCCTACGCCGTCCGTGATGAAGCTGCTCCCGTAAAATGTGAGCGCGCTGCTCTGATGCGAATTATCCTCGTCGGGCGTCACCGTTTCTGTGCCGACGCGGTTCGCCGCAATAACGGGAATGAGGTTCGCGGCGGAGTGCCCCTGCATACAGCGCTGCCAGTGCGGCATACTGTCGCATTCGATAATAGGCTCGCTGCCTATCGCCGTCGGGTAGAGGAGCAGCTCCGCGCCCATCAGCGCCATGCAGCGCGCCGTTTCGGGGAACCACTGATCCCAGCAGATCCCGACGCCTATCCTGCCGAATTTCGTGTCCCACACCTTAAAACCGGTATCACCGGGAGTGAAGTAGAATTTTTCCTGATAAAAATGGTCGTCGGGAATATGGGTCTTTCTGTAAACGCCGAGTATGCTCCCGTCCGCGTCTATCATAGCAACGCTGTTGTAAAGCACGGTTTCGTCGCGCTCGTAAAAGCTTATCGGGAGCACGACGCCCAGTTCCCCTGCAAGACCGCAGAAATGCGCCACGGCAGGGTTTTCCTCAAGCGGCAGCGCGAGGTCGTAGCTTGAATAGCGGCGCTCCTGACAGAAATACCACGTTTCAAACAACTCGGGAAGCAATATCACATTCGCGCCCCTTGCGGCGGCTTCGCGGACGAGCCTGTCCGCCTTTTCGATTGACTTCTCCCGCGTATCGGGCACCGACATCTGCACTGCGGCAGCGGTTATCTTTCTCATTTGTTATTCTCCTTTATTGAACCCGTAAAAGCTTGTCGGGGCGTATTTCTCGCTTGTTTCATACGGCACAAGCGGCATTTCACCTCCGCTCAGCGCCGCGGCGATAAGCTTCTTCGAAAGGTCGGGGACGTCCTCGCGGGAAAGCGCGCTCTCCGCGTCTATCCACAGCACCTCGCTGTTCTCGTCGCCGTCGCTGCGCTCCGTTCCGCTAAGATATTCCGCGCGGAAAACAACGTACCAGTCATGCATATTGAACCTTATCCCAAGCACCGAAACGGGCTTCACGGTTATCCCCGTTTCCTCGTTGATTTCTCGTATCACCGCCTGCTCGGGCGATTCACCGCGCTGTATATATCCCCCGGGGATTATCAGCTTTCCGTTCCCCGAGCCGTAGGTATGCCGCGCAAGCAATACCTTACCATCACGCAGAACTACCCCCGCGACGGACTTCTCCCATACGGTGTTATGCTCCGGCATATCATTCACCCTTTCCGAAAATCCTCTCCGCAGCTGCGGGGAGCTCCTTTATGCTGCCGATCACCGCCGCGGCAGTATCCACCGCTCCGAAGCCGTAAGCCGCATGGATAAACGGGATCCCCGCCTGCTCCGCCGCAGCCCTGTCGCCATCGGTGTCGCCTATATACGCCGCATGGGTCACGCCGTTTCTCTCCATGACGAGCTTTATGTTCTCGCCCTTCGGGAGCATTGTCCTGCCCCACATCTCATAGTCCTCGAAATATTCCCCCAGCCCCATTGTCCGCAGAAAAAGCTGAACATATCCGTCAAGGGAATTGCATACTATAAACAGCCGATACTCCCCGCGCAGCTTTTTCAGCACGTCCTCCGTACCGCCGTAAAGCTCGCCGTGATGCACTTCAAGGTAGGAATATTCCTCGTTCGTGCAGAGCTGCATAAGCCCCGCGCGGCGCGTTTTCTCAATATCGGGGAGCAGCATATCCGCTATCTGCTCCATGGTTTTACCCATAAAACGGTGCATATCCTCCGCCGTGACAATGCGGGCGGCTTCCGTGCGGGAAAGCGCTTCCGTCCACGCTCCCGCGCACTGCCGCGAGGAGTCCCACAGCGTCCCGTCAAGGTCGAATATAAGCGCGTTTTTCATCTGCCGCTCTCCTTTCCGAATATTGGTATCTGCTGCGTTATGCAGTGGATATTACCGCCGCCGATGAGGATATCCCGTGCGTACACGGGTATCACCTTTCTGTCGGGGAAAAGCTCCGCAAGCTTCGCGCGGGCGGGCTCGTCCGCAGGATCCCCGAAAAACGGCATGACGACCGCGCCGTTTGAAATGTAGAAATTGACATACGAAGCGGCAAGTCGCTCTCCCGCCGTCCTCGTCGGCTCAAAATCCATCGTATCCAGCCCCTCGC
Source organism: uncultured Clostridia bacterium (assembly GCA_945935925.1). Classification (GTDB taxonomy): domain Bacteria; phylum Bacillota; class Clostridia; order Oscillospirales; family Ruminococcaceae; genus CAG-115. Next base: position 17,558 of record CAMERU010000009.1, on the reverse strand, counting down.
ATTCCTCTGCGGTAATGGTGACGGGCTTCGGGCAATTAAGCTTGTGTATCCTGAACGGTCTGCCCTTGGCGTCGGTTTCGCGGGAAAGTATCTCATAGCAGGACATCGACAGCTCGTACTGCGGGTCGTCCTTGTCGTCCGTCCACGCAAGCACCACCTCCGCAGGGCGGACGAACGCGCATATATTGTCAACGTGCTCGTTGGTTTCGTCGTTGTATATACCGCGCTTTAACCATATCACCTTTTTTACTCCGAGGCAATTCTTTAATTTATCCTCAATTTCGTTCCTTGTCATGTCGGGATTGCGCCCCGCGCTAAGCAGGCACGCCTCCGTTGTTATGCAGGTGCCCTCTCCGTCGACATGGATCGAGCCGCCCTCCAGAACAAAGCCGCTCATGTCGTACATATCCTTTTCGTAAAGGTCGCATAGCTTGCGCGCCATTCTGTCGTCCTTGTCCCACGGGAAATAAAGCCCGTCGACAAGCCCGCCCCACGCGTTGAAGCTCCAGTTTATCCCTCGGATATCATTCCCGTCCGTCACGAAAGTCGGCGCGTAATCCCTCGCCCACGAGTCGTCGGAGGACATCTCGACAACGCGGATATGCGGCGGGAGCATTCTGCGGGCATTTTCATACTGCCGCGCGCTCGCGCAGACGGTCACCCTTTCGCTCTTGGCAATGGCTTCGCAGACCTGCACGAACGCCTTTCTTGCGGCATATGCGCCGTACTGCCACGAATCGCTCCTCTCGGGGAAAATAAGAATGCAGCCGTAATGCGGGGAAAATTCCGCAGGCATATAAAACCCGTCGTCGGCGGGGTTGGTGTGTAATACATTCATGGGCAATGATGCTCCTTTATAAAATTCATACTTATTATAACACAATACTCCTCCGATTTCAAGACATACCCGACGCATATCGCGCGTATATATCAGACGGGACATCTGCTTTGAAAATGCCCGATATTCAATAAACACGGGGCAATATATGCAAAAAACACAAAATGAATTTCTAATTTTTGTATAGAATAATGCGCCGACTTTTGTTGACTATCGGTTTATTTTGTGGTATAATGTTACTAACGGCAAAATGCCGGCATCAAATTAATTATTTCGGAGGTTTGGTTATGACAACAAAGACTATGTCAATCGTTTCGCTCGTTTGCGGTATCGTAGGTATGGTTGGCGGTTTCCTCACCAGCATTCCCGTTATCGGCTGGCTGGTTCCCCTCTGCCCCATCGCAGGTATCGTATTCGGCGCTATTGCTCTTAAGAAGATCAAGGAGGAAGGCGTTACTGATGGTAAGGGTCTTGCAGTAGCAGGTCTTGTTCTCGGTATCGTTGCTCTCGCAATAGATGTTATCGCTATCATCTGCACAGTTGCTTGCGTTGCAGCTGTCGGCGGTCTGGCTTCCATGCAGTAATTGCTGTGTCGTTTATTTCAACGGCAGATCCACAAGCCCTGCCCCCATGGGGCGGGGCTTGTTTATTATTTGATTTGTAAATTACGAAAGGTGAATTATGTTCTCCGGATTTACTGTTTTCGGCAAATTTATCTCAAGCTATTCCCTTTGCACAGTTGCGGGAATACTCATAGCCTGCCCCCTCGCGATAATGCGGTACAAAAAGCGCGGCGGCAATGATATAAGCATGATATTCATTTTTCTGTTCGGCGGTCTGGGCTGCGTTATCGGAATGCACCTCCTTTTCGGAATAACCAATATTCAGCACTGGCACCTTCTTTTCAAGGCGGCGGACTTCGGCGACTTCTTTAAGCGGCTTCAGCTCATATTCGGCGGGTCGGTTTTTTACGGCGGACTCATCGGCGGGCTTATCGCCGGCGGGATATCCATGAAAATACAGAAGCTGCCATTTGATATTACGACAGACTGCGCGGCGCCGTCAATCGCGCTTTTTCACGGCTTCGGCAGGATAGGCTGCTTCCTCGGCGGCTGCTGCTACGGGATAGAATGGGAGCACGGCATAACGTTCACAAATTCGATCGTTGAAAGCGCGAACGGCGTTCCGCGTTTCCCCGTGCAGCTGTGCGAGGCGGGCTTTGAGTTCGCGCTTTTTGCGGTGCTGTCGTTGTTCCTTTATAAGGACAGGTTTAAGGGAAAGCTGCTCGCTATGTACCTTCTGATTTACCCCGTCGGGAGATTTATCCTCGAATTTCTCCGCGGCGACGAATACAGAGGATTTCTGTTCGGGCTGTCCACCTCGCAGCTGATAAGCATTGCCGTATTTGTTGGCGCTGCGGCGTACCTTATCATAAAAGAAATAAAACGCCCACGGATATTACCGGGAAAGGAAACACAATGAACATTGCAAAACAATTGCTCAGCGCCTTTGCGGCGCTTACCGTCGCGCTCACGGGCTGCGCGGGAAACACATCAGGCACGGTTGACCCCGATGCCGAAGAACAGGTATCGGAGGAAGAAGTAATGGAACTTACACAGAAAACATTCGCTGCCGACGAGCAGCACGTTAAAATGCTCGGAAGAACTCATGCCGAGGACGGCATTCTCTGGCTCGCGCTGTCGGCAAGCGGCGTTGAATTTACCATGACAGGAACATCGGCTTCCGTAACCCTCGCGGGCGACAGCATGGTATCCGCCGAAAGCAACAGGGCGCGCTTTGCGGCATATGTTGACGGTAAGAGGGTCGCTGACGAAATGGTGACCGAAACGGAGCAGACGGTCGAGATATTCTCCTCCGAAACGGAAAAGGAAGTCACCGTAACGCTGCTCAAGCTCTCCGAGGCGGCGCAGTCCACCGTCGGGATAAAGAGCATAAACGTTACCTCCGTCGGCGATATCGCTCCCACGCCCGAAAAGGAGCTGAAAATAGAGTTTATCGGTGACTCGATAACCTGCGGCTACGGCGTTGACGACGAGGACAGGAACCACCACTTCTCCACCGCGACAGAGGACGCGACAAAGGCGTATGCCTACAAGACCGCGCAGCTTCTCGGCGCTGATTACAGCCTTGTTTCATACAGCGGACACGGCATAGTTTCGGGCTACACCACCAAGGGAAAAAAGGTTACGGCGCAGCAGGTGCCGAATATGTACGAGCAGTTCGCGCGTTCCTACGGAAACTACAATGGCTTCAACGTTTCAAGCGTTGACTGGGATTTCTCGTCGTTCACCCCCGATTTCGTGGTAATTAACCTCGGCACGAACGACGCGTCCTACACGGGCGGCGACGAGGAGCTTATCCGCGAATACATCGACGCATATAAGGCGTTCCTCGCGACTGTCCGCAAGGATAACCCCGACGCATACATAATCTGCGCGCTCGGGCTTATGGGTCAGGATCTCTGCAAAGCAATAGATACCGTGGTTTCGGAATACACCTCCGAAAGCGGCGACGAGAGAATATCCGCGTTCAGGCTCACCGTTCAGGACGGCGGCAAGAACGGCTACGCCGCCGACTGGCACCCCACTGCGGCAAGTCATGACATCGCCGCACAGGAAATGGCAGCCGAAATTCAGAGAATAATGGCGGAATAAAGGGTACCCCTTTGGGCAATTCCGCCTCGCCGACACTTCATCTTTGCAATAGATGATTTGCTCGGCGGGTCGATAGCAGCTTTATCGGTAACGCGCTAAAGGATGCCCCTTTGGGCAATTCCGCCTCGCCGACACTTCATCTTTGCAAAAGAAGATTTGCTCGGCGGGTCGATAGCAGCTTTATCGGTAACGCGCTAAAGGGTGTCCCGAAATATCCCGGGAGGAAAAAATGGAGTTTTTGGTCGGCGCGGCGGTCATTATTATGCTGTTGCTGCTTGCGGGAGTGGATCTGTGGTATATTTTCCTCGGGTTGATTTTGCTCGCGGCTGTGGCAGGGCTGTTCACGGCGGGATTTTTCGTCGTGTGCACTGTAATGCTGATAAGGTCGGTGCGCTGTATCGGCTCGTTCGTGAGCTTCGGGAAAAACGGCAGATTTGACGCGGCGGTATATTCCGTAAACGGAAAGGAATACAAGAACATTTTCCCCGCCGAGGTTGTAATGCGCGAAAAGCTTTACAGCGCGGGCAAGCCGTCCATGCTGCACATTACAAAGAGCGGACGTTGCTTTGACAGAAACGCGTTCGTCACGACAGCGGCAGGGCTGCCGATGAGTATTGTCGTCACAGCCGCGGCGCTGATGCTCTTTCTTTTCCTTTCCGCGGCATAAAAAAACAAACAGCCGTACTCCGAAATGAGCACGGCTCAGTCTGTCGAAAAAGTCTAAAGACTTTTCCGACAGAGAGCATCCGCGCTACGCGCACGGTATGGCGGCATAGCCGCCATACCGAGAATAAGGCGTAGCCGTTTCTGACACACTTGCGCGGATAGAAGTGTTTTTTGCCCCGGGAGACCCGTGGCAAAAAACGGATTTAAAATGCCCGCTACGCGGGCATAACGTATTTTTCGAAAAGCTGAGCCGTACTCCGAAATGAGCACGGCTGTAATTATTATGTAAGTTATATACGGGAAATTACTGGAAGATCGGGATAGATCTGATGATAGCGGGTTCCTTTGCCTTTCCGCCCGCAACCTGGAAGAACGCGATGATCTCGAGAACAAGGATAATGCCCTCGCATACAATTGTTGCAAACCAGCCGATAAACGGAATGATAGAGAAGAAACCAACGAGTATGGAGCAGATCTGAAGCTTGAGCGCCTGTCTTACATGGAATGCGGCAAACTTGGAATCTCTGCTTCCGAGGAGCGCGATGATAATGCCGATAACGCCGAGAATATACGCTGCCATCGCGATGATCTTGTTATCGGAAATATCCTTTGCGTCAAACTCCGCGGTGTGGTCTGTCACCTTTGCGGCAGCGGGCGCGGGAGCGGGCGCTGCGTTGTAGTATGCCGCGTTGGGTGCGGGCGCAGGAGCGGGCGCTGCGTTGTAGTATGCCGCGTTGGGCGCGGGTGCAGGTGCAGGAGCAGGAGCGGGAGCCGCTGCGGCAGCGGGCGCAACCGCCTGAGATGAACCGCAGAACGGGCAGAACTGTGCGCCGTCAGTGATCTCCGCATTACATTTTACACATAAAGCCATGATAAATTACCTCCGGATTAATAATTATAGCCATATAACTACACAATAATAATACCATATTTTCTCTCCGTTGTCAACACATTCTTTTAAACTTTTAAAGCGCTCCCACGTTAAAGAGAGCGCTTTTTTACCCTGTTAAATAGCCTCGGACACCTCAGCCTCGCTTTCGGGCAGGTAGTAATCCCGATAAACGCTTTCCGCGAGGTCGTAATACTCCTCCGATATCCAGACGCTGCTGCAGAAATGCTCGTCGTCCATATAATCGTTATAGTCCGCCGCGTCGGTCAGCAGCAGCATATACGCAGTCTGCGTGAACGGAGAATATATGCAGGAGCCGTTTTCTGCAAGCTCCTTTACCCTGCTGTCGCCGATATCCGCCTTTCCGAAGCTGTACCAATCGCTGAAGGAATAGTAATACTTATCGGAATAGACATCTTCGCGCTCGTAACCGTAATCAACGCCCTCGGACAGCGCGATGATATCCTCCGACGACCAGCTGTAATAGCCGTTATTCCCGTTGAACTTAACGATATACGCGCTCTTTGACATTTCGAAATAGTCGGGGAAAATATCGTCCGCGCCGTATTCACGCAGGAGCTCAATAGTGTTGTCCATCCATGAATATATACTTATCCACTGAGTCCTCGTGTCAACGTTCGCCGAACCGACATCGCCCTTTTCCCTGAACGTAAACCCGACGCTTGTTCTTCTTTGACCCGCAGTTCCGTACAGAAGCTCGGCGCTCACCTTTTCGCAGTCTTTTCTGTAAGCCTCAAGGAAAGCCTCCGTCGTAAGCCCGGGCGTATTCGTTACAGTATAACCGCCGTCATTTGTGTAATCGACCGAATAAATGCTCTCACAGCCTGAGGAGCGGTAATACTCAAGCACCGAGGTTTCCTTGTCGTACCAGGTTTCCGGCGTTACCGCCTTACCCATGAAATCAATGAACCGCTCGAGCGGAATTGAGTAGCTGCGCGAAAGCGTCGAACCGTTCTTGAGTACATAATCTATCGTTATCTGACTGCCCACGCCTTCGATATCTTCTTCGCCGTCCTTAGGAATTTCCTCGTGTAACCCGATAACAAGGCGGATAACGTCCGCGCTGCCGCTGTCCCTTATCGAAAAGCTTCTCCCCTCGGGGTCGGGACACTGCCCGTAAAGCTGCAGCGACACCCGCGACACCTCGTTTTCATCTGGGACATAATACGCCATTCCGAAGCCGTTGGAGAAGAACAGTATCGAGGTTATCGCCATGCTCACTCCGACAGTCGCCGCCCATTTCGCGGCGGTGATGTGGAATTTCCTGAACGCCTTTCCGCTGATAAGCTCCATTATAACATAAAGGATAAACGTCGACACCACAAGACCTATCATAATGCCGACAACAGGATCGTCGTTCTTAATATTTATGAGCAGCTGCCAGCATATCGGCAGCGCGACCGCAAATGTGACTATACCGGGGATAATATAGTTCATCGCGCCGAACACATACGGCTCGCCCACGCGCTCGCTGCGGCGCATTTTAATGAGGAAATATGCCGCCGCGAAAAACGCTGCCGTTACGATAAGCGCGGGTATGCCGTATTTCGGCAGAAATATCGGAATCCATTCAAATTCAACGCCGTTAACGAGCGGGAACAACGACGCCAGCAGCATTCCTATCGGAGAAGTAACGCCTATCTGAAGCCTGATAATACGCGAACTGTCGAGCACAGCGCCGTATGTGTTGCTTTCTACTATGAAAATACAGAGCGAATGAATAAGCGGGATTGCAATATTTATAATTACAGGGTAGATATAAGCCTCCGCTTTCTTTCCGCAGAAGGATAGCATCAGTATCGTAAGCCCGACAAGCATTATGCAGGAGAAAAGTCCCACGAACATATACTGACATATTATATCGGTATGCTCCGCCCATTCGGAATAAAACGCGTCAAATTTCACGAAATTCATCAATATAATGCCGATAATTATTGCCAGCAGATGAGGCACCGCGCTGACCGAAAGCACGGCGAGCGAATCGGCGCAGAAGCGCGTGTTGTTGTTTATCGGCAGGGAGAGATCCATGTCAAGATAATTCTTGTCGTAAAGATATCTGAACCCGCGCACCGTTGTCACAAGATTGAACACGAAAAGCACGAAAAGGCATATCACCGCGACGATTATTCCCGACACAGCGATACTTCCCCATTTATCCGCCATGATCCTCGCCGTGTTAATGAAGGACGAATCGTAATCCGGAACATAAGCCCCGTACTCCGCCAGCTCCACAACGTGGTATTCGGCGTAGGCATAGCTTGCGGGGATAAGCAGCGCGAACGCAAGCGGGTAGGACAGCAGCGCAAGAATGCTGTTCATAATTAAGTTCGGGCGCAGAAATCGCAGCTTATAGGTGAAATATGCGCCGAATTTCGCGAATGCCGCCGGCTTAGCCGCCGAGCTTTGAGCTGTCATAACCGAGCACCTCCATTTCGTAAACAAATATCTCCTCCAGCGAGAGCGGTATCTCGTCGTAAATCTTCGGGGAGAATTTCTCCACCGCCGCGCGCACCGCCTCGCGGTCGCCCCGCGCTATGATATGGACAACGCTGCCGCTCGTTTCCATGTGGAGGATATCCACATCGGAAAGCTGCTCCTTTGCAACAGGAGCGCCGAACGCGGTCTGTATCTTGAAAACGCTTCCCTTAACGCTGTCAAGCTCCCTGTCGAAAACGACCTTTCCGTTGTGGAGAAGTCCGACCCTGTCGCAGAACTCGTCTATCTCGCCGAGATTGTGCGAGCTGAAAATTACGGTCAGACTGTTGTCCACCATTGCGTCGATAAGCATTTGCTTGACGATTATCCTCATTGTGGGGTCAAGCCCGTCGAACGCCTCGTCAAGGAAAAGGTAAGGCGTTCTGCACGCGATACCGCAGATAACCGCTGCCTGCCGCTTCATTCCCTTTGAAAACGTGTTCAGCCGTTTGTTCAGCGGCAGCCGCAGCGTTGAATAAAGCTTCTGCCACAGCTCGTCTGAAAAGCTGCTGTAAAACCGCTTGTAATAATCCCTCATCTCGGTAAGGGTCATGTTGTTGAACTGCGATGTTTCGTCGTTGATAAAGAAAACGCGCTCCTTTATCGCCGCGTTGTCATAGACCTCCTCGCCGTCGATCCTCACCTCGCCCGAGCTCGCGCGGTATATGCCCGACAAAAGGCGCAGCAGCGTTGATTTTCCCGCGCCGTTAGACCCGAGCAGACCATAGGCGCACCCCTCGGGGACGGAAAGCGTTATCCCGTCGAGCGCGTTCCTGTCGTCAAAGCGCATTACCGCATTGCTGACTTCTATCATAAATTACCTCCCTTTCCGCCGCCCGACCAGATCTTGTCGGCAAGCAGCTTTATCTCATCAAGACCTACTCCCGCCGCGAACGCGTATTCAAGCTCGCGCTCCGTTCGTTCGAGCGCGTCACGCTTTGCGGCGTCCGCCGCGCCGTTTCCGCCCGAAACATAGCTCCCTTTCGCAGGTATCGAATAAATGAAGCCCGCCTGCTCAAGCTGCGCATACGCTTTCTGCACCGTGTTCGGGTTTATCCCGAACTGCTTCGCGACCTCGCGCACGGCGGGGAGCTTTTCGTCCGGCGCAAGCTCGCCCGACATCGCCAGCCTTGATATCCCGTTATAAAGCTGCTCGTATATCGGGAGCTTCCCCTCAAGCCTTATGTTAAGCACTGTCGTCCTCCTCTCGTGTATTAGCTGTACCATCTGTATTATTTGTGTTAGTACAGTTATTATAACACCGTTTTTTATATTTGTCAATACATTTTTCGGAAAAATATAAAAAAGCGGCACCGATTGCCCGATGCCGCATTATTACAATATAGTTCGGTCAGAACTTGCCGCCTCCGCCGCCGTGCTCGCTGCCCGAGGAGGAGGTATGGGTGCTTGAGCCGCCGTTGTCCTTTGGCTTCTCGCGGCGCTCAAGCTTTGAATAGAGGAATATGTCGCGGCGGCGCGTTACGTTGAAGCTGCCGCTGCGAACATAATCAACGGCGGACGGACGCGCGCGCACCGACTTGAGCTGTCCCCGCCATACAAGGCAGATAATGAGCGCGATCAGCGCGCCGACGCCTATCGCTATCGGGATAAGCACGGGCGGGACGGAGCCTTTCGGGAGATTGCCCACGTCATATGGTCTGCCGCTCCTCGCCTGTTTTACAAAATCCGCGCAAAGGTCTGCGAAAGTGCCGAACGCCTTGTAATAGTCGCCGTTGCTCAGATAAGGCTTAAACTGCCCCGACATATACTCAAGCCCCGCGTCGGTCACGGCAGTGATGCCGTAGCCCCTTGTGGAGATATGCCAGTCGCGCCCCGAAACGTCAACAAAAAGCAGTATCCCGTCGCCGCGATAGCCGTTGTAATCGTAAAAATCGTCCGCATATGCCTCGGGCGAACCATCAATACCGCTGTCGGTGACGACAACTATATCCAGCCCGAGCTCATCGCTCACGCTGTCAAGCTTTGCGGAGATATCCGCCGCCTCGCTGTCGGTGAGTACCCCATCAAAATCGCACAGGCGCTCAACATCTGCCGCAGCCGCGCATACCGAGCACACCGCAAAAATTACCGCCGCAAAAAATGCGGATAAAATACGTTTCTTCATTCCGCACCCTCCTTACAGCAGCCAGAACAGCAGCCCGACAAGGTAAGCCGCCGCCCCGAAAATCACGGTGAACAGCGCGAACCATTTCCAGAACGCCGCCCTGTCCGTCGGGAGGTTGCCGACGAATTTCCCCGTCTGACCGTTCATTGCAAAGGTGTATTTCTGCCCGTTCCATGTAGTGTTGAGTATCCACACGGGCAGCAGCGCGTACCTCGCCTTGCCGTTGTGCAGGCGTATGCTCGAAAATTCGGGCGTTACCGTCGTGTAGCCCTGAACCGTGCCCGCAAAGGCGTTCTCGGTGCTCCTTTTGACGCGCTCGTTCGCGCGGGAAACGGAGCTATCCGCGTCGATGTCGTATTTGTCAGCGAGATAACCCGCGAGATATGCCGTCTGAAAATCGACCGCGCCGTTCATTTCAAACGGCTCTATCGACTCCATGAGATCGTCCTCAAGCTTCGTAGTGCCGTTTACGGGAACATCGTCAAAGCCGAGGCTGCCGCTGCGCAGAACGGCGAAATAGCTCGTTTCTGTGTAGTTATAATTGCTGTCGCTCCAGCTGCGCACCTTTGTCGCGCGGTAACGCATATCCGCGTCGGCGTCCGCGCCGAAAAGCCAGAACGGTATGTAAACGCCGCGTATCTCGTCGATATGGTTGGAGGAAGAAAACGCTTTCGGCAGGAACCTCTTGCCTTTGAGGTGCTCGGCAAGCCCCTGCTTTGCCGCCTCCTTGTCGAACTTGAACGGAATAACGATATCCGGTCTGCGCGAGCCGGAAAGCCTGTCGGTAAGCACAACGGGGCTGTCACAGAACGGGCAGCTCGTCGCCGCAGTCACCTCGTCGGCAACTATCTCGCCGCCGCAGGAATTGCAGACATAGGAGCGCAGCGCGCCGCTCTCGTCCGCCTGCCACTCGCTGCCGTCGGTGTCCCACTGCATATCCTCGGGGCGCTCCTCGGAAAGACCCGCGTCAAGCTCCTTCAGCGTTTCCATTTCAAATTCCGTGTCGCAGTAGGGGCACTTCATTTTCTGAAGTCCGCTGTCAAAGGCGATTGAGCCATTGCAGCAGGGGCATTTGTAATCCTGTATTATCTCGGACAAACCTGTCAGCTCCTTTTAGGTTATTTGTTTTATTATACACTATAATGGGATTAATTGCAATAGCTTTCTTTTTCTGTGACATTCTCAAATTGCCGTATTTCGTTGTCATTTCCAACAAAAAATTAAACATGAATTTTACGTTCATGATTGTTATTTGATATTGAAACAAAGGCGTTTTTGTTGTATAATATTATAAAATAAGGGCATTGTCAGCGTTCCGGCCGCAAATCCGGCGCAGCGCCGCACCTTACGCCCCGACATCAGGAAAGAAGGATATATTTGAAATCAATAAGATCAAAAATCACCGCACTTGTTATTTCCGTAGCGGGAGCAGGCTGCTTTGTACTCGGCGGCTTCTGTATCAAGATCTCGCAGGACTCGCTTGTCAACGACTCGAACAAGCTGCTGTCATCGGCGTGCTCTAACACCGCGTCGGAAATCAATTCCTACCTCACCACAGTCGAGCAGTCGGTGGACACTGCGGCTGACTACGCCCTCGCAAGCCTCGGAGATCTCGGAAAATTCAAGACCGACAACGCCTATGTCACCGAATACACAGAGAATTTCAAGCAGTATTTCATTACCGCCGCCGCAAACACCAACGGCGCAATAACCGCCTACATAAGATATAACCCCGACTTCACCGACCCGACATCGGGAATATTCTTCACGAGAAACAGCACCGAGGAGCAGTTTCAGAGCGTGACCCCGACGGACTTCAGCATATATGACAAGAACGATATGGCGCACGTCGGCTGGTATTATATTCCCGTGAACAACGGCGCTCCTATCTGGATGTCGCCGTATCTCAACGAAAACATCGGCGTTTACATGATATCCTATGTCGTACCGCTGACGGTAAACGGCGAGAACATAGGAATCGTCGGCATGGACATCGACTTCACGTTAATCGAGAAAATGGCGGCGGAATCGGACGAGTATGAAACGCTGTCCGCATTGATACTCAACGGCGATAAGCAGGTAATGTATCATGACACCATCGAATTCGGCACCCCGCTTGACGAGGTGAACACGGACGGCGGACTGACACGGCTTATCGGCGAGCTGGATAAAGGGCTTACAGAGGACAGCGGCATAGGCGTTTCCCTCGGCGGCGAGAGCAAAAATTCGGCGTTCTGTACCCTTAACAACGGCATGAAGCTCGTTCTGACCGTCAACGAAAGCGAAATAGGCACACAGAGGAACATCGTCATCATAGCAAGCGTCATAATCGAGATTATAGTCGTTGCTATCGGCTCCGTGCTGGCGTTTATCATCTCCGCAAGAATGACAATTCCGCTGCGCAGGCTCAACGACGCCGCAAAGAAAATCGCAGGCGGCGAGCTTGACATAGAGGTGCAGACAGGCGGAAAGGACGAGATAGGCGCGCTCAGCGAAAGCTTCGCAATGACAGCAGACCGTCTGCGCAGTTATGTAATGTGCATTAACGAAATCACGGGCGTGCTCGACGACATCGCCGAGGGCAAGCTCGATTTCACCCTGAGCGGCGATTACGCTGGCGAATTTGCAAGAATAAAGTCGTCGCTCGAAAACATCTCCGACTCCCTTAACGACACGTTAAAGGATATCCGCTGCGCGTCCGAGCAGGTCGCAAACGGCTCCGAGCAGGTCGCAGCGGGAGCGCAGTCGCTCGCTCAGAGCAGCACGGAGCAGTCTGCCGCCGTGCAGGAGCTCAACAATGCCGTAGCGGAGCTTGAAGAAAAGATACGCGAGAACTCCGAAAGCGTGCGCAGCGCGTTCGCCGCTTCCGAAAAGGCTGCCGAGGGCATGAGGATAAGCAGCGATAACATGACCAACATGATGAACGCGATGAACGACATCAGCGACGCCTCCGAGCAGATAAACCATATCGTAAAGACAGTCGACGGAATAGCAACGCAGACGAATATCCTCGCTATAAACGCCGCTATCGAAGCCGCACGCGCGGGCGAGGCGGGCAAGGGCTTCTCCGTCGTCGCAAGCGAGATACAGTCCCTCGCGGCAAAGACCGCGGAAGCTACAAAGGAGATCTCCGACCTCGTGAAGAACGTCCTCGAAAGAGTTGCGCGCGGAACGGAAGCCGCCGAGAACACGAGCAGATCGCTTGAAAGCGTTGCCGAGGTGTCCGCAGTAATTGAAAGCGGGCTCAACGGCATTGCCTCGGGCAGCGAGCTTCAGACAAGGTCCGCCGCGCTTATCGGCAACAGCGTATCCGAGATATCCAACTCCGTTCAGACAAACAGCGCAACAGCAGAACAGAGCGCCGCTGCAAGCGAGGAAATGAGCAGTCAGGCACAGCTCCTCAGGGAAAGAATAGAAAGATTTCAGCTTAAAGGCTAATAATGATTATGAAAAAATATCTTGACACCGCACTGACCCCTCAGCAGCGCGCCGAAGCGCTGACCGACGAGCTCACCGTCACCGAACAGGCGGAGCAGCTGAAATATGACGCTCCCGCCGTTCCCCGCGTCGGGCTTCCCGAATACAACTGGTGGAACGAGGGGCTGCACGGCGTTGCCCGCGCGGGAACAGCCACCGTTTTCCCGCAGGCGATAGGTCTTGCCGCAATGTTCGACAGGGAGCTTATCCGCCGCGTCGGCGAGGTCGTTTCCGTTGAAACGCGCGCAATATATAACTCCGCCTCAAAGCACGGCGACAGGGACATTTACAAGGGGCTGACTCTCTGGGCTCCGAACGTCAACATTTTCCGCGACCCTCGCTGGGGGCGCGGTCACGAAACCTACGGCGAGGACCCGTTCCTCACCTCAAGGCTCGGCGTTGAATTTGTCAAGGGCGTTCAGGGGGACGGGGAAACGCTCCGCGCCGCCGCCTGCGCAAAGCATTTCGCAGTCCACAGCGGTCCGGAAGCGATACGCCACGAATTTGACGCCGAGGTATCCCCGCGCGACCTTGAGGAAACCTACCTTCCCGCATTCAGGGCGCTTGTCACCGAGGCAAAGGTCGAGGGCGTCATGGGCGCATACAACCGCGTCAACGGCGAGCCCGCCTGCGCAAGCGGAATGCTCATGGGAAAGCTGCGCGAATGGGGTTTTGACGGGTATTTCGTGTCCGATTGCTGGGCAATACGCGATTTCCACACCACACATATGGTAACGGCTACCGCGCCCGAATCGGCGGCAATGGCGCTTAAAGCGGGCTGCGACATCAACTGCGGAAACACCTACCTGCACATACTCGCCGCGCTGGACAAGGGGCTTATTTCCGAGGAGGACATTCGCCGCGCCTGCGTTCACGCAATGCGCACGAGGATAAGGCTGGGGCTCCTCGACGGGGAACCCGCCGATGTGCCGTTTGATGTGATTGCCAGCGACAAGCACAAGGCGCTGTCGCTGGAATGCGCGGAAAAATCCGCCGTTCTTCTCAAAAACAACGGAATACTCCCGCTCGACAGGGACAAGCTGCGCTCGATAGCGGTTATAGGCCCCAACGCCGACAGCCGCGCCGCTCTCCTCGGAAACTACAACGGCACTCCCGATCGCAGCGTGACATTCCTCGAGGGCATTCAGGACGCTTTCGGCGGCAGGGTGTATTACGCGCAGGGCTGCCACCTATACAAGGACAAGGAACAGGGGCTGGCGCGTCCCGGCGACCGCTATGCGGAAGCCTGCGCCGCCGCGGAAGCCGCCGATGTAACAATAGTGTGCGTCGGGCTTGACGCAACGCTGGAGGGCGAAGAGGGCGACACGGGCAACGAGTTTTCCTCCGGCGACAAGAACGATCTCCGTCTGCCCGAAAGTCAGCGTATCCTGCTGCAAAAGCTGCGCGCCGTCGGCAAGCCGCTGATAGTCGTGCTTGCGGCGGGTAGCTCCGTCAATATCGAAACCGACTGCGACGCGCTGCTTGATATGTGGTATCCCGGGCAAAACGGCGGAAAGGCGCTCGCGAAGATAATTTTCGGCGAAATATCCCCGTCGGGAAAGCTGCCCGTCACGTTCTATAAAACCGCTGACGCGCTGCCCGATTTCACCGATTATTCCATGAAAAACAGAACTTACCGCTACTGCGACGAGAGCAATGTGCTGTACCCGTTCGGCTTCGGGCTTACCTATTCCCGATTTGCGGCGGAAAAAATAACCGTTTCGGGAAATAATGTGACAGTCACCGTAAGAAATATCGGCGACCGCTCCGCTTATGACGTATTGCAGCTTTACATTTCCTCGGAAAACGGCGTCCCGAACCACAGCCTTTGCGGATTTGAACGCGTGAGCCTATCCCCCGGCGAAAGCCGCGATATCACCGTAACGCTCGCGGAAAGCGCCTTTGAAACCGTCGACGAATGCGGCGTCCGCGCCGTCCGTCCGGGCTTGTTCGTGATATACGCAGGCTTCACGCAGCCCACCGAGCTGAGCGAGCGGCTTTACGGCGGGAAATGCGTTTCTGTCGGGGTAAATCGGGAATAACACGCATATTAGGTCAATTTTATCTGTCGGACGGAATAATTTTCCGCCCGACAATGTTTTTTTGCGTAAAAGTATTGCATTCCGAGAAAAAATGTTGTATAATATTACTTGTGTAAAGGATTACACAGCAATATCGACATATGTAAATATTATCAAGGAGAAACAATGAAACACAGTAGACTTTTGAGCTTTGTTCTTGCGGCTGTGACCGCAGTAAGCCTTACAGGCTGTAACAACGGCGGCAGTGTGAGCTCCGACGCATCCGACAGCGCACCCGACGCTTCTTCCTCCGTAACGGGAGATATCTCCCCGACAGAATCGGAAAACGGCTGGAAATTCGGTCAGGTCGCAATGGGCGGCGGCGGCTTCGTTTCGGGCGTATTCGCGACAAAGGAAGAGGGGCTGTACTATGCCCGCACCGACGTCGGCGGCGCTTACCGCTTCAACAAGAATACCGGTAAATGGGAGTCGATGTCCTATGACATAAGCGAGGAGGACAGAGGTTTCCTCGGTATCGCCGCTCTCGCGTTCGCGGAAAATGAACCCAACAAGGTGTTCCTGCTTGCGGGAACAAGCTATTTCAGCGGCGGCAGGACCGCGCTGTTTATTTCTGACGACTACGGCAACACCTTCACACGCACCGAGCTCACCGACATGATAAAAGTCGACGGCAACGGCATGGGCAGAGGCAACGGCGAACGTCTTGCCGTTGACCCCAAAAACAGCAATATCATCTACGCAGGCGGTATGAGCACGGGCGGACTTATCAAGTCCACCGACGGCGGCAAAACCTTCACCGCGCTTGACCTCGGAACAAAAACAGTTACCTCCAACGGAAACGGAATTTGCAGCATTCTCATCGACCCCACCTCGGGCGACGACAACGGCTGCTCCACAATATATGTCGCGCTGTCGCGCAAAAAAGAGGATAACCTTTACAAGTCGACAGACGGCGGCGCAACATGGGCGCCTGTCGCAGACGCGCCGAAGGGTGCCATGGTGCAGAGAATGAAGTACAACGGCGACGGTAAGGTAGTGCTCACATATGCAAGCGACGAGGGACCGTGGAACAGCTCCAGAGGCGCCGGCGGTATCAGGCTGCTTGACATAGCGACTGACGCAATGACCGATATCTCACCCGCAAAGGATCCTTACGGAGATGTTGTTATTGACCCCGCAAACCCCGACAGAATGGTTGCCTGCACCGAAAACATCTACGTCCCGCAGCATGACGGCGCATGGGGCGATATATTCTATGTAACGACAGACGGCGGTCAGAGCTGGAAGAACCTCAACGACGTGCTCACGTTCTCCAACGGCGGTGTTGAATGGCTGTCCACCACCGCAATGCACTGGTGCAGCTCGCTGTGCATAGACCCGAATAACACAAATAAAATAATGGTGGTATCGGGCAACGGTATTTTCTCCTGCGACAATATCTGGGACGATTCGCCCGAGTTCTATTTCAGCGCTCAGGGCATTGAGGAGACCGTGCCGTATGAGCTGGTAAGCATTCCCGGCGGCGAGCTTGTGACCGTCGTTGGGGACTATGACGGCTTCGTGCAGGACAGCGCCGAGGAATACGGCAACGTTCAGAGCAGCACGGCAGGCTCCATGACCTGCATTGCTGTTGCAGCAGAAAATACGGACGTATGGGTAAAGTGCGGCGGCGACAAGAGCAACAACGGCTTCTGGTACACAGAGGACAGGGGCGCCACATGGAATAAGGTGGATAATTCCCCCTTGGGAAATCTGAAAGCATACGGCGGCTCGGTAGCAGTGTCCTCGGACGGAAAGACATTCTATTGGGCACCCTCCAACGGAGCGTTCCTCTTTAGTACAGAGGACAAGGGGGCAACGTGGATCCAGAGCGAAAACGGGCTTAATATCAGCCGCGTGACCGCAGACCCCGTTAACCCCGAATACGTCTATGCGTCCAGCGCAAGCACGTTCTATTACAGCTCCGACCGCGGAAAGACCTTCACCGCGAACAGGGATCTCACGATATTCAGCGAGTCGCGCCCGATCGTCGTTCCCGGGACAGAGGGCAAGATCTATTTTGCCGCAATGGGACTTCAGGTATCCGAGGATCACGGCAAGACATTCACAAAGATAGACGGTGTTTCCAACTGTCAGGTAATGGGTCTTGGCAGAGGCAAGAACGACGGCGACCCATGCGCTATTTATATGTGGGGTCAGCCCACTAAGGAAGACCCGCTCGGGCTGTACTGGTCAACCGACGAGGGCAAGACATGGAGCCGTATCAACGACGACAACCATCAGTTCGGCGGCACCGGCAACGGTGATTTCGTCTACGGCGACTTCAATGTCTACGGCAGAGTTTACATGA
>CAMERU010000008.1 GCA_945935925.1 uncultured Clostridia bacterium | reverse complement strand
CGATACACGTCGTCGGAATTTTGCGGCAGGTACAGTACCTTTATGTACGCCGCGCCGTCTATCGTAAGCCGTCCGTCGCCGGAAACGCTGTACGATGATATCCGCGGCGTGATACTGCATTTGAGTATCCTGAAGATATCGGGGCAGTAATCGGGGAGGACGAACTCAAGCTCGATACCCTGCTCGGTCTGTCCGTCGTACACCAGCTCCTCGGTATGCACAGCCGTCCGCTCGCTGCTGTGATTTCTTGTTTCTTCCATAAGTATCCTCCTTGTTTGTAAGCGGCGCGCAATCCATCGCCCGACCGCAGCGCCGCCCTGAAAATGCCTGTTTCAAGGGTAGTGTATGCTTGTTTGGGGGCAAGTATTACAGCGAGCACTTTTTTTCAAGGGACATTTCGTGGAAGAATACCGTGATACTGCTTGATCCGGAACGGTACGACAGCAATTAATTACAGAAAATAAAAAAGCGCCCCGAACGCATACGCGCCCGAGGCTCTCACAAAGCTATTCAAAAAGCAAAATCGAATTGCCATCAGGGCAATTCGAGAAAAATCGGATCGTTTTCCGCAACTTTCGTTGCGGAAAACTCTGGTGCTGCTGACCGGACTTGAACCGGTACGGTGTTTCCACCGAGGGATTTTAAGTCCCTTGCGTCTGCCGATTTCGCCACAGCAGCGAATTTGCAACAGTAATATTATACAACTTTTCTCCCTAAATGTCAATACCCAAATCAACATTTTTCTGCGCGGCGGCGCACCTGCTTATTTTACCCCGCCGTTAGCCCTGTATTCTTCAAGGAACCTGTGTATCTTTCCCGTGCAGACGTCACCTCGGCGGTCAATGCCCGCTTCGCAGCAGATACGCTCCATAATACCGCGCGCGGCTTCCTCGTCAGTAAATTCTATCTCAAGCTCATGATCCGTTTTCCCGAAATAATCGCTCCTGTCAAGGTCGATCTCCGCACCCTGCACACGCTTCACGCTCCGATTGGTGGACAACGCCCCGAGCCTTTCCGCCGCAGGCAGTTCAAACGGCGCATATCCCCCCGCGAGAGCGTTAAGCACCTCCGCCGAAAGCGCGTCGGGAACGCCCGCAAGCTCCTGTTCAAGCTCTACGCGCGAATAATCCGCCCCGTTCGGCAGCTTTATCTGCAAAAAACACCGCCCGCCCTTTTCGCGAACGCGTACCGTGATATGCTCCCCCGAAAGCAGCAGCTCCCGCGTGTCATAATAATGGTTGACCTGCATTGCGGTGCTGTCCCACTCAAACATGGCGAGTACCTTCTCATACTGTTCCTCGGTGAGCATTATCTTAAATTCATTCTCTATCATTCAAACCGACCTATCACACATAATCCATTATCCCGCGAACGCTGACCTCACCGGAATTGACCTCAAACAAACCGCCATCGTCCTTGCAGATAAGAAACCCGTTCGGGGCTATGTCAAGCGCCAGCGCAGTGCGCTCGCCGTTCCCGCCGATTATACGCACCTGCCTGCCCAGCGTTACGCATCGCCGCTTATAGCTGTCGTAAACGGCTTCAAAACCGCCCTTCGCCAGCGCGCACACCCTTTCGGCGATCGCCTCGCAAAGCGCGTCGCGTTCGGGCGCGCGCCCTGTGAGCATTTTAAGCGAAGCACCGTGCGGTATCCCCGCGGAAAGGAAAAAATCCTCGTCCTGCGTGAGATTGACGCCGATACCGCAAATCACGGCAATGCTGTCACCCGAACAAACACTTTCGCATAGAATACCACAGACCTTGCGAGAACCGACAACAATGTCGTTAGGCCACTTTATCCCAATGCCGCCGATATCGCCGCACAGCTCCTCAAGCGCGCCGCAGACCGCCGCGCCCGCTCTCAGCGTGAACGTTTCGGGCGAAACGGGGTCTTTTATAAGAACGGACAGCGGCAGCATTCCCGCGTCCGCCTCCCAGCTGTGGCCGAGCCTGCCGCGCCCGGCGGTCTGGAGCCGCGCGGTAACCGTGACAAGATCGGGCAGCCGCGCGATATTCCGCTTGATATAGCTGTTGGTGGAATCCACCTCGTCAAGACGGATAATGTTCATCATTCCGCGCCGCCGTTCTGACCGCCCGCCGCCTGCTCCTCCGCTTTCTGACCCGCGACAACTATGTTCATTTTGATCTCGCCGGTGCTTGTGAGCTCAATAATGCCGTAGGTGGGTGGATTGCCGTTTCTCGGGGAGGAAAGGCTTCCGGGGTTCATAACAAAAACGTCGTTTATCTTATCGGTACGGTAAACATGGGTGTGACCGTAAAGCGCGATCTTGCACTCGTTCTTCTTCGCGTCGCTAACGAGCCGTTCAAGCCCCATCGCAACATTCTGCACATGACCGTGGCAGCAGAATATCTTATAGCCGCTCACCGTAACGACCTGCGAGAGTCTGTGCATTCCGCCGTAGTCGCAGTTGCCCCCGACGAAAACCATTGCCTTTTCGGGGTGAAGATTGCTGACGTCGCGAAATTCGTTGTCACCGTCGCCGAGGTGGATTATCACGTCGGCGTCAAGGTTCTGTTTCACTGTTTCATCAAGCACGGAAAAGTTCCTGTGCGTATCGGATACTACCAGAATTTTCATTTTTTATCCTTTCGTATAAGTCATAAAACCGACTTTTAAGGCAACACCGCATAATTATTGTCGTGCGATTGCGCAGTCAGATTTTAAGTTTGGTACAACAAATAACATCTCGCACAACTGTGCAGTGAACATTTTGTACCAAACTTGCAGATTGTATAAAAACTACGCAGGCGGGCTGGCGCCCGGCAAGGAGTTTTTGTGCAATATGGCGAAAAATATGCAAGCAAGCGTGCGGGACGACTGCGTCGGTCCGGGAAAAGGTGGTAGCCGGTAATTGTGCGGTATTGCCTTAATGTTCTTTATGTTAATATTATAGCATAAACTCATTAAGAAATAAAGGGGTATTTATGATTTTTCGGCAGTTTTTCACTTTTTAACACTATATAACGGAGGTCAACATCATGACAGACAAGAGCTATGAGAAGCTTTTAAAGGCAGCGGGAGAAAAGCTCGGAGCAAGTCCCGAGCAGCTCAGGCAGACGCTTGAAAAGGGGGACGTGCGCGCGCTCGCTTCGGGGCTTTCCGGGTCGGACAGGGAGAAGCTGCGCGCCGTACTTGCGGATAAGGAGCTGATGTCGAGGCTGAAGAACGCCGCATCTCCCGAAGAGGTGATAAGGCTTCTCAGCGGGAAAAAATAGTATAACACCGAAAAGGAGCGGGGTGGCAGCGCATGGAAAACATTGAAGATATCCTCCGTGCGCTTGCGGAGGAGCCCGATGAACCGCACGGCGGCGAGCCCGACGACAGGCGCGATGACAGTCACGGCGAGGGCGGCTCCGACGGCGGAAACAGCGGCTTCGGCGGGCTTTTCGACGGGTTGGACGCGGATATGCTGCTGAAGCTTATCGGAATGCTTGAAAGCATGAACCGTCAGGACGATAACGAGCGCTTTCTGCTTGCGCTGAAGCCGCTGCTGCGCGAGGAGAACCGCGCAAAGATAGACGCGGCGGTGAAATTTCTCAAGCTGTTTGCCCTGCTGCCCGTACTTAAAGAAAGCGGGCTGCTGGGCAGACTTCTGTGACAAGGGGGCAGTATCATGGTATGGAACAACACTCAGTCATCGCTTTATAAATCGCCGCGGCGTTTTTATCGCCAAAGTACGCCCGACAATGCCCCACCGCGCAATCCTCACGAGCACGCGCATTCACCCGACAATGCCCCGCCGCGCAGTCCTCATGAGCACGCGCAGTCGCCCGACAATGCCCCGCCGCGCAATCCTCACGAGCACTCACAGTCACCCGACAATGCCCCGCCGCGCAGTCTGTTTCGGGCGCTGTCGGGGATCACGAACGACAAGGACGCGCTGCTGCTGATAGGGCTGATATTCCTGCTGCTGCACGAAAAAGCCGACACGAAGCTTGTGCTTGCGCTGGCTTTCGTGCTGCTGTGCTGAATCACCCCGAAACACCGCGCAGCGGTATCAGCGCTTCAAGCCCCTGCCGCGAGCGTATGCCGGTTTTCGCGTACACCCTTTTCAGGCAGCTTTTCACGCTGTCAAGGCTGACGGAAAGCGCCTTCGCTATCTGTTCGTTGGTCATTCCCGAAGCCGCAAACACAGATATCTCAAACTCGCGGCGGTTCAGCCCGAGCTTCCTGCGCAGCGGCTCGCTGTTCCGCACATATTCGGACAGCCGTTCCTCGTCGGACGGCTCTCTGTTCGCGGCGCAGAACGTCATCTTGTAGGTCAGCACCGTTTCCGCGCCGACAGCCAGCCTGTCCGCCGCCGCGCAGGCAAGCTTCATCGGCGATCCCTCGGGCATTGCCGCGGAATAGTATTCCTTTACCCTTCGGCACAGGACAAGCACCTCTGCGGCGGGCATATATATTGACGTCCCGTTAAGCACCGACGCCGCCTTTGCGGCATATTCCTCCGCAGCGGCGCTGTCCCCGAGGACAAAGTGCGTTTCGGCAAGAATTATGCACAGCTGGAGCCTTACAGTTCCGTTTCTTACCTCGTCGGCAACGGAAAGGTAATACTCCGCGTCCCTTTTCACCCGCTCGGTCTTGCCCGCCGCAAGGCAGTACACCGCGGTAATAAGGCAGTAATACGGCGCAGCGAAGCGATTAAGGCGGATATCCTCGTCGTCGCGGCAGCAGGCGAAGAACGCGCTGTATTTGAAGCTGCCGCACACCATATCAAGCAGCGCAAGGCTGAGCCTTGCCATTTTGTACACCTCATGCTGCTCCGTTGTGTGAAGTATCTTCACTATCTTCTCGGTCACATCTGAAAAAATCATGTATTTCCCGGAATACACCGCCGCTTTTCCGCGCAGCAGCAG
The DNA here is from genome assembly GCA_945935925.1 of uncultured Clostridia bacterium. Lineage (GTDB taxonomy): Bacteria > Bacillota > Clostridia > Oscillospirales > Ruminococcaceae > CAG-115. The sequence goes on along the minus strand of CAMERU010000008.1, from coordinate 26,331 downwards.
CCCGATAAGGCACACCGCCTCGTCCTCTTCCCCGCAAACGGAGAGAATGCCCGCAGCCGACTTGTCCGCATATGAAACGTTCCCGATGAAATACGCGAGCTCCGCGTTGTAATAGCCGAGGATAAATTTTCCGTGGTCAAGCATATCGCAGTACATACGCTGATAGCGTCCGAACTGCTCCCGCTCCGTGGAGATGCTGAGCGAGTAATTATGGATAAGCCCGAAAAGCGACGGGACATACATATTCCATGTGTAGAACGGGCTTTCGCTCAGCCCCGTTCCGTCATAATATTCATAGGCGCGCTTGATGTGCTTACCCATGCGCTCGATGAAGAAGAAATCCTCGTATGTCTGCAGCGTGAACGCATAGGAGAGCATATGGCGGCGCTCCTTTTCGGTATAGTCGGGCGAGGAGGAAATGTATTTTATCGCGCGGTCGTAATAACCGCTGAACGCGCTTTTCTCCGACGTCAGCATCAGCATCGAAAGCACTCTCAGATACCGCTTTAGCAGGCTTTTGTCATCAAAAGGGCAGTTGTCGAGGAAATATTTCAGCGCCGCCTTTGTGCCCATGACCTCGCGCAGCGATATCGGCGCGGAGCCGGTGCACTCCGCAGCCTCCCTGTTCTTTCCCGCAAGGAAAAACTCGCAAAACGCATAGTACGGCACTCCGAGGCGCAGATACTCCCGCGCCCTGCATTCCCTGACCGCCGCGCTCACCTCCCGAGGAAGCGTCGGAATGGCAAGCGTAACGAAATCTTTAAGGTGCGGGTGGAACGAAACGGCGCGCGTTTTCATGTCGATACCGCACAAGCCAAGGCTGCTCCCGAGCGCCTTTATTATACGGCAGACGTTCCCGTATTCAAACGTATCGCCCCCGAAATACTCCGAAACACGCTCCGACTCCCTGAGCGAGAGCAGATATTCCTCGCTGACCTTATTCAGCGGCGCAAGACTCATAAGAACGCCGAGCTCGCTTTGCGACAACGCCGCTGCGGCATACTGCCCGAGCAGGGCGGCATTATCGCCGTTTTCGGGGGCAACTCCCGCATCCTCAAGCTTTATGCACAGCTTTGTGCGCATGGGCTGCCCGCCCGCAACGGCGTAGATCCTATCGATATCGCGGCATTTCACCCCGCAGTAATCAAAGCATTGTTCGGTTTCCTCCCGCGTGAACAAGAGATCCTTTTCCGTTATAACGGACATTCCGAGCGCCTCGGCGGCTGAAAAGTGGGTGTCGGTCGCCTTGTCGGAAATAATCACGAACCGCGCCGTGCAGAACTGCATGAGCAGCTCGGCGGTGCGCAGGTTTTCAATCAGCGCCAAAGCGCTGAACGGGCAGTCGACAACAACAAGCAGTTCACCCAAGGACGCTTTTTTCAGTTCTTCCCCGAGCAGGTAAAATTCGTCGTCCGTTTCGGGCGGGAACGCTCTGCGCCCGAGAAGCAGCCCGAATACCCGCGCGGCGCAGTCGCCAACGCTGTCGGCGCTGCGCACAAATCGGCAGGATATCCCGCTGCGGCGGGAACGCGCGACAAATTCAGTGATCATGGCGCTTTTGCCATAGCCGGGCGGCGCGGCGATAAACGTGCCCTTGTCGGAGTATATCTCGGAAAACCGCCTGTAAAGCCGCGGCGGTATGTATATCCTGTCGGTCAGAGATCGTTCCGTTGTCATCGCCCCCTTTTATATGATTTTAGCACAATCACAAGGATTTGTAAAGGGCAGCCCTTCCCTCACCTTCGCGCGGGTCATTCCTCCGAAAGCGAAAATTCCTCTTGACATAATCCCCAAAAAATGATATCATAATAGTAACAAAATTATTTTAACGGAGGACAAAACCATGGCAAACAAATACGCAGGCACACAGACCGAGAAAAATCTCATGGCGGCTTTCGACGGCGAATCGGGCGCGCGCAACAAGTACACCTATTTCGCTTCCGTCGCAAAGAAGCAGGGCTTCGAGCAGATCGCAGCGCTTTTCCTCAAGACGGCTGACAACGAGAAAGAGCACGCAAAGATGTGGTTCAAGGAGCTCAACGGTATCGGCGATACCGCGGCTAACCTTGCCGCTGCCGCAGACGGCGAGAATTTTGAGTGGACCGATATGTACGAGGGCTTCGCAAAGACCGCCGAGGAGGAGGGCTTCCCCGAGCTCGCGAAGAAATTCCGCATGGTCGCTGCTATCGAAAAGCACCATGAGGAGCGTTACCGCGCACTGCTGAAGAACGTCGAGACCGCCGCCGTTTTCGAGAAGAGCGAGGTCAAGGTATGGGAGTGCCGCAACTGCGGTCACATCGTCGTCGGCACTAAGGCTCCCGACGTCTGCCCCGTATGCAATCACCCGCAGAGCTACTTCGAGATCAGCGCGGAGAATTATTGATCCTCTCCGGCATATCACCTGTCAAAAAATTATCCGCGCACTTTTTACGGTGCGCGGATTTTTTATCACGGTTTCGGCATTTTCCTGCGGATATCGCTAAGCCTGTTAAGCGCCTCGTTAAGCGTTTCGTCGCGCTTCGCGAAATGCAGGCGGATATAACGGTTCTCGGGCTCTCTGAAAAAGCTTGACCCGGGGACAGCGCCTACCCCCACATATTCGGCAAGCCGCTCGCAAAACTCAAGGTCGCTCTCGTAGCCGAACTCGCTTATGTCCGCAAGGACATAATATGCGCCCTCGGGCACGGTATGGCTTATCCCTATGCGGTCAAGCCCATCGAGGAACAGTCCGCGCATATGCGTGTAATGCGCCTGAAGCCCCTTATAATAATCCTCCCCGAAATTAAGACCGACAACTGCCGCCTCCTGAAGCGGCGCAGCAGCTCCCACCGTGAGGAAATCATGCACCTTTTTCACCCTGTCGATGATGTCAGCCCCCGCAATGACGTACCCCAGCCGCCAGCCCGTTATTGAATAGGTCTTGGAGAGCGAGGAGCAGGATATCGTCCGTTCGCGCATTTTCGGCAGCCCTGCGAAATATATATGCCTGTGAGGGTCATATACGATATGCTCGTACACCTCGTCGGTTATTACAAATGTGTCGTATTTTTCAGCAAGATCGGCGATGATCTTCAGCTCGTCATAGGTGAAAACCTTTCCGCAGGGGTTGGAGGGGTTGCAGAGTATAAGCGCCTTCGGGCGCTGCCTGAACGCTTCCTCAAGCACGTCGGCGTCAAACGTGAACGTCGGCGGCTTCAGCGGGACGTAGATCGGCTCCGCTCCGGAAAGGATCGCGTCGGCGCCGTAATTCTCGTAAAACGGCGAGAAAACTATAACCTTGTCGCCCGGGTCGGTCACGGAAAGCATAGCCGCCATCATCGCCTCGGTGCTGCCACAGGTCACAACGACATTCTCGTTGGGATCGATGTCAAATCCCATCAGCCGCGACTGCTTGCGCGCGACAGCCTCGCGGAAATTCTGCGCGCCCCATGTAACCGCGTATTGGTGGAAATCTTCGCTGCACACCTGCGCAAGGCGGTCGGTTATCTCCTTCGGAGGCTCGAAATCGGGAAAGCCCTGCGACAGATTGACAGCTCCGTATCGGTTGGAAATACGGGTCATTCTGCGTATAACGGAATCTGTAAAATCAACTGTTCTCTTTGAAAGCTGCGGCATATTATGTTCCTCCGGTGTTATTTTGCGCCGTACAATGCGGGGCGGCATGGGGTTCGGTATTATGGGAGCATTGGCTCCGACAATCATGATTATATACAAAAAAAGGCGCGTTGTCAAGGTATTAGCTTACCATTCCGATAGGTTTTATATAACTTTGTCACTTTTCACATATTGGATACCTCATATTAATAAAAAATGATGAAATTTAACAAATCGGTTTACAAAGCGGAAAATTTGTGATAAAATACAATAAATAGGCATTGCCCGATGTTTTGGAAAGGAATGAAATCAAATGTCCAGATCTATCTTCATCACAGGCGGAGCTGCCAGCGGGAAATCCCGTTGGGCGACTACCTTCTTTTCCGCCTGTGATTATGTACTGTATCTCAAAGCGGGCGGAGAGGTCGATCACGATACGCTCAACCGCATTGAATACTCAAACAAGAAGAACTGTGTAGAATGGGACATCGTGACGGGGGCAGACCATGACCCCGCGTCATTGGTGACCGATCATAAGTTCGTTATTTTCGACAGCCTCAGCTCCTATACCTCGAGCATAATGAACCAGATGTACCCCGACGGCGCGCTCCCCGACGAGGAGGGAAGAAAGGCTGTCGAGCGCCGCGTTATCGACGACATCACCGCGCTGCGCGAGGCGGTGGATAACAACGAGGGCAGCATGATCATCATAACGCTTGAAACAGGTTTCTCGGTAACTCCCGAAAACCGCTCGCAGGCGCTGTTCAGGGAAATCCTCGGAAATGTAAACCAGCGTATCGCAAACAGCTCCGACGAGGTTTATTTCTCCGCCAGCGGTATTCAGTTTAAGATAAAATAATTTAGAAAGGATCTAACCACAGATGACGTTTGAAGATTTTATTATGCAGGCAAGAGAAATGAATGCCTCGGATATCCACCTCACTGTCGGTGCGCCTACCGTAGTGCGCGTAAACGGCGAGCTCCGCAAGTACACAGAGCTTTCCGACCAGGTCGTTAACAGAACGATACTTTCGATCCTTACTGCCGAGCAGGAAAAGCAGCTCACCGAGGGCAACGACATCGACTTCAGCTTTGAGCTGAAGAACGGCGCCCGCCAGAGAGTCAACGTTTTCCGTCAGGGCGGAAAGCTTGCCTGCTGTATCCGTCTGCTCAACGCGACTATCCCCACCCTTGAGGAACTGAAAATGCCGCCCGTTCTGCTTGAGCTTGCGAAAAAGCGCCGCGGAATGGTGCTTGTAACGGGACCCACAGGTGCCGGAAAGTCCACCACCCTCGCCGCAATGATAGAGCATATCAACAAGACCCGCGCCTGCCATGTCATTACGATAGAGGATCCTATCGAGTACCGCTACAAGCAGGAAAAGGCGACTATCCACCAGCGCGAGCTCGGGCGCGATGTTCCCTCGTTCAGCTATGCGCTGCGCAGTGCGCTCCGCGAAGACCCCGACGTTATCCTCATCGGCGAAATGCGTGACTATGAAACAATATCCCTCGCAATGACCGCGGCAGAAACGGGACACCTCGTTTTCGGCACGCTCCACACCTCCTCTGCGGCGCAGACCATCGACCGTATAATCGACGCCTGCCCCACCCACGCTCAGGATCAGGTGCGCAACCAGCTCGCAAATATGCTTCAGGGCATTATCGCGCAGACGCTCGTTCCCAGCGCGGACAGAAAGAGCAGAGTTGCCGCCGTTGAAGTCCTCCTCGGAACAGACGCGGTAAAGAACCTTATCCGCTCCTGCAAGATCCAGCAGATGGAATCCACCATGCAGGGCGCTTCCAAGATAGGTATGCAGACGCTCACGGAAAGCCTCGCAAGGCTTTACAAGTCCGGAGAGATCTCCTACGAAACCGCGCTCGAATACAGCATCGACCGCTCCGAAATGGAGAAGAAGCTTGTTTCCGGAATAGGCTGATCTTTTGTAATTCACAATATCTGCGCCGCCCTGCCGATTTCTCACGCCGGGCGGCGCATTTTATCTGCCGGCAGCATAAAAATCCCCGACGGTGAAAAACATCGTCGGGGATAGTTATTATGTCATCTCGTTATCGTACCGATCAGTGGCAGTGCTCGCAGTCGTGGGCGTCCTTGAAAAGCTCGGCGTCGTATTCGATGCCGTTCTTGTCATAGTAGTCCTTTATCGCTGCCTTGACAGCCTCCTCCGCGAGAACGGAGCAGTGTATCTTGTGCGCGGGCAGACCGTCCAGTGCCTCAACAACAGCCTTGTTAGTCAGCTCAAGCGCCTGCGACAGCGGCTTGCCCTTTATCATCTCGGTAGCCATGCTGCTGCTTGCAATAGCGGAGCCGCAGCCGAATGTGCTGAACTTGACGTCCTCAATGATACCGTCTTTTATCTTGAGGAATATCTTCATGATGTCGCCGCACTTCGCGTTGCCTACCTCGCCTATTCCGTCGGCGTTCTCAATCGTTCCGACATTGCGCGGGTTGGTGAAGTGATCCATTACCTTTTCACTGTATAACATATTTTCTCTTTCCTTCCTGAAGATCCTGCCAAACGGGCGAGATCCGTCTAAGATATGCCACTACCTCGGGCACCTGCTTGATTATATACTCCATTTCCTCGGGAGTGTTGTACTCCGAAAGGGACAGCCTGAGCGAACCGTGAGCGACCTCGTGCGGTCTGCCGATCGCAAGAAGAACGTGGCTCGGGTCAAGCGAGCCGCTCGTGCAGGCGGAGCCGGACGACGCGCATATTCCCTTTGCGTCAAGCAGCAGCAGCAGGCTCTCGCCCTCGATACCCTCAAAGCACATATTCACATTTCCGGGGAGCCTTGATGTGCGGCTTCCGTTAAGCACCGAATGAGGTATTTCCGAAAGACCCTCGATAAGCCTGTCACGCATTTCGGTGAGCTTTTTCATGTTCGCGGGGAGATTTTCCGTCGCTTCTTTAAGCGCGGCAGCCATTGCGCATATGCCCGCGATATTCTCCGTTCCCGCGCGCTTTCCGCGCTCCTGAGCGCCGCCCTCGATGAGGTTCGAGAGAACGATACCCTTGCGTACATAAAGCGCGCCGACGCCCTTGGGACCGTGGAATTTATGAGCGGACACTGACAGCATATCGCAGCCGATCTCCTTAACGTCAAGCGGGATATGACCCGCCGCCTGAACCGCGTCGGTATGGAAGATAACGCCCTTTTCGCGGCATATCTCCGCAATTTCCTTTATAGGCATTATTGTGCCTATCTCGTTGTTTGCCGCCATGATAGTCACAAGGCAGGTATCGGGGCGTATTGCCGCGCGTACGCTCTCGGGGTCGACATTGCCCTCGCCGTCGACGTCAAGCAGCGTCACCTCATACCCCAGCTTCTCCAGCCTATTAAGCGAATGGAGGATAGCATGGTGTTCTATCTTATCGGAGATAATGTGCTTCTTTCCCTTGCGCGCGCCGCTTTCGGCAGCGGACAGCAGCGCCTGATTATCGCTCTCGGAGCCGCCCGACGTGAAATATATCTCGCGCGGGTCTGCACCGATACACTCCGCAACGGTCTTTCGCGCCTCAAAAAGCGCTTCTGCAGCCAGCTGCCCCACTGTATGCAGAGAGGACGGGTTGCCGTAATTATCCTCGAGATACGGGAGCATTGCCTCGACAGCCGCCTTGCTCATTTTCGTGGTAGCAGCGTTGTCTACATATATCGTTTTCACTTTGATTATCACCTTTTTCGTTCAAGTGTACTGCACATTTCCAATGCAGCAAAAGAATTATAACACATTACACACAAAAAGTCAAGACAGAAAAAGGCATTTATGGCAATAATACATAAACAGCCCGCCCATAAATTCCCGTCTTTCCGTAAATTTCATTTTGTCCCTAAACGTTCTCGTCTATCCAAGCGGCGCGCTTGTTCAGGAAATTCTTCAAATACTCCGCCTGAAGCTCATAGGTATTCGCCGCGTAATTCGCCCATGAGGAATAGCCGGGCTTTTCGTCCCAGATACGCCATACGTTGAAATTCTCCTCCTGCGAGGGATAAATTTTCGCGTAATAGCTGTCAATGCTCGTCATAGCGGCAGAAAGGAGCCTGTCGCGGACTTCGCCCCAGCGCTCCCGCAGCCGCGCCCTGAACTCCTTGTTCTGCATGAGGTAATTCCCCCACGACGGCTCAACGAACGCGCCCTCGCTGTCGCTCCCGATTATCGTCCATGAGTTGTAGGAGGAGTTGTCCACGACATAATTCCCGAAAGCAAGGTCAAAATCCCACACCGGTCCCATTTTTATCTTCCCGCCGACGTCGCAGGTGAAAAATACGCTCCTGCGGAACGCGCTGTCGGTGTTGTTGGTCAGCTCCTGAATTATCACCCAATCGACAAAGCTGTCTATGTCGATAAACTCGCTTATGTCACTGCCCGACACTATCGCGGCGTCCGCCTTGTTGAACAGCCCGATTATCTCCTCGCGCTGCTCCGCCGTCATGTTTTCGGGCTTCGGGTAGATGAACGTCACGAAATTCAGCATTTCGGAGTCTGTGTGGAAGTAGTCGGTGCCCTCAACGGCAGTCGCACTGTCCGCGCCGCCGACCTCAAGGAGAAAGCCGCATTCCGCCGAGTCGTCCGACTGCTCGGTTATATTCACGCGGTTCTTACCGACCTCCATGCTCTCGCCGATGGAATATACCCCCTGATACTCGCCGTTGATAAACAGGTCAACGGGGTACTGCGAGGGCGTCCAGATGAAGTCAAGCTCCCGCGCCATATCATAGGCAACACTGTCGCGCATGAGGGACTTGTCCGCGTAATTCGCGAGCAGTATCCAGTCCTTATTGGCGGCGAGCCCGAGCACCTCTGCCTTTTCGGACAGCTTTATCTTATACGGCTTCTTTTCCCATTTCCATGTTGAATTGCCGCGCCCCCTTATCTTCCCGCTCATTTCGGGCAGTCCCGCCGGGTATTCGGGCGCTTTCGAGCAGTCTATCGAAACAGTCATTCCGATGGTGTCGTCGCGCTGTATATCGGTAATAGCTTTCCCATCGTCGAGCGTGATATTCACAACGGGAAGCAGCCCCTCGGTGCGCTTTGTAATAATGGAATAGGTCTTTTTCGCGCCGTTTTCGTCCGTAACGGTCAGTCTCTGCGTCCGCGTGAGGTCAGCGTGGGCATTCCCCTCTGCCGAGCCGAAGCGGCACACGCCGCCCTGCGCGCTCGCGGATATTACCGAATCGGCAAGCGCACTGTCGGGGACGTAATCCGTGCTGTATGTCACCGAAACGTATGCACAGGCGTTTTCCTCGTCAATGGTATATTCCAGGTTATGACCGCCGCCCGTGACCGCGCTCACCGAAACAAGCTGCGCGCAGTAATCGGGGTCGTTTTCAACGGCGGTAGTATCGGCAGTGTCGGTAATGTCATTTGTGTCGGGAGCACCCGTTTCCGCTTCATTTGTACCGCCGCCCGTTTCCTCCGCGGTCGGCGTAGCGTCAGCCCCGCTGCCCGTCATTTCGCTGTCAGTCGTTTCCGAAACGCCCGATGCGCCTGCAATATCCGACGCGCCCATTGACCCCGAATTGCCCGAGCAGGCGGTCAGCGAAAGCGCAACCAGCACCACCGCCGCAGTTGTCCATTTATTCTTCAAATCAAATTCCTCAAATCATTATCCCCGCGTGACCAATGCGCGCAAACGGCGCTCCCGCGGTATTCAAGCCGCCCGATTTACTCCGTCGTTACCGCCTTGGCAAGGTTTCTCGGCTTGTCGGGGTCAATTCCCCTGAGCACGGAGGTGTAATAAGCGATAAGCTGAAGCGCACAAACAGTCGGCAGCGGAATAAGCATATCGTCAAGCTGCGCGTCGATGTCAAAGCGCATATCCACAGTACCCTCGCTGAATTCCGTCCCCTTGCGGCAGAGGGCGATGACCGTTGCGCCGCGCGCCTTGACCTCCTCCATGTTGCTTATCGTCTTGGCGAGAATGTCCGCCTGCGTCGCGACGGTGATAACGGGCACTCTGTCATCTATGAGAGATATCGTGCCGTGCTTGAGTTCACCCGCGGCATACGCCTCGGAGTGAATATAGGTTATCTCCTTGAGCTTGAGCGAGCCCTCGAGCGACAGCGCGTAGTCAAAGCTTCTGCCGATAAAGAAGAGATTTTCAACATTTACAAGCTTGGAGGCGATGAACTGGCACTCCTCCTTGCGGTCGATTATGTCCCGTATTGCCTGCGACGCGCCGTAAAGCTGCGCGGTGAGCCGCTTCAGCTCGTCAAGGCTTATCTTCCCCCGCGCGAATGCCGTCCTGAACGCTATGAGATACAGCGCCGCTATCTGAACCGTGTACGCCTTTGTCGAGGCAACAGCTATCTCGGGACCTGCGAGCGTGTGAATGAACATATCCGCCTCGCGGGCAATGGCGCTGTATTTGACGTTGACAACAGCAAGGGTTTTAGCGCCGCGCTCCTTTGAAAGCTCGAGCGCCGCCTTTGTGTCCGCCGTTTCGCCCGACTGCGACACGACGATAACAAGGTCGCCCTCCCCTACTATCGGGTCCATGTACCTGAACTCGCTCGCGACCTCGACGGTAACGGGCACGCGCGCAAGCTTTTCTATGGCGTACCGCGCGACTATCCCCGCGTGCATTGCCGTTCCGCAGGCAACGATGAAAATCCGCCCGAAACCCGCAAGCATTTCATCGGTAAGTCCCACGTCCGAAAAATCGGGAACGCCGTCCCGCACAAGGCTGTCAACGGTCTTGCGTACAACGTCCGGCTGCTCGTGTATCTCCTTGATCATGAAATGGGGGTAGCCGCACTTCTGCGCGCTCTCAACGTCCCATTCCGCAACGCTTGCTTCCTTTTCGACAGGCAGCCCGTGAACGTCAAAAAACTGCACGCCGTTTTCGTCCATGCAGACTATCTCGTCGTCCTCGGGGAGGACGTAATTCTTCGTGTATTTCAGGAATGCGGGAATATCCGAGGCGATAAAGCTCTCGTCCTCGCCAAGCCCGACGATGAGCGGGCTTCCCTTTCGGGTAGCGTAAACCCTGTCGGGGAAATCCCTGAACAGGATACCGAGCGCATAGCTGCCCTCGAGTTCCTTCACCGTTTCCATTATCGCCTTGAGCGGGTTGCGCTCGGAATAGTAATAGTCAAGCAGGCAGGCAACGACCTCGCTGTCCGTCTGCGACAGGAAGGTATAGCCTTTTTCGGTGAGAAATTCCTTGAGCTGTATGTAGTTCTCGATAATTCCGTTGTGTACGATAGTTACCCTGCCGTTGCTGTGCGGGTGGGAATTGACGTCGGAGGGCTCTCCGTGCGTCGCCCAGCGGGTGTGACCGATGCCGCAGTGTCCTACGGGGCTGCCCTCTTCATTAAGCTTCTTCTGCATTTCAACAAGCTTTCCGCGCGTCTTGACCGTCCTGATGACGTTGTTTTCAAAGACTGCTATCCCCGCGCTGTCATAGCCTCTGTATTCAAGCTTTCCCAGCCCGTCCATGAGCACCTCGGTGCAGTCGCGCCGCCCTATGTAACCGACAATACCACACATAATATATTCTCCTTTTAACTCGTGTTTCATGACCTGCGGCGCTGTGCCGACAATATTCGCCGCATATCACGCATTAATTTATATTTATACACTATACAGTATATCACTATCCAACGAAAAATTCAAGAGCAACACTGCATAATTATTGTCGTCAGATCGCGCCGCAGATTTTCGGTTTGGTACAACAAAAACATCTCTCAAAAAACGTTTGTCGGGAGAATTATTGTCGGTTCGGGCAGCTGCGCGTTAACGGTCAATGTCAATATTTTCCCGTGATAACGTCATTTTCACTTGAAAAAACAAGGAATATATGCTATAATAAATATAAGTACCCAGGGAAACGCCGATCAAACCAAATTCGCCCCGCTCAAACCCGCATACTCACGCGGCTGAATTTGGTACGCTGCGCTTTAATCAGCGTGTCCCCGGAAAGGAGCCCGGAAATGATCAACGGTAAAAAAATCGTCGCACTCTGCTGCCCTACCATATCCGAACAGCAATGTCACCAATACATAGTTTCCCTTAACAAATATATTTCCTCGGACGATTGCAGGCTCCTTGTGTTCACCGCAACGTCCGACCTATACTTTGACTCCCCCACGCAGCACGGCGAAGCGGCGATATTTGACCTGATAAACTACGATACCACAGACGCGGTGATAATTTTTGAAGAACGTATAAAAGCCGCTTATGTCATAAACGAGATCATAGAAAAGGCAAATGCGCACAATATACCCTGCATTGTCCTCGGGCAGAAGCACGAGGGCACGGTGAACGCGGAATTTAACTTCGAAAAGGGCTTCCGACTTACCGTGGAGCACGTTCTCGACGTTCACGGCGTTAAGCGTCCGCATTTTATGGCGGGAATGAAAGGGAATGATTTTTCCGAATCGAGAAAAAACGTTTTCATGGATATATGCAAGTCGCGCGGCATAAGCGTCGACGACAGCATGATAAGCTACGGCGACTTCTGGGCGGAACCCGCACAGCTGGCGACAGAGGAGCTGCTGAAAAGACCTGAGCTTCCCGAGGCTGTCATCTGCGCCAACGACGCAATGGCTATCGCGGTGACAAATACGCTTATTGAAAACGGCGTGCGCGTCCCCGACGACGTGATAGTGACGGGCTTCGACGGCATTGAGGACATAAAATATTCCGTTCCCCGGATAACCTCCTGTATGTGCAGCTACGAAAAAATGGCGAAAAAGACCGCCGATATTCTGAAGTCAATGCTTGACGGCGAGCCTGTCCCCGAAACCACCCTCATCACGCCTACGCTCATTCTTTCGGAAAGCTGCGGCTGCTCAAAGGACGCCCCGCTTAACGCCGCAGACAACATAAGCGATATCAGCAACCGCTTCTACCGCTTCCGCAGCGAGGAGCGGCAGATGTATCAGATGTCCTCCCGCATACTTACCTGCAAAACGGTAAACGAAGCCGCCGAGCTGCTGAAGAGCTACGATCTGTACGACATGAACTGCGTGCTTAAAAGCGAATGTATCGACCCCTCGATCGACCCCGTATCGGGCGGAACGGCGGGCTACGGCGAAACTGTATTGGAATTTCTCGAAACGGACTGCCACAGGAAAAACGGGCTTGTTTCCTTCCGCACGGCGGACTATCTGCCCGATTTTGAAGAAATGCTGAACTCTCATGACACGCCGATAATATTCTGCGGTCTTAACCTGACGGAAATACCGCTCGGATACTGCTGCTTCCATTTCCACAACTATGAGATCGTGAATTATGTTAAAGCCGAGCAGACGGTAAGCGCGCTCAACAACGCTATAAGCGGATTCAGGAATATGCGCTACCACCGCTACCTCATGAATCAGATCGAGGAGATGTACCGTCTGGACGCTCTCACCTCGCTTTACAACAGGAGCGGCTTTATCCGCGAATACCGCCGCAGGACAACGGCAGGCACGCCGGGTATCAATAAGATGACCGTTATCATGGCAGACCTTGACGGGCTGAAAAAGATCAACGACAGCTACGGTCACGACGAGGGCGATTTTGCGTTAAAGACTGCCGCCGACGCAATGCGTCAATGCTGCCCCGAGGACACGCTCTGCGTGAGGTTCGGCGGCGATGAAATGCTCGCCGTTTATTTCGGCACGCTCGACGAAAAGAAGGTCAAGGCGGATTTTGAAAAGTTCTTCGAGGAGCGCAATGCCTCTTCCGGAAAACCCTACAAAGTTTCCGCGAGCGTCGGTATATACGAATGCAGTATCATGGAGGAAATAAACTTCGACGAGCTCGTGAAGCGCGCCGACAAGCTTATGTACTTCGATAAGGCAAAAAAGAAGCTGCTTCGCAGCACTTGATATAAAAAAGGCGCCCCGCGCTTAAAGGAGCAATTATGGATCTCAGGATACAGCGAACAAAATCGGCTATAAAGGAAGCTTTCATCGGGCTTCGCAGAAAAAAGCCGATCGAGAAGATAACAGTTACTGAGCTTGCGCGGCAGGCGGGCATCAACAAGGCGACGTTCTACCTGCACTACTCCGACATTTACGAGCTTTCCGAGGAGGTAGAGGACTCGGTCATCGACGAGCTTCTCGCAGGAGCGGCGGACAACTTCTTTTACTCGCCCCGCGAATGTGCGGACAGCCTTTTCGCGCTGTTCCTGAACGACCGACAGCGGCTGAGAGTCATCTTTTCGGGCAGCAGAAGCGCATTTTACGCCCCGAAAATTGAGCGGCGGATCAAAGCGATGATATATGAAAAGCGCCCGCAGTTCCGCACCGAAAGCAACGATATTATCCTGTCGTTCCTCATTCGGGGAATGTTCCATACCGCCGCAGAATGCTCCGACGAGAACGAATGTGAGGTCTGCGGAATAATTTCGGAGCTCTCCGCAGGGGTGATCGACAGGCTGCGGTTTTAAGCTATTAACCTAATATTTAATTATTGATTATGCATATGGTACAGTAGTTTATTAAGTCAATATTCACAAAAATCACCTTATAACGCAACTAACCGCTTTACAACGCGGCGGAAATATGCTACAATCCCGACATGAACCGAAAAAATATAAGGAGCGATCTCATGAAAAAACTGTTATCCGTTATTCTCGCAGCCTCCGTTGTTCTTGCCGCAGGCTGCTCCGACGCGAATGCGCCTGCCTCCGCCGGAACGAGCGCTGCCGACAGCAGTGCCGCTGCCCCCGAAACAGACGAAAGCGCGCCCGAAAAAACCGAAAGTGACCCCGAAACAGCCGAAAACACCCCCGACTACTCTTCCCTTTCGGAGGAGGAAATATACGACCTCATGGTGGAACGCTCGCTGATGACAACGGGCGATATGACACGCATGGCGAACGTGCTGAAAAAAGCGCGTGACGGCGGAGAAATAACCGTCGCGTATATCGGCGGCTCGATAACCTACGGAATGACCGTCGCGCCCGCCGAGCCCGAGAAATGCTGGGCTTACCGCTCGACGGAATGGCTGCGCGGGCAGTTCCCCGAAGCGACGGTGAACTACGTCAACGCGGGCATAAGCGGAACGCCCTCTATCCTCGGAAACGCGCGCCTTGAACGCGACGTGCTCGCATATGACCCCGACGTCGTTTTCGTTGAATTTGCCGTCAACGACGGAAAGAGCAGCGAGTATCAGACCGCCTACGACAGCCTTGTCCGCACGCTTCTCACGCAGGAAAAGGATATCGCGGTCGTGCTACTGTTCACGGTCATCGAGAGCGGGCACACCTGTCAGGAGCACATGAGCAAGGTCGGCGAGCAGTACGGGCTGCCCATGATAAGCGAGCCGAACTCCCTCGGCGTTGAGTTCGCGGAGGGAAGAATGACATGGCAGGACTACTCCGACGACGAAAGCCACCCCAACGAGGCGGGGCACATTATGGTCACCGATTTCGTTACGCATTATTTCGAGCAGGTCATCGCGGGTATCGACGGTAACTGCGGAACAGTCGACAAGGAGCTCCCCGAGCCTGTTTTCAGCGACCGTTACATGAATATGCACTATTTCGACGGCGGTTATGAGAATGCGCCCGATATCGCGCTTGATAAAATGCAGCCCACCTCGGGACATGAATATTTCCCGAACGGCTGGAGCTACAAGGGCGAGGAAGAGGCAAGCATGACCTTCACACTGAAATGCAGCACTCTCGAAATGATCTACAAGGCGAACAACAGCAAGCTCTACGCCGACGCGGACATATACATCGACGGCGTAAAGACCTGCACGGTTTCCTCCAACCGCTCCGACGGCTGGAGCAACCCCGTTACGCAGATGATAATCGACAATGACGAAAGCGCGGAGCACACCGTAAGCATTGTCGTTCCCGCGGGGGGTAAGCATTATTTTGGGGTCATGGGCTTCGCTTATACCGATTGAGCCGTTAACCACATAAAATCAAAAGGCGCTGTGCACAAGCACGGCGCCTTATTCTATCAAAATTACAGCATCAAAGCGGCTTTATCACGATATCCCCGCCGACAACCGCCGCGCGGCAGCAGCAGTTCATCGAGTTGACCTGCATTATGCTTGAGTTTATCCTGAGGGTAACGCCCGGGTAGAGCGTTTTACGGCAGGATATGTAAAGGTTCTGCGCGAGCTCGAGAGCAGTGTTTATCTCGTCGATACGCGCCTGCGCTTTCCGCACCTCCGCCTGCATTTTAAGGCGGTTTCTGAGCGCATCCGCCTTCATCTGCTCGCGCTCGGGCGTAAGCTTCGACACCTTCTGCATTTCGTTCAGCGAATTGAGTATCATGCCGAGCTGCTCCGCCTTGTCCTCAAGTTCCTTTACCGAACGCTTCAGATCCTCGCGCTCCTCAAAAAGCACCGCGTTATTTCCGAGTATAAGCATGGTTCGGGTGTAATTCTCCGAGCCTATCGTCATCGCGTCGATGTTGTTCAGCGCGGTGTACTTGCCGCCGACCATAACGCCCTTTCCGACCGCGCGGATATCGTTCCCCGCGAACACCTCTCCCCCGACGAAGGACTGACTTTCAATGTCGCCCCCCGCGGTGATACGGCTGTTCTCGCAGAAGCCGAGAACCACCTTCCCGCCCGCGTTTATCGTTGAGTTGATACTGCCTATGCGGACGCTTATGCTGCCCTGCGCGGTAAGTGTCGCGCCGTTGCAGGAGCCGTTCACGGTGATATCCTTTTTGGAGGTCACCGAAAAGCCCTCAAAAACGCTTCCGCGTACCGTAACGCTGCCGATAAAGTCGATATTACCGCTCGACACGTCAACATCGCCGTTAATGACAAGCTTTTCCTCGACAGAAAAAGCGCCGTTCAAATAGCGCAGATTGCCGTCGATAGCCGCTATGAGCTCGGTTCCGTCGTTGATGAGCGACGTGCCCGCGCCCGCCCTTATGTTGGCGGGAACGCCCTTTTTCTGAGGAACGACGCGTCCCGTTATGTCGCACCCCGGCTTGCCCTCGGTGGGCATGGTTATGGTAGCGATAGGCGTGCCCGCCGTAATATTGCGGACAATGCCGAGATTTTTGTAGTCGACAACACCATGCTCGTCCTCGACGGGGGCGATAACCGTTCTGGTGTCAAAATGATATGTCACCTTTCCGTCAACGCCGTCAACGGGAGGAGTCCACCGCGCCGCGCAGATATTCTCGCCGTAGCGCTTCTCCTCGACAGCTCTGCGGAGATCCTCCTCAAGGACGCCGTAGGTTATATTCTTCGCCCCAAGCGCTTCCATTGCCTTTTCGAACGTAATATCAAGACCACCGTTTTCGGGACGGGTGAACGACATGAACGCAGTCGTATTGTTCGGGTTTACCGAAAGCTCCGCAATAGAATGGACAGGCTGAGCAAGATTTAAGTTTTCTACGTTTTCCGACATGATCCATCCTCCTTTCACTACCATACGGTATATCCTATTGTTATTATAGCATATTGCAAAAAATAAATCAACATCAAAATGATTTTTTGTGCAATCGCACAAATATCAAGGCATAATATTCACATTGCAGGAAAACGCCGCATATCAGTCGACTGCCTCGGAAATATCAAACGGAGTGGTCTGATAAACAAAATAGTTGAGCCAGTTGGTATAAAGCAGCGTTGAATGCGCCCGCCATGTCAGCACGGGAAGCTTGGACGGGTCGTCGTCGGGGTAATAATGCTTGGGTATATCGGGGGAAAGTCCTTTCGCAAGGTCGCGGCGATACTCGGTGTCAAGCGTTTCCGCGTCGTATTCGGAGTGACCCGTTATGAAGAACTGCCTGCTGTCCTCGGTGCAGACGGCATATACCCCCGCCTCGTCGGACACCGCCATTATTTTGAGCCCGGGAACGCGCCGTATATCCTCTGCGCGCACCTCGGTGTGGCGCGAATGCGGAACGCAGAACTCGCTGTCAAAGCCGTGGAAAAGCCGCGACTTCGGGGTCAGCATACGGTGGACGAATACCCCCGAAAGCTTCTTTTCGAGCGGGTATTTCGGGACGCCGTAGTGGTGATAAAGCGCCGCCTGAGCCGCCCAGCAAATGTGAAAGGTGGAATGCACATGGGTCTTTGTCCAGTCCATTATGCGGCAGAGCTCGTCCCAGTATTCGACCTGCTCGAACTCGAGCTGCTCTACCGGCGCGCCCGTGATGATGAAGCCGTCGAAATTAAGCTCCTTAACGTCGTCAAAAGTCTTGTAGAACTGCCCGAGGTGCTCCATAGGGGTGTTCTTGCCCGTGTAGGTGGAGGTCTGCAAAAGCGTCACCTCGATCTGAAGCGGCGAATTGGACAGTGAGCGGAGGATCTGCGTTTCGGTTGTTATCTTGGTTGGCATAAGGTTAAGTATCGCGATCTTCAGGGGGCGTATATCCTGATGGAGAGCGCGGTGCTCCGTCATTACAAATATGTGCTCGTTTTCAAGCGTGCTCTGGGCGGGAAGCCCATCAGCTATTTTTACCGGCATTAAATCATTTCCTTTCGTTGGACATAATGACATTATAATATAGTTGGGGTACTTTGTCAAGCTTTTCAGAGCAGCGCTTGTAATTTTTGAGCTGGCTGCTCACTGTTTCGGGCGTAACGGCTCGCGATTCACGTCACCCGCCGCGCCGCGAATAGTTTGCCCCTTATAACATTTTCCGTCAAAATCACTGTTTTGGGGGCAATAATTTGTATATGCTTATATATTGTATTTTGCAATGGAATGTGGTAAAATATAATAAATGCCGAAGTAATATTTGGCAGCAACAAAAGGAGGATATTTATGGTAAGAGCAAAATCAACCAAGATCCTGTCATTAATAATGGCAGTAGTCATGGCAGCGGCGCTGTCATGCGTATTCTGTTTCGACAGAGCCTATGCGGAAACCGACGGAGAATGGCAGTACACCGTTGTCGGCGGCAATGTCGATATAACCGGCTACATCGGAACCTCGACAAATATTACCGTGCCCGCTAAGGTAGACGGAAAGAACGTTTATTCCGTGTCGGCACTTTTCAACAACTCTTCCAAGCGCAAGGTGACCGCTGTTACGATCTCCTCGGGTATCAAGGCGCTCGGTAACGGCGTATTCAGCGACTATACCGCACTTACGAGAATAACTCTCCCTGACACCCTTACCACCGTAAGCGCCAACGCTTTCTACGGCTGTATCGGTCTTACCGGAATCAAGCTTCCGTACTCCGTAACCACAATCGGCGAGAGCGCGTTCATGAACTGCACCTCGCTTATCAGCGCAGACCTTACCTGCCGTGCTTCCGAGATCCCTGCAAAGATATTTGACGGCTGCACAAAGCTCGCAACGGTAACGCTTCCCCCCTACATAACAGGTATCGGCGCCAGCGCGTTCAACAACTGCGGCAACCTCAACGCAGTGACTATCCCCGAAAGCGTTAAGTCCATCGGCTCCAACGCATTCGCAAACTGCACAAAGCTTGCAAGCATCAGCTTCCCCGCCGAGCTCAAGACGATCGACGAGGCTGCTTTCACAGGCTGCTCGCTGCTGACAACAGTTTTCCTGCCCAATAAGGTAAAGACGATCTCCGAGGGCTCCTTCAGAGGCTGCACTAACCTCAAGGAAGTTTACGTTTCCCCCTCTGTAAATATGGTAAAGACCGACGCATTTTACGGCTGCACAAACCTCCAGAGAGTTATCTTCGGCGGTGAGTATGTCAAGCTCTCCGGCGTGTTCGACGTTTCCTCTATCCCCGAGGTATATTACGCTGTAAAGTATGCGTCCAGCTGGGATACCTACACCGGTAAGAAGCAGTCCTACAACGCAGTTGCTTCCATGACCATCACCGGCAAGACCTCCCTCAACGAGGGCGCAAAGATGACGGTTTCCGTTAATGCAAAGCCCGCAAGCTGCCAGTTCGGCGACATCTACACCCTGACAAGCTCCAACACAAACGTTGCGACCGTAAGCAGAGATGGTATCGTGACCGCTAAGTCCGCAGGTACCGCGACTATCACCGCAACAAGCATCAACGGCACAACAGGCACCCTTTCCGTTAAGGTAGTTCCCTCCGCGCCCACAGGTCTTAAGGTTACGCCCAAGTCCACAAGCTCCGTTGACATCAGCTGGAAGAGCACAGGCGCAGCAGGCTACTACATCTACAGATCCACCAAGAAGTCCAGCGGCTACAAGAAGATAGACACAGCCCTCACGACAAGCTATGTCGACAAGGGTCTGACAAAGGGCAAGACCTACTACTACAAGGTCGTTGCATACGTTACCTCCGACGGCAAGAAGATCGAGTCCGCTACTTCTAAAGTTGCTTCCGTAAAGGTAACCTCCCCCACACCCACCAGCGTTTCCGCAACAAAGTCCAAGAGGGGCGTTGCTACCGTTAAGTGGTCTAAGTCCGCAGGCGCTTCCGGCTATGAGGTTTACATGGCTAAATCGAGCGGCGGCAAGTACTCCCTCGTAAAGAGAATAGCAAGCGGTTCTACCCTTTCCTACAAGAAGACGGGTCTTACCGCAGGCAAGACCTACTACTTCAAGGTTCGCTCCTATATCGTTGTTAACGGAACAAAGGTTTACAGCCCGTTCACAAAGGTAGTTAAGGTCAAGGTTTAAGCACTGAAATTATCGGATAAACGGAACAGCCGCCCAAAAAGCGGCTGTTCTTTTTATCGGGATTTCACTCTAAACAATTCCGCCCTCTCCCGACTCGCAGCGCCGTTTTTACTTAAAGGGCGCAAGGTGATGATAATTATTTTTTTCGTAATAAATCAGCTGCTGGATTTTATACTTGATTTATTGCTCTGCTTTTTGATACTGGCGATAGATCCCGATTTTTTAAATGTTCAGGAACTCGAGGTTTATACCACAAACCGCATTATCACAACGCTTATATTCATCCTTATGGAACTGCCGCTGAAATACATATACTATAAGCTGTGGAACAGACTGGTAAACAAGGAGAAATACGAAAAAAATAAACAGCATTTACCTTATGTTTCCCATAGGGCAGTCTGTCGTAATGCTCGGTATGGTTTATCGCAATTCTTCCAGTGCGTCATGGTTCGGTCTTCCTGCGATATCTATTACAATTTTCGGTATGCTTATTCTCGGCGTTGTTGACTTTATTTTCCTGTTCTATCTTGCTGATATAGGGAGAAACAAGCAGCTCAAGCAGGAGATAGAGCGCATGGAATACGCCTACAATGTCGAGCAGGAGCACTACCGCCTTATCGAAAGCAAGCGCTACGAGATCGCAAAGATACGCCATGACATTAGGAACCAGCTCGTCAGCATAAAGCAGCTTGCTAATACCCGGAATTACGAGGAAGCCGACAAAGTCATAAAAGGCATAGAAAAAACGCTGGACGAAACGGTCTAGTATAACTACTGTTCTATACCGATAATCAACGCGGTAATTCAGCAGAAAAAGCAGCAGAGCGAGCAAAACGCGATCCGCTTTGAGGCGGACATAACCATATCCGACGCAGGAGTAATTGAACCCGCGCATTTATGCAGCATTTTCTCAAATTTACTGGACAATGCGATCCATGCAAGCCAAAAGCTCCCCGATGGGGAAAGATACATAAAGCTTTTCGCACAAAATAAACAGGGGCATATTGTGATAAGCACCGAAAACCCCACCGCCGAAAACGGAAGGAAGACGCTTGACCCCTCTAAAAGCAGAGGCTACGGATTGAAAATATTGAAGGATATCTCCGAAAAATACAGCGGGCAGTTTGAAATAAGCATTGACAATAATGTCTGCCGCGTTATTATTTCGGTTTGCATTCAGGCGGACAAATGCGCGATAAACGCTTAATACATGGTTGGTTGATTAAATAACAAACGGGCTTATTTCCTGATTTGGGAAATAGGCTTGTTTGTTATGTATTCAAGGGTTGTATTATCCTCAGCTTAAAAACGGTACTTTTTGCTTTGCCGCGTGTTTAACAGATGAAAGGGTAAATATGTGAGCGGGGGCGGCTGTATGGACTATGGCGCAGACGCTTACAGGAGATTTCTCCTCGGCGACGATTATGGGCTGGAGCAGGTTATCGGGCTGTACAAGGACAGCCTGATATTCTTCCTTATGCAGTATGTAAAAAGTGCGGTCATTGCAGAAGAACTTACCTAGGATACCTTTGCAACCCTTGCGGTGAAAAAGCCGCTGTTTTCCGAAAACGCAAAATTCAGGACATGGCTTTATACCATAGCGCGAAACAAAGCGCTTAATTATATGCGAAGCGCCCTATTCCGCAAAAGCCTCCCGCTTGAGCAGGCGGAAGAGGTGCGCGCGCCCGACTGCCCCGAGCAGCGCTTGCTGCTCAGGGAGTGTTATCGCGAGCTTTATTCCGCCATAGACAGCCTGCCGAAAAATCAGCGTGAAATGGTTTATCTGGTGTATTTTGAGGATATGAATATTGCACAGGCTGCGTCGGTTATCGGAAAAACGCAGAGGCAGGGTACCAATATTCTTTTTCGGGCAAGGCAAAGGCTGAAAACGATTTTACAGGAGGAGGGTTTTGAGTATGAAAACAAGTCATGAAATGGCGCAGAGCGTGCTGGAAAAGCAGAAACGAATACTTCACCGAAGAAAAACTGCCCTCACTACTGTGGGAGTAACGGCTGGCGCAGGCATGATCGCGGGAGTATCTGCAATTGCAATTGTATTATTCCCGTCAAAGGGTTTTGACCTTGTTGAAAGCAATACCCATGACTCCGGGCTGACGATCTCTGCCGCCGAAAATACCTGTCCGCTTGACCTGTTGGGCTGTGTTACATCCGAACAAGGCAAATACAGCGTTGACACAGGCAATTGGGAGATATCCGATAACTATGAGCTTTTCAGGAAATACTTTTTCGGTACATGGGAAAGCAATGACGAAACCTTTGTAAAAGAATTGGCTGTCAATGACACGGAACAGGCATTTTTTGCACAGAACAATGCATTTCGTTTTAAGGATTTTTGTATCGTCAGCAACAATGTACTCGCTTTTGTAATTCATGGCAACGCCGAATACGAGTTATTCTGGCTGGATATCAACTACCCCGGAACAATGTACTGCGAGCCGTTTATAGAGGATTGTCAGATAAACTGTATTACTCCCGAAATGGCGGAAAGCGAATGGTATGGAAGCGGCTGGCTGTATGATATCGACGAGTTACCGCACAAGCCCGCCGTTTACAGCAAATCCGCCGAGCCTGCGGAACTGCCCGAGGATAATTACCTCAGCATATTTGAGCTGCTTGAAATATCCCGCGATTACGGCGTTGACCGTGAAATGCTGCTGAATATTGAGTACACTGACAAAACAAGCGGCAAAGCGCTTTTCCACGACGACCGGTATCATTTTTACGCCGTTAAGCTGATATCAAAAGAACAAGACCGTCTGGTGCTGAGCACAACGCTCGGCAATTCAGCGGACGATACCGCTGAAGCACAGGTAACCTATACTATCGAAAAAGTCGGCGGCGAGTGGACAAGGACGGAGGAAATCGGAATTACAGCGCCCGATTATAACCTCGGGATAAACGAAGATGTGATTTCCGAATTGGGAATGACATACAGAGAACTTGCCGACAAATACGGCAGCGAGCCAAAGAGAGTCAAATATAATAATTCATTCAGTATAGAAAACGGCTACGGAAGATACATCCGGAAAACCTCAAGCGGTTGGACATATGACAATATGGAAGTCGCGGGGGGCTGTAACGGGATCGACGGAGTGAAGATGAGCGACCTGTTCTCGGGCATTTCATATCCGGTTAAATATATCTATTTTCAGGGATAAGAGAAACACGGAGAGGTCAATGTGCCTCTCCGGTCAGTCTGTCGAAAAAGTCTAAAGACTTTTCCGACAGATAGCATCCGCGCCACGCGCACGGTATGGCGGCATAGCCGCCATACCGAGAATAAGGCGTAGCCGTTTCTGACACACTTGCGCGGATAGAAGTGTTTTTTGCCCCGGGAGACCCGTGGCAAAAAACGGATTTAAAATGCCCGCTGCGCGGGCAAAAAGTATTTTTTCGACAAGCTGCACGGAGAGGTCAATGTGCCTCTCCGGTATCTTGTCGTTCGAATAATTTACTGACAATAACCCTATGAGCGCACAGCAAAATGCGCTCATTTTTATTCATATATAAGCACAGACACGGTGGATATCACTTACACGGGAACAAAAGAGCAATTCCCGCCGTATCTTTCCACGATATGCCTGACGGAGCTTATTCCCGAACTTGTACAAAAATGTTGCATTTTTTCGCATAAGATGTTATAATTTAATAAATTGACACAAAGAAACAGGCGGTGGCGCTATGAGCAAAATAGTATTTATCGACAGCGAAATAAATCACAGCGGCGAAATCTGCGACCTCGGCGCGGTCACAACCGAGGGCGGAAGAATACACACGTCCTCTCACAGCAGATTTTCCGCATTTGTATCCGGCTGCAAATATGTCTGCGGACATAATCTTATCGCACATGACTTGAAGTATATCGGACATCTGATATTGGGCGAATATACAGCAATTGATACGCTCACCGTATCGCCGCTGTTGTTTCCGAAAAAGCCGTATCACCATCTGCTGAAAGACTACAAAATCCAGACCGAGCATCTTAACGATCCGGCTAACGACGCAGCTTTGTGCATGGAGCTGTTCTTCGACGAGGTTGAAGCGTTCAATGCGCTTGATGAAAAGTTAAAAGCAGTATTCTTTGCGCTGATTGGCACAAAGCGCGAGTACATCGGTTTTTTCGATTATGTGGATTACATCAGCGCGGCAGACGCTGAAAGCCTTATCCGCGAGCGCTTTTCGGAGCGCATTTGCGGCAGCGCGGATTTGTCGTCGCTCATCTCCCGCTACCCCGTGGAGCTAGCCTACTGCCTTGCGCTGATCAGCGCCGACGACAGGGATTCTATTATCCCGCACTGGGTACACCGCAACTTTCCCGCGGTGGAATTTGTCATGCGAGCGCTGCGCGGAACGCCCTGCAACAACTGCGCTTTCTGTAAGCGGGAGCATAATATCCACACAAAGCTGAAGCAGTATTTCGGCTACGACAGCTTCCGCACCTACGACGGCGAGCCGCTTCAGGAAAGAGCGGCGCAGGCGGCTGTGGACAACAAATCGCTTATCGCGGTATTCCCGACGGGCGGCGGAAAATCCGTTACATTCCAGCTACCCGCGCTTATGTCGGGGGACACTTGCCGCGGGCTTACCGTGGTTATTTCGCCGCTCCAGTCGCTGATGAAGGATCAAGTGGACAACCTCGCGGAAAAAGGAATTGCCGACGCGGTGACGATAAACGGACTGCTTGACCCTGTGGAGCGCGCGAGCGCAATAGAGCGCGTTCAGAACGGGCAGGCATCGCTGCTGTACATCTCACCCGAATCGCTCCGCTCAAAGACGATAGAAAATCTCCTGCTCAACCGCCACATAACCCGCTTTGTTATTGACGAGGCGCATTGCTTTTCCGCGTGGGGGCAGGATTTCCGTGTTGATTATCTGTACATAGGCGACTTTATCCGCGAGTTGCAGGAGAAGAAAAACCTAAGCGAACCTATCCCCGTGTCCTGCTTTACCGCCACCGCAAAGCAAAAGGTAATCAGCGACATCAGTGATTATTTCCGCGGAAAACTTGGAATAGAAATGGAGCTTTTCGCTTCGGGAGCGGCGCGGCACAATCTGCGCTACGAGGTGCTTTACAAGGAGAACGACGAGGAGAAATACTTAGCGCTCAGAAACCTGCTGACCGCCAAAAACTGCCCCTCGATCGTCTATGTTTCCAAGGTCAGGAGAACCTATTCTCTCGCAAAAAGGCTTTCTGCGGACGGCATAATGGCGCTGCCCTTCAACGGAAAAATGGACAAGAGCGAGAAGGTCGCGAACCAAGAGAAATTCATGAACGGCGAGGTCAATGTTATCGTGGCGACCTCGGCTTTCGGCATGGGCGTCGATAAGTCTGACGTGGGTCTTGTGGTTCATTTCGACATCTCGCCATCGCTGGAGGATTATGTTCAGGAGGCAGGCAGAGCGGGGCGCGACGAGGATATTCGGGCGGAATGCTATGTGCTGTTCAAGGACGAGGATCTGGACGGGCATTTTATGATGCTTAATCAGAGCAAGCTGTCCATCAAGGAAATAAACCAGATCTGGCGCGCGGTCAAGGAATGCTCGCGCTATCGAATGACGTTCACCCGCTCCGCTTTGGAGCTTGCGCGAATTGCGGGCTGGAACGACGAGCAGGACGAAATCGAAACCCGCGTGACAAACGCGATAAACGCGCTGGAAACCGCGGGATATCTGAAACGCGGGAAGAACGTGCCACGCGTATATGCTTCAAGCATAAATGCAAAGAGCTTCACCGAGGCGGCGGAAAAGATAAACGGGATCGACAAGCTTGACGACAAGCACAAACAGAATGCCGCAAGAATAATCAAAAGCATGATCTCCGAGCGCAGCCGCGCCGACGCGGGAAACGAAGAAGCCGAGAGCCGCGTTGACCACCTCTCCGACATTCTCGGGATACCCATGGAGGACGTGGTTTTCTGTATCGGCGCTATGCGCGAAAACGGTATTCTCGCAAACGCGAACGACCTCACCGCCTATATCCGCAGAAACGACACCATGCGAAAATCCGCCAACATTCTCGCACGGTTCGCCGCTTTGGAGCGTTTCCTGCTTAACAACATTTCCGAGGGCACGGAGTTCTATAACCTCAAAGACCTGAACGAGCAGGCGCAGAAAGAGGGCATTCCCTCCTCTTCCGTAAAAGCGATAAAGACGCTGCTGTATTTCTTTATGATAAAGGACTATATGCAAA
>CAMERU010000007.1 GCA_945935925.1 uncultured Clostridia bacterium | reverse complement strand
CGTCCTCCCGAAAGCACCGGAAGCCCGTAGCCCTCCATATACCCACGGAAAATTATCCCCGTATAGTAATTTTTCTTGTGGACAAGACCAAGATCCACGCGCAGCATATCAAGACCCGATTCTGTAAGCCCGTCGAACAGGACGCGCAGGTCCGCAAGCTTCTGTTTGAGCTCGTCGGTAATCATATACCGCGCCGCCTTGTCGAACACCTCTGCTCCTCCGAAAAGCTTCGGCAGATTGAGCAGCGCCTCCGCCGCGGGGCAGTTATATCCCGAAAGCGCTTCGGAAAGCGCAGGGTAATTCTTGGTTTCGATAAGCGACTGAATATTATCGGCTTCTTCATCGTCCGCGCCGAGTTCCTCTGCAAGCAGCCTGAAAATGCTGCTTTCGCCTATCTCAAGGCGGGCGCTTTCGCTGTCGCATATCGAAAGCGACGACGCGGCAAGAATAAGCGCCTCTATATCAGCGGAACGACTTTCGCCGCCGAGTATTTCAATGCCGCTCTGGGTGAATTCATCGTCCCTGCCGCTGTTTTTGGGATTGACCATGAAAATGCTCTGATTATAGAACAGCTTCAGCGGGAGCGGCTCGTCGCGGAGCCTTGTCGCGGCAAGACGCGCTATCGGCATCGTATTATCCGGTCGCAGCACCATCAGCCTGTTTTTCCCGTCGACAAGCTTATACATAGTTTCCTGCGGGAAATATCTCACCTTTCTGTTGAATACATCATAAAATTCAAGACCCGGGGTCATTACCTCGGAATATCCGTAGCCCGAAAAGAGCCTTGTGAGCTTGTCCTGAATATAGCGCTTAGCAATGCATTCATCAAACAGCAGATCCCGCGTTCCCTCGGGAGTAAGCAAATCGTTTCTCTTCAAAAAATCCAACAACCTTTCCCTTCGCTTTAGCGTAGTAGCATAGTAGCATAATATCACATTACTATCATATATTATCACATTAAAGCGAGTTTGTCAATAGAAGGCGGCTTTTTTGTAATTTTATACAAAACTTTTCAATAAAGCCGCCATAAAATCACATATCAAACAGTGAGAGCTGCGCGGACTGCGGTATTCCCGCGAATACGCCCATCTCCTTTAGCTTGTCGATAACCGAGCTGTTAACGCCGCTGACCTGCTGAATTTCGTCGATACAGCCGCATTCGCCCGATTCGATAGCTTCCTTTAGCTTGTACGCCGCGTTTTCGCCGCAGCCGGGAACCGCAAGAAACGGCAGGCGGATATTTCCGTCCTCAACGCGATAGGTGACCGCATTGGAAAGCTTCGCGTCAACGGGGAGCAGGTTTATCCCGCGCAGCATTAGCTCAAGTATAAGCTGCAACGCGGTAAGCTTGACCTTATCCTTGCCGCTCTCGCCCTTTCCGCTTCCCTGCTCGCTGTCGACGTCGGGCGCTGCCTGACCGAAATTGGTTTTCGGCGACAGCTCGCGTATTCTCTGCATTACCGCGCTCTTGCCTTTCATAATGACGTCAAGCTCGAGATTTTCTGTGTGCTTTGTCAGCGTTGCCGCATAAAATTCGCAGGGACGGTATATCTTGAACCAGCACAGCTTTATCGCCGCGGTAACATACGCTGCCGCGTGCGCCTTGGGGAACATATACTGAATTTTCTTACAGCTCTCGACATACCATTCGGGGACATTGTTGTCCTTGAATGCCTGATATATCGTATCGTCGAACAGCTTCTTTGCGTTGCCCTTTCGGGTTATTTCCATGATCTTGAAAGCAAGCCCCGGCTCAACGCCCTTATGCATAAGGTAAACCATGATGCTGTCACGCGTACCGATAACCTCGGAGATCGTGCAGGTGCCGTTTGCGATAAGATCCTGCGCGTTGCCCGTCCATACTGCGGTACCGTGAGAAAGTCCCGAAATCTGGAGCAGGTCGGAGAAGCATTTCGGCTGCGCCTCGGTAAGCATTCCCATTGCAAATCCGGTGCCGAACTCGGGAATGCCGTATGTGCCGCAGGGAGCGCCGAGTTCCTCGCTCTTTATGCCGAGCGGCTCGGTGGAAGTGAACAGCTCGTACACCTTCGGGTCGGAGGTAGGTACGTCGGCTATCTTTATGCCCGTCATGTCCTCAAGGTGCTTATAGAGCGTCGGGACATCGTGCCCCAGCTCGTCAAGCTTCAATATCGTGTCGTGGAGCGCATGGAAGTCGAAGTGGGTGGTTATCATGTCGCTCTCGGTCTTGTCTGCGGGGTGCTGTACGGGGGTGAAGTCGTACACCTCGTGATCGTTGGGGACAACGACCATTCCGCCCGGGTGCTGCGAGGTGGTTCTCTTAACGCCGGTGCAGCCGAGCGCATAGCGCATGAGCTCCGGCTCGCTGAACGAAATACCGCGCTCCTCGCAGTATTTCAGCACGAAGCCTCTCGCAGTCTTGTCCTGTACAGCTGAGATAGTACCCGCCTTGAAAACGTGATCCTTACCGAACAGTTCTTCAGTGTAGCGGTGCACCTTTCCCTGTACTTCGCCCGAGAAATTGAGGTCGATATCGGGTGCCTTGTCGCCCTTAAAGCCAAGGAATGTTTCGAAAGGAATATCGTGACCGTCGCGTATCATATCTGTGCCGCATTTCGGGCAGTTTTTCTGAGGAAGATCGAAGCCCGAGCCGACGGAGCCATCGGTTATAAATTCGTTGTAGCGGCATTTCGGGCAGCGGTAATGGGGCGCAAGGGGGTTGACCTCGGAAATACCCGACATTATAGCAACGAACGAAGAACCGACCGAACCACGCGAGCCTACAAGGTAGCCGTTATCCTCGGAGAATTTAACGAGCTTCTGCGCGATCATGTACAAAACGGAGAAGCCGTATTTTATGATAGCGTCAAGCTCCTTTTGCAGGCGCTTTTCCACTATCTCGGGGAGCTCGTCGCCGTACCATGCGTGCGCCCTTGTCCAGCAGAGATCCTGAAGCTCCTGCTCCGCGCCTTCGATGGACGGCGTGAATGTGCCCTTGGGGATAGGACGGATATCGTCGGATATCATGTCGGCGATGAGGTTTGTGTTCGTGATAACGACCTCGCGAGCCTTTTCCTCGCCGAGGTAATCAAACTCGCGAAGCATTTCCTCCGTGGTGCGCAGATAAAGCGGCGCCTGATTGTCGGAGTCCTTGTAGCCCTGTCCCGCCTGCAAAATGGTGCGGTAGAAAGAGTCGCCGGAGTTCATAAAATGCACGTCGCAGGTCGCGGCACAGGGCTTTCCAATCTTGTCCGCAAGCGCGACTATTTTCCTGTTGAGATTTCGCAGACCCTCGTCGTCGGGCACTCTGCCCTCGCGGACAAGGAACTCGTTGTTCCCGATAGGCTGAATTTCAAGATAATCGTAAAGCGACGCGATCCTTTCTATCTCCTCCTCGGGCTTGTTGTCGAGTATCGCGCGGAAAAGCTCGCCCGCCTCGCAGGCGCTGCCGACGATAAGCCCCTCGCGGTGCTTTTCAAGCTCGGACAGCGGTATCCTCGGCTTCTTGTGGAAGTAACTGAGGTTGGACATCGAAATAAGCTTATACAGATTTTTCAGTCCGACGGAATTTTTCACAAGAATTATCATGTGATACATCGGTAGCTTCTTTGCGTCGACGCTGCCGATAAGCCCGTTAAGGTCGCCGAGCGTTTCAAGCTTCCCGAGCTTTGATGTGTCGGAAATAAGCTTCTTGAATATCGCAGCAAGCATTTTAGCGTCGTCTATCGCGCGGTGATGGTTGAAGCTGCCGAGCTTGTATTCCTTTGCTACCGTGTCAAGCTTGTGATTTTTAAGGTGAGGGAGCGCCGCGCGGCAAAGCGTGAGAGTGTCCGCATAACCGAAGCGGTAGTCAATGCCCGTGCGTTCCGCCGCGGCTCTGATGAACGAGGTGTCGAAGCCGGCATTATGCGCGACAAGCACTCCGTTCCCCGCGAAGGCAATGAATTTCTCCAGCGCCTCTTTCTCAAGCGGCGCGTCCGCAACCATGTCATCGGTAATGTGCGTTATCTCGGAAATATTGTCGGGGATATGTTTTTCGGGGTTGACAAAAAGCTGAAATTCCTCAACTATCTCCATATTGCGCAGCTTGACCGCGCCTATCTCGGTGATACGCTCGGTTTCTGCGGAAAGACCCGTTGTTTCGAGGTCGAATACTATAATGTCGCCGTTTATCGGGTGGTCGCAGCAGCCCGAGATGAGCGCGCCGCTGTCGTTTACGAAATACGCCTCAACGCCGTAAATAATCTTAAATTCCCCGCCGCCCTTGCGTATTTTCTCTACGGTATTCATAGCCTCGGGATATGCCTGTACATTGCCGTGGTCGGTTATCGCTATCGCCTTGTGACCCCATGAATACGCCATGTTGATAAGGTCTGCGGCGGGTGTTATCGCATCCATATCCGACATATTTGTATGCATATGCAGCTCAACGCGCTTTTCCTCGGAATTGTCGCGGCGAAGCTGATTAAGCTTTATCGAAGCGATGGAAAACGGTCTTATAACAAGGTTCTTGCTGAAATTATCTATCTCGAATTTACCCGATACGAGTATAGACTTCCCGTTTTTCAGATAGTCCTTTACCATGTCGGTATTTGTCGCGGGGGTAATGATCTTGAACATATGCGCGGAGGTGTCGTCGCTGAAATAAACCGTGTAAATAAAGGTATTTCCGTCGCGCGAGGTGTTTTCGTCGGTGAAGAAAATCTTCCCCCAAAGCGTCGCGAGATCCTGATCTCCGTAGCCGCCCGACATAGGCGACGGCGCGTCGAAATTGCCCTTTCCGTAAAACAGCTTTATGTTCGGGTCAAACTCCTTTATGTCAAACGGCAGCGTCATTTCCTTCGGCTCCTCGAGGAACTGCGGGCGCCTGCCGCTGCCGTTTCCGCCGCGTGATCCGCCTCCGCCCTGCCATTTCGGCTGTTCCTTTGGAGCTGTTTCGGTAACAACAACGCGCGGGACCGGAACACTCTGCTCCTGCTTCAGATATTCCTCGACATTCAGCTCACCCTGCGACGACAGAACTACTTTTATATTCTTATCAAAAAAACCGCGCACAAAATTCTCGATCTTCTTGTCCATTTCAAGCCCGAGAAGAAGCTTCTGTCCGCCCGTTTTAAGCGTTATTTCGTATGTATATCCGTCGTCGCTTATCTCCGCGCCGTCAAAATATCCGTTGACGGACGCGTTTTTCTGCTTGATAAGCTCAATTATTTCAAAGATACAGTCGGCGTTGAAAAGCGAGCTGTGATATTTCGGATAGAGGGTGACGTCTGCGCCGTCAAGAACAGCGGATATCTTTTCCGCCGCTGCGGTAAGCTCCGCAGTGGTCGCAAGCGACTCCATGCCAAGGCAGATATTCATTGCATTTTTCGCCTCGGTGTAGATGATTTTCGTCACCTTGCCCTCGGCGATATTTTTCGGAAATTCAATATTTTCAAACAGGCGTTCCAGTGAAGCCGGCATTTATTAACGTCCTTTCTGTATGAGATCTATCTCTTTCTTCAATTCATCAAGAAGCATATTTTCGGGCACCTTGCGGAGTATTTCTCCCTTTCGGAATATTATACCCTCGCCGCAGCCGCCCGCTATCCCGATATCAGCCTCGCGAGCCTCGCCGGGACCGTTCACCGCGCAGCCCATGACAGCCACCTTTATAGGGATATCCACGTCCTCAAGCAGCTTTTCTACCTGCTCCGCAAGCGGTATAAGGTCGATTTTGGTTCTTCCGCAGGTCGGGCAGGATACTATCTCCGCACCGCCGCCCATTCCGCAAGCCCTTAGAATATCCCTTGCGGCTCCGACCTCCTTAACGGGGTCAGCGGTAAGCGATACACGAATAGTATCTCCTATCCCGTCGCAAAGCAGCGAGCCTATCCCAACGGCGGATTTTAATATACCCATCTTTTCTGTGCCCGCCTCGGTAACGCCGAGGTGAAGCGGGTAATCAACGCGACTTGCAAGCAGCCTGTAAGCGGCTATCATAAGCTTAACATTGCTTGATTTTATGCTGATAACAATATCGTCAAACCCGCAGTCGTTCAGCAGCCCGACGTGCCGCAGCGCGCTTTCTGTCAGTGCCTCGGGGGTAGGACTGCCGTATTTCGAGAGCAGCTCCTTTTCGAGCGAGCCGGAATTGACCCCGATACGAATAGGTATCCCGCGCTCGCGGCAGGCGTCCGCAACAGCGCGCACCTTTTCGGCAGAGCCGATATTCCCGGGGTTTATCCTTATCTTGTCAACGCCCGCCTCAACACAGGCAAGGGCTATTTTGTAATCAAAGTGTATATCCGCAACTATCGGGACATTAACCGCTTTTTTAAGCGTCGTGATAAGCGCTGCGTCCTCCACGCGCGGCACTGCGGCGCGAATTATTTCACAGCCCGCGTTCTCCAGCGCCTGCGCCTGAGCGACGCTTCCCGCGATATCCTCGGCGGGAACGTTAAGCATTGACTGAATATATATTTTTTCTCCGCCGAGAACAATGTTCCCGACTCTCACCTTTTTTTTGCTCAATTATCCTCTATCCTCCCGTAAAAAGCCGCGATATATCGTTGAACAGCGCAATGACCATAACAAGCATTAGCAGCGCGAAACCGACAAAGTGTATCATTCCTTCGATCTGCGGCTTGACAGGCTTTCTGCGTATCGCCTCGATCAACAGGAATATAAGTTTCCCGCCGTCAAGCGACGGGATAGGAACAAGGTTGAACACACCAACATTAATGGTTATCAGCGAGATAATATACATGAGGTCTGCAAACGTGTATTTAGACACAGCTTCCGCAAGCACCGTTCCAACGCCGATGGGACCGCTTAGCGCATTGAGCCCGTATTTGCCGCGGATAAGATCGATAAGCGTCATGAAAATAAGGCGCGCCGTCGACGCGCACTCGCGGAACGCTTCCGTAACGATGTTTCCGAAGTTCTTTTCAAGTCGGTAGACCTTGAAATCAAAATAAACGCCCGTTGAACCATCGCTTCTTTCCATGGTCATAAATTCCACGTCCTTCAGCAGCAGCTTTTCTCCGTTTCGCTTTACTTCAATATCGAAAACAAGATTGCCGCTGCTGTTGCGGCGGTCGCTGTTCTGGAGCTTGTAGGTCACGTCGGATATGGAGAAAATCGTTGTTCCGTCAACAGATAAGATCTCATCGTCCACCATGAGAGCACTGCTGCTCACGCTTTGATCGCGAAATTCCGCAATGGTGGTCGAGGCGATAACGGACGACGAACACAGCGATATCACCACAACGATATACCCTAGTATCAGGTTCATAACAGGACCCGCAAGTATCACCAGAATACGCTGCCACACGGGCTTGCGGTTATAGGCGCGCGGGTTCGGTTCTGTCGGTACGATATTTCCCTCGCTGTCATACTCTTCGTCAAGGTCCGACTCAAAGGAACAGAAGCCACCGATAGGGATCGCGCGCAGCGCATAGGTCGTTTCCTTTCCCTTTTTCTTAAACAGAACAGGACCCATTCCAAGGGCAAATTCCTTTACATATATACCGCAGAGCTTCGCGGCAAAAAAATGCCCCAGCTCATGCAGAACGATTATCACACAAAAAACAACTATCGCGATTACAACAGACATAACTCCTCCGTAGTATCAGCCGAAATGAGAGAGGACATATTCCCTCGCGGCGTCCGCAGTTGAAAGGATATCCTCAACCGACGGTTCGGGAATAACCCCTACATTTTCAAGCGCGCCGCATACTGCCTCACCGATATCAAGAAAACGGATCCTGTCATGCAGGAACAGGTCGACGGCTGCTTCATTTGCGCTGTTCACAATGCAGGGCGCACTGCCCTCAACAGAAACCGCTTTCCTTGCCGCCGCAAGGCAGCTGAAAGTCCCCTCGTCGGCGCGCCCGAACGTAAGCCCTCCCACGTCAAACAGCGAAAGCTTTCTCGCGGGGCACGGGAGCCTTTTCGGATAGGTCAGCGCAAGCTGTATCGGTATCCGCATATCAGCTGCGCCGAGCTGCGCGATGACCGCCCCGTCCTCAAATTCTACCGCAGAGTGGATAATGCTCTGCCTGTGAACAACTATCTCGACCTGTTCGGGAGAAGCGGCGCAAAGCCTTACCGCCTCGATAAGCTCCAGCCCCTTGTTCATCAGCGTTGCGCTGTCAACGGTTATCTTTGCGCCCATGCTCCAGTTAGGGTGCTTCAGCGCCTGCTCCTTTGTTACAGAGGAAAGGAAAGCCCTGTCCTTGCCGTAAAACGGTCCGCCCGACGCTGTAAGGATAAGCTTGCTGAACCTGTTGCCGCCTGCTCCCATGAGGCATTGAAATATTGCGGAGTGCTCGCTGTCTATCGGCAGCAGCTTCACGCCGTTTCGCTTCACTTCATCTGTGACAAGCTTCCCGCCCGCAACAAGAGTTTCCTTGTTCGCAAGGGCAATATCATTCCCCGCCCTTGCCGCAGTCAGCGTAGGCAGCAGTCCGACCATTCCCACGACAGCGTTGACCACCTTGCCGCATTTAAGCGAGGCAAGGCGGCACAGCCCGTCAATACCTGCTTCAATTTTGATATCGGTGTCCGAAAGGCGGCTCTTGATGTCGCTGTAATATTTTTCGTCGGAAACGCAGACATATTCCGGACGGAACTCGCGCGCCTGCTTTTCAAGGAGCGCAGTGCTTGAATTGGCGGACAGCGCCTTCACACTGATATTATGCGCACGGCAGACATCTAATGTCTGCGAGCCTATTGAACCTGTCGAACCGAGTAATATTATATCATTCATATCCTTAAATTACAAAACCACCCATTTGCCGCAGTGAAACATTCACCATAGCAAATGGGCAGAACGATTTCGTTTTACATAGCTATTTCGGGCGTAATGTAACAGAAAACCACATAAAGGAACGGCGCAACAAAAAGAACGCTGTCAAATCTGTCAAGAACACCGCCGTGCCCCGGTATGAGGTTTCCGAAATCCTTAACGTTGTACTGTCTTTTGATGACAGACGCCGAAAGGTCGCCGAGGGTACCTGCGAAAGACGCAATCATTCCGACAGGAATAAGCACCGCATAAGACATCTGAACGCTGTCGGAGATGAGGAGATTGAATATAAGGCATTGGATAAAAACAACAATGCCTACGGTAACTATCCCGCCGATAAGCCCCTCAACGGTTTTCTTAGGGGAGATCAAAGGGCACAGCTTGTGCTTTCCGAGGAAAGTCCCGACGAAATACGCGCCCGAATCACCGAACCACGCGCAGAACAGCAGGTAAACAATCAGGAAAACGCCAAGCACGGGATCGGTAACAGAATACCTGACGAACAAGATACAGCTCAGCGACGCGGGGATAACAAGCGCTCCGCAGCCGCACATGGCAATATGCTCGAACCTGACGTTCTTATGTTCGGCAAGCATTATGACCAGAAGAACCATCATAAACAGGAAATATGCCGTGACGGAATACTGCCTGAGGAAATCAAGGTTAAGGAAAAACGGGATAACCGCGGAAAAGCAAACGCAGAACCAGCGAAGAAGCTTATGCTGCTCACATTTGACCGCGCGGGTAAGCTCCCACACACCGATAGCCGATATTGCCGACAAAACGACCATATAGACCCAGATATTGTCGATAAACAAAACCGAAACACCGATAATTATCCCAACCAAAGCAGAAATGATCCGTACTGCCATAAGGTGTCCTTCCCTCTGAATAATTACAATCCGCCAAATCTGCGGGAACGTCCTGCGAAAACAGCTATTGCATATTCAAGATCTTTTTTTGTGAAATCCGGCCAGAGCACGTCCATAAAAACAAACTCTGCATACGCTGCCTGCCAGATCAGAAAATTGGACAAGCGCTGCTCTCCGCTCGGTCGTATGACAAGATCAAGCGGCGGCATTTCTTTTGTGTACAGTTCCCGCTCGATAACGTCCTCTGTTATATCGTCGGGCGACAACTCACCGTGAGCGCATTTTTCCGCGAGAGTCCTTGCGGCTGCGGTTATCTCCGCCCTGCCGCCATAGTTAAGCGCAATGCCGACAATAAAGCCGGTATTTTTTTCGGAGGTCTGCATTATATCCGTCAGCTCGTCGCGTATATCCTTGTCAAACGGGGTAATATCACCAAGAATTATTATCCTGATGTCCTCCTTTGCGGACGCGCGGATATCCTTGATGTAGCGGCGGAGAAGATCCATTATCCCGCGCACCTCTTCTGCAGGGCGCTTCCAGTTCTCCGTTGAAAATGCGTAGAACGTCGCGCACTTAACCCCTAGCTCGCGGCACCAGTTTATCGTTTTCTTAAAGACGGCAGCGCCCTGATTATGACCGAAATTCCGCGGCATACCGCGCTTCTTCGCCCACCTGCCGTTACCGTCCATGATAAAACCGATATGCTGAGGAACAACAGCTGCTTCCATCAGATGGACATGATCTCCTTATCCTTTTCAGCACCGATCTTGTCAATCTCCTCGATGTACTTGTCGGTCAGCTTCTGAATATTCTTCTCCGCTTCCTTTACGTCGTCCTCGGTGATCTCGTTAGCCTTTTTCTTAGCCTTTATCTTATCCATTGCGTCGCGGCGAACGTTGCGCACCGCCACCTTGCTGTCCTC
The DNA here is from genome assembly GCA_945935925.1 of uncultured Clostridia bacterium. Taxonomy (GTDB): domain Bacteria; phylum Bacillota; class Clostridia; order Oscillospirales; family Ruminococcaceae; genus CAG-115. Next base: position 20,659 of record CAMERU010000007.1, on the reverse strand, counting down.
GCAGGTCTTGCTGACTGTCTTGCAGAGATCCTTTCTGCGCTCCTCGGTAAGCTGCGGGAACATTATCCTCAGCACCCTGCCGTCATTTGTCGGGTTAATGCCGAGGTCGCTTGCCTGAATAGCCTTTTCAATGGACTTCAGCGTAGAGCTGTCGTAGGGCTGAACGACAAGTATTCTTGCCTCTGCGACGGATATGGACGCCATCTGATTGATGGGAGTCGCAGCCCCGTAATAATCAACGGTTATCTTGTCAAGAACGCCGGGATTTGCTCTTCCCGCACGGATAGTTCCGAGCTCGCTTTCGAGCGCGTTAATGCATTTGCCCATTCTTTCTTTGGTGTTATCGAGAACTTCTTTCATCATATACTCCGTTTCCGCAAAAGTTATGTCTAATGACAAGCTTCATTTTTCGGGCTTATGTTTGGTAACAAGCGTTCCGACGCTTCTGCCCATTACAGCGTCGTAAATATTATCCGGGTTGTCAAGATTGAATACGATTATGGGAATATTGTTTTCGGTGCAGATTGCCGCCGCAGCGCTGTCCATGACCTGAAGCTTCTTGACAAGGATATCATGGTGCGTGATAACGTTGTACTTCACAGCGTCGGGGAACTTCTTCGGATCCTTGTCGTATATACCGTCAACCATGGTTGCCTTGAGAATGATATCCGCGCCGAGCTCAGCCGCCCTGAGAGCCGCCGCGCTGTCCGTCGAGAAGAACGGATTACCCGTTCCGCAGCCGAAAATAACTATTCTGCCCTTTTCGAGATGACGTATAGCCTTGCCGAGAATGAACGGCTCCGCGACCTGCTGCATCGTTATCGCGGTCTGAACGCGGACGATACTGCCCATGTTCTCCAGCACGTCTGCAACAGCAAGGGCATTCATTGCGGTCGCAAGCATTCCTATGTGATCTGCGCGCGCTCTGTCCATTCCCTCCGAGCTTCTTCCGCGCCAGAAGTTTCCGCCGCCGACAACTATGCCGATCTGCGCGCCCGCGTCAGCCGCCTTTTTTATGCTCTTACAGATATTCTCTATAGTAGGCATATCCAGACCGCTGCCCTTATCTCCGGAAAGCGCTTCTCCGCTCAGCTTCAGCAATACTCTTTTATACTTGGGGCTTTCAATGTCGCTCATAGATCCAACCTCCGTAATCCCGACGATCAATAATCCAGAACGCGTATGCGTCCGAGGATATCTGCTCCGTCCGCTACCTTCGCGCAAGCGTCGGCAGCTTCCTTCTCCGAAAGAACGCCTGTGATGAACGCAAGCTCGTTTTCCGGCTGTTTTTTAGAGGAAAGATATTCAACATCTCCAAACAGCGCCTTAATGACAGCCTTTGTTACCTCGGGGTTCTTTGCGCTTACCCTGACGTAGTTGGCGCACCTGAACTCGTCGAACGGCTTTATGAAATCCTGCGCGCTGTCTGCCCATGTGAGGGAGCGGCTCGTTCCGGAATGCTTGACTGCCGTAACGATATCGGATACGACAGCGCTCGCCGTCGGGAGCTTGCCCGCGCCCTTTCCGTAGAACACAACGTCGCCCGTTGCGTCGCCGCGGACAAGTATCGCGTTGAATACATCGTTTACGCCCGCAAGCTGGCTTTCGTCCCTGATAACTGCGGGGAATACTCCGATCGAAACCTTGCCGTCCTCCTCGCGCTTTGCGCAGCCGATGAGCTTTATCTTCGCGTCAAAGCTGTCGCAGTATTCAACATCGGCGAGAGTAACCTTTGTTATACCCTCGGTGTGAACGCTCTCGGGATAAACGTGCTTACCGAAAGCGAGCGACGCGAGAATGCAGATCTTGCGGCAGGTGTCGTGCCCGTCGACATCGGCGGAGGGATTTCTCTCGGCGTAGCCGAGCTCCTGCGCGATCTTGAGGGCTTCCTCAAAGCCCATTCCGTCACGGATCATTTTTGTGAGAATAAAGTTTGTCGTGCCATTGAGGATACCGGCTATCTCGTCGATCTCGTTTGCGGAAAGGCACGCATGGAGCGGCTTGATGATAGGAATACCGCCGCCGACGCTTGCTTCAAAGAAGAAGTTTACGTTCTTTTCCTTTGCGATAGCGAGAAGCTCGGCGCCCTTTGCGGCAACCAGCTCCTTATTGGAGGTCACAACGCTCTTTCCCGCCATCAACGAAGATTTCACGAAGTCGTATGACGGTTTTAATCCGCCGATGACCTCGCTGACAACGCTAACCTCGGGATCATTGAGAATAATATTGAAATCCTTTACGAACTTATCGGCATAAGGGCTGTCGGGGAAATCTCTGACATCAAGGATATATTTGATATCAAGCTCCTCTCCTGCCTTTTTTTCAAGGCTTTCCTTATTCTTATAGAAAACTTCAACTGTGCCGGAGCCTACTACACCATAGCCCAGAACGGCGATCTTAGCCATCTTAAACATCCTTTCATTTCCGGAGTATTTTTTATCTTATATATTATATCACATGAGGGAACTTTTTTCAAGTACATTTTTATCCCCGCATGAAATTTATTATGCAACGATAATTCAAGACGATTTTTATGCGCCGACAGGCGGATTTTCCTTTATAAACTCGTCAAGTATATCCGCGGCATAACGGCACAGCTCCGGGCAGGGACGCTTCTTGTAATACTCGCTTGTTCTCGCCTCGGGAACGGGCGAGCCCTCGGGCGCAGAAAGCCCGAGCAGCTCGCGGCAGATTATGCTGCCGTTGTCCGCCCTGAATTTTTCGGCAAGAGCCTGTATTTTTTTGTAAAGCTCCATTTTACCCTTTTGTTCCTTAGGGTCGCTGTATCCGTAAAGCTGACTTACAACCGCGACGATCCCCGAAAACGTACCGCACACCTCGCGCATACGCCCCATTCCGCCGCCGAAGCCCGACATGAGCCGCGCTGCCGTTTCAACGTCAAGCCCCATTTCCGGTGCAAACGCGGCGGCTATCGCCTGCGAGCAGTTGTAACCCTGACAGAAATAATTATATGCAAGCTCACCCTTTGCGCTCATTTGCAGAACTCCTCCACAGCGTCGGCAATGGGGTCGGCGGCTTCCGTTTCCATAAGCTCGAGCATTCCCGTATCGACAAGCTTTGCGCATTCGGGGTCAATAGGAAGCTTTGCAAGTACCTTCAGACCGAACTTCTTTGCTGTTTCGTCGATATGGCTCTCGCCGAACACCTTTATCTGCTTTCCGCAGTCGGGGCATACCGCATAGCTCATGTTCTCGACAAGACCGATTATCGGCACGTTCATCATTTCAGCCATTTTAACAGCCTTGCCGACTATCATGGAAACAAGCTCCGGCGGCGATGTAACGACGATTATACCGTCGAGCGGAATAGACTGGAACACGGTCAGCGGAACATCTCCCGTTCCCGGAGGCATATCGACGAACATATAGTCAACGTCGTCCCAAATAACGTCGGTCCAGAACTGCTTCGCCGTGCCCGCGATGATAGGACCGCGCCATACTACGGGGTCTGTTTCGTCGGGGAGAAGCAGGTTGACTGACATTACCTTAATGCCTTTTTTGGTGACAACGGGGAATATCGCGTTCTCCGTCCCCTGCGCCTTTTCGTGCAGACCGAACGCGTTCGGAACGGACGGACCGGTTATGTCCGCGTCAAGCACGGCGGTATTGAACCCGCGGCGATTCATCAGAACTGCCGACATACAGGTCACCATAGATTTGCCGACGCCGCCCTTGCCGCTGACGATGCCTATTACTTTCTTGATATTGCTAAGCTCATGGGGCTTGGCGAGAAGGCTCTCGGGCTGACGCTCGGAGCAGCTTGCGGAACAGCTTCCGCAGTCATGTGAACATTCGCTCATTTTTCATTTATCCTTTCGATTTTTATTATATTGTTATATTGTAGTCAGCTTTCGTTGACTGTATACAGCATTGCATTCCTCTGACAGCGGTCAAGCTCAAGAAACAGCCTGTCCGCCTCGTTTTCCATTCCTCTGTCGGTCGAAGCCCGCCATATATCACGGTAGCATTTCCCGCCGAAAACAGGGGTTTTCGCAGCGGCATTGTAAATATGCACTGTCTTTTCGGACAGCTTCGGGTAACGTATGAGCGGGATAAGGTGAGAGCCTTCATCTCCGAATAAACCGATATAGTTTATATCGTTCAGGAAGTCCCAGTTTGCATTCCTTCCGTTAAGCTCCTCAAGTCCGCACATGAACCAATTGACATACGGGCTGAGTTCCTGCTTACCGAGCGACTCGGTGAGATCTATCACCGCAGTTAACGCCGCCGCAAGCTCGCCGCTGTTGTCGGAAAATCTTGACTTAGCGACCGAGGGATCGGCGCAGGGCTTTTCCTTATATACAACGCTCCACTTATCCGTTTGCGCATTGTACTGCCATTCGGGAACGAACAGCGAAGCATGGCCGTCCTCATACAGACACGCCAGCGCTGTTCCCTCGCTGTCGATATCCTCGGCGTTTTCCGCAGTTCTTTCGGGGAGAACGACCTTGATATTGCACAGCCGCAGCTTGTTATAGCTGTATCTGAACCATTTATCGGGACTGTCGATAACCTTTGATTTTTCGCCGAACAGAGTTTTTTTCGGGAGCATTTCAAAGCGTTCGCCCTCGATTTTTTTCACCCCGATAAGCCTGAACGCAAAGCCGTTCTTCATGCCCGTGCGGACGCTCGCCGTTATCGCGCAGGCGTGGTTTGCCGCAAGTCTTTTTTCCTTTGCATATATTGCGGCTGCCCTTGAAAGAGCCTGCTCGTCGGGTGTGGTCGTAATGTGTTCGTCCAAATCGTCTGCTCCTTAAACCGTGATATCAGCAGCGAAGCTTGTTCCGTCGATACTTCCGCTTACGCCGAGGAGCTCAAGCACCGTCGCGCCGATATTACCGAAGCCCGCGCGCGTGCCGAGGTCTGCGCCATGCTTTATTTCGTTTCCGTAGATCAACACGGGGATATGCTCGCGGGTGTGGTCGGTGCCGCTGTGGCAGGGGTCGCAGCCGTGGTCGGCGGTGATTATAAGCACGTCGCCGCTGCGCATTTTCCCCATAAATCCGCCGAGCCACTTATCAAATGTGTTCAGCGCGTTCGCGTAACCCACAGCGTCGCGGCGGTGACCGTAGCTCATGTCGAAGTCCACAAGATTTGTGAAGCAGAGCCCCTTGAAATCGCGCGACTGTATCTGCGAGGTTATTTCCATATCCGTTTCGTTACCTATCTCGCGCTCGGCGGAGGTTATCCCCTTGCCCGCGAAGATATCATATATCTTCCCGACGCCGATCGTTTCTAAGCCGTTGCGCGAAAGAATATCCATCATGGTATCCCTCGGGGGAACGAGCGAGAAATCATGCCTGCGCGGAGTTCTCGTGAAAGGATATTCGCCCTCGAACGGGCGCGCAATGACCCTTCCTACGGCATAATCGCCCGTCAGGATCTCCCGCGCTATACGGCAGTATTCATAAAGCTTTTCGGGCGGAACTATGCTCTCGTGCGCCGCTATCTGAAACACGCTGTCCGCGGATGTGTAAACGATAAGGTCGCCTGTACGGAGGTGTTCCTCGCCGTAATCGGCAATGACCTTTGTGCCGGAATACGGCTTGTTGCACAGAACGCCCCTGCCCGTCGCAGCGGTGAATTTTTCCAGAACCTCCTTCGGGAACCCGTCGGGAAATGTCGGGAACGGCTTTTCCGATACAATGCCCGAAATTTCCCAATGCCCGGTTGTCGTGTCTTTTCCTTTGGAAAGCTCCGACAAACGCAGGAACGAACCGCTCGGCGCTTTGCATTTCTGCCCGACAGTCACCCCGTCAATATTGAACAGACCAAGACTGCGCATATTCGGGACATCAAGAACGCCCGTGCGGAAGCAGGAGCGCAGCGTGTTGCTGCCCATATCGCCGAAATCCGCAGCGTCGTCCATTGCCCCGACGCCGAAGCTGTCCAGAACGATCAAAAATACTCTTTCAGCCATTCAGTCCTCCTTAGCCAGAAGCTTGACAGCGGAGCTTGTTCCGATACGCTCACATCCCTCTGCGAGGAACATTTCCATATCATCCCTTGTGCGTACTCCGCCCGCCGCTTTCATCCTGACATTGCCGCCGATATGCTGCTTAAACAGGCGTATATCCTCTATTTTTGCGCCCGCCGTTCCGAAGCCTGTCGAGGTCTTGATATAGTCCGCGCCCGCGCGGGTAACGCAGCCGCAGAGCATTATCTTTTCTTCCTCGGTGAGGTAACAGGTTTCCACTATCACCTTCAGCAGCTTCCCGCCGCAGGAGCGCTTAACGGCGGCGATCTCGTTCTCCACAGCGTCAAATCTGCCGTCCTTGACAAGGCAGAGGTTTATCACCATGTCTATTTCATTCGCGCCGTTCTTCACCGCGTCCTCTGTTTCAAAGCATTTTGCCGCCGTTGTGGAATAACCGAGCGGAAAGCCGATCACCGTGCAGATGTTCAGCGACGGGAATTTAGCCCTGACATGAGCAATATGGCACGCGGGGATACACACCGACGCGGTATTGTATTTCACAGCCTCCGCGCACAGAGCGTCTATTTCCTTTTCGGTGCAGTCAGCACGCAGCAGCGTGTGGTCTATATGTGAAAATATTTCTTCCTTTGTCATATTCCACCTCTTAATCGGTAAATCTGAACGACCTTAACGAAAGCATACCATTGCAGGTTATCCTAAGCGTAAACAGCCCGTCAAGCGGCGTCGCACTGCCCGTGAATACACCAAATTCGGACAGCCCGCCCGTCGGCGGTATCGTCACAGCCGCTACCTCCTGCCCCGTCTGCTCGCAGACTACGGACAGCCTTGCTTCGCTGCCGGGGTTGGAGGCAGTGACCTCGAATTTCCGTTTTGCCTGCATACGGCAGCCCTCGTATCTGAGCATACTCTGCCAGTCGTTGATAAGGGCATATTCGTTGAGCGCTCTGTCCGCGTCGTAGGTTATTCCGAGATAATCACAGGAAGCGGTCGCGGGGACAGATTTTGTGACATCTATGCCGTTATATTCGGGAGCATTGACCTTTATTTCGGTGCTGCGGCGAATATCCGCGGAGGAAGCGCCTATCTGTATCTCGTATGTTCCGCCGTAAACCTCGAATTTCCCGCTGCTCACGTCCCAGAAAGCAAGGTCGTTGACATCAAACGAAAGCATGACTTTTGCCTTTTTTCCTCGGGGAACATTGACGCGCGCAAACGCCTTGAGCTGCTTCTGCGGGAGCGGTCTTGCCATTTTCGGCGGAACGACGTAAAGCTGAACCACCTCGTCCGAGCTGCGTATGCCGGTGTTTTCAAGGTCAAAGGTAACATTCACACGCTCACCCGGAACATACACCGTCTTATCGGCAGCAACAGAAGCGTATCTGAATGTCGTGTAGCTCAGCCCATGCCCGAACGGGAACAAGGGCTTCCCCTTGTAATACAAATAAGTGCTCTGCGTGCGGATTATGTTGTAATCCTTTATGTCGCAAAGCTCGCTTTCATCGGTGTACCATGTGACGGGACATCTTCCCGCGGGTGATACATCTCCGAAAAGCACCTTTGTGACCGCCGAGCCCATAGCGGGTCCGCCGTGAGCCATATGCAGCACTGTTGCCGCTCTGTCGTCGAGAGCGTATGGGTAGCCCGAAATAATGAACATGACCGCGTTTTCTTTAAGGGATATGATGGTGTCAAATATTCTGCGCTGCTTCTCGGGCAGGGAAATATCTTTGCGGTCGGTGCATTCGCGGGCGCCTATCTGCGGATTATTTCCGCAGAAATACACAACGTTGCGGGTTTCCGCGACAGCGCGGCGGATACGCTCCGTTCCGGAAGAAAAGACCTCAAGGTTGAACATACAGTCCTTGCCCGCGCGGAGGGCTGTCGTTACCTCAACGTTATTCCTGCTGTTTATGCGGAGCAGTCTTTTCTGCTGATTTCTGATAATGCATTCGCTTCCGCGCCGCTCCAGAAAGAACTTTTCTTTGACGAACCAGCCGTAAACATCGTCAGAAGTGCATTTCAGCAGCCCATCGTCGCAGACGAATTTCTTGTTATACTTCGAACGCAGGGAAAACGCACCGCCGCCCCATTCGTACATATCGAACAGGCAGTTTTCGTTTATTGTTGCGCTGTCGCAGGTCAGCATTCCGTCGTCGTCAACCGAGAAATAAAACCCGTTCGACGCGTTGCGGAGCGCAACGGTGTCGCAGCCCGATTCGTATATGATATTCTCCCTGCCAAGCTCGGCGGTGAGCGCGTCGAGTATCGTCGGGTTTTTATCGGAATACCCGGTGTACCAGTCGCGGAAGTTCATGTCCGCGTGAACGCCGATCACGGCAAGCTTGTTATCCTTTGAAAGCGGGAGCACGCCCTTGCTGTTGCGCAGGAGAACGACCGATTCAGCGGCAGCCTTTTCCGCTATCGCCATATGTTCATCACAGGCGATAAGCTGCTTCGGGTAGTCAAAATTCGTTTCGTCAAATTCCCCGAGCATAAAGCGCGCTTTCAGCATTCCGTACAATGCGCGGTCGATATCCTCCTCGGTGACAGACCCGTTCTCCAGCGCCTTTTTCGCTGCGCTGCGGACTACTTTCTCGTCGTCGGTCATAATATCCGCGCCGTGGCTGCGGTAGATCCGCGCAAAAGCCTCGTCATGGGTTTTATCGCTGCGGTGATACTGAACGTTCTGCATAAAATCGCCGCCGTCCGTTACGGAAAACAGCATACCCCACTGTTTCTTGCATATGCTGTCAAGCTCGGGGTTACACAGCGCCTCAATGCCGTTTATCTCGTTGTAAGAGGTCATGACGGCGCGTGCGCCGCCCTTTGTTATCGCAGGCTCGAACGATTTCAGATAATATTCATGTTTTAATATATCCGGAACAGAGGCGTTGTCCGTGCCGCGGTTTTCCTCGTTATTATTCGCGTAAAAATGCTTGAGAGTAGGGATAACGCGGGCGAATTTCTCGTCCGTGCCGAGCATTCCCTTTGTATACTCCGCCGACATTTCGCCGATAAGGAACGGGTCCTCGCCGTAGGCTTCCTCATTTCTGCCCCATCTCGGATCGCGCTCGGGATCTACGGTAGGTCCCCACACAAACAGCGAGGATCTTCCCATGCCGTTGTATATGCGTGTTTCAATTCCCGTAATATTGCCGACGCTGCGCATGAGTGCAGGGTCAAATGTCGCCGCAAGGCCGAAAGGCTCGGGGAACACCGTTGTCGGCGCTTCCCCCTCTTTCCCGCGGCAGACAAGCCCGCGCGCGACCTCGGCACCTATGTAGCATTCCTTCAGCCCGAGGCGCGGTATTTCATTCTGATGCGTCGTTATGAGCAGAAGCTTTTCTTCAAGGGTGAGTTCTTTAAGAAGCGCAGACGTACGCTCGTCAAAGCTCAGCGAAGTATTCTGAAATTCAAACTTAGCCATTATAACCTCCCGCTTGTATTTATCTGACCCTTTTTCTTATTATGGAATGAGGCGGCACACAGATATCCGTGCTTACCGTGAGCTTTTCCGTCGCCCGCCGCGCAATCTCCGTTTCCTCTCCGTTGGAATCAACAAGTATTTTCGGAGCGAATTTTATCGGCTCCCTGCCGGGGGCAAGTATTTCAAGCTCATCATGGACAGTGAAGTAATTCCTCTGCGTTATATACATCGTCCCGTTCTCACACCTGTCCGCAACGCCGACGAAATCAAACTCGCGCATATATCCGCTGTCCGCGAAATACTGCCCGCCGTTTGTTACCTCGTCGGGATTCTGAGAGCCGCTCCCCTCGTTGGGGTGACCGTAGAAAAATCCAGTACAGTAGGGGCGGTGGCTTATCTTATTCACCTCGTCAAGAACCCATTGCGCGGGCTTTTCCCCGCGCAGCACCGCATCAAGCGCCGCACGGTAAGCGTTGGTGGTGAGTGCGGTATAATACGCGGATTTTGCCCTGCCCTCTATCTTAAAGCTTGTTATTCCCGCCTCAACAAGGTCGTCCAGGTGATCTATCATACACATATCGCGCGCGTTAAGAATATACGACCCGTGCTCGTCCTCAAAGACCTTGAAAAACTGACCGGGGCGCTTTTCCTCCATGAGGTAATACCCCCAGCGGCAGGGCTGCGCGCATTCGCCGCGGTTCGCGTTTCTTCCCGTGAGATACTCCGAAATAAGGCATCTTCCCGAGAAGCTGACGCACATTGCGCCATGCACAAAAACCTCTATTTCCATATCCTCGGGGATCTTTCTGCGTATCTCGCGAATGCTTTCAAGGTCGACCTCGCGCGCGAGAACAACGCGTCTTGAGCCCATTTTATACAGCTCGCGCGCGGTCATGTAGTTGACAACGCCTGTCTGTGTGGAAACATGAAGCTCGATATCCGGCGCTACCTCTTTAACCATAGACATAACGCCGATATCCGCCGCGATAACCGCGTCTACGCCCGCGTCACGCGCCGCGGCGATAAACTCGGGAAACCGCTCTGCCTCGTCGTTTTTCGGCAGGATATTGCAGGTAAGGTGCACCTTGACGCCGCGGCTGTGAGCAAGCTTTACAGCCCGCTCAAGCCCCTCTCCGTCAAAGTTTTTCGCGCCCGCCCTCATGCCGAAAGTCTTTCCCGCGAGATAAACCGCGTCCGCGCCGAAGTCAAGCGCCGATATAAGGCACTCCTCGTCCCCCGCAGGGGCAAGAAGCTCTGTTTTTCTGTTCAAATTCAATTCTCCTCAGTTATCCTCGCGAAGAGCCGCGTCTATAATATTCTGCTCATGCTGCTCATGCGTCTGTGCGTAATAGAATACGCCGTCGCTGCTTGCAAGGAAGTAATAGTAATCGGTATCCGCAGGATAAAGCGCTGCGTTTATCGCCTCAAGTCCGGGGTTGCATACTGCGCCTGCGGGCAGTCCGATACAGCTGTATGTGTCATATGCGGCGATATAGGCGTTAAGCTCGTCGGAATTATCCTCAAAATACGGTCTTATGCAGTCGTTTATATAGGTGTAGGTGGTATCCGACTGAAGCTGCGGGAATGTTTCGGGGTCTGCAAGTCTGTTGTGGAATACAGAGGATATCATGCTCATATTCTCCTCGTTGGTACCTTCCTTCTGGATAAGCGAAGCGAGGATTATCGTCTGGTCAAGCGTCAGACCGAGCTCCTTCATGCGCGCCTTCATCGCCTTTGTTATCTTGCTGTCGAAGTTAGCGAACATCTTTTCCGCCGCCTGCTTTGCATAAGCGGAGGTGTCGAAATCGGGGTTATCCCTGAGATCGTCTATCACATAAAATTCGTAGGTGTCGGGGAACAAATAACCCTCCATGAGGTTGAAGCGGTTCTCGTTTTCGTCTATCGTTTCCTCGAAATCGTACTTCTCCATTTTGTGCTTGTAATATTCCATGAAATCCTTGGCGCTGCATACATAATTCTGCTCGAGAAGCTCGCCGACCTGCTTTGCCGTCGCGCCCTCGGGTATCATGACGACAACCGTTTCGGTGTAGGTCTTGACTGTCTTTAGCGCCGTGACGATGTTTCCGTATGACATTCCCGCGTTGAGGGTGAATTCACCGTTAAGGAAGCCTTCGTCCATTTTCGCAAACTTAATATACGACTTGAAAAGCCACGGCATACGGATTATCCCCTCATCGCGGAGCATTTCCGCGATGTCGTCAACGCTCATGTCTTCGGTTATCGTGACCTCTGTATCGGGGGAATATTTAGCCATTCCCGTGAAGTCGCGCATTGCGTCGATGATGTTTACAGCAAGGACGATACCAATGCAGACCGACGCGACCGACAAAAGCACCCCGAGGAATATCTGACCCATTGTGCGCGTGTGATTTATCTGCTGCTTTTTGCGCTTTTTTCTGCGCCTTTTGACGGGGTTTTCGGGAGCATAAGGCTCCGCGCCGGTCTCCTCGTCATCGCCGCCTATGCTGTCCATAAGCAGCGTTTTTTTCATATCGTCGGCGGAATTTATATCGGTAAATTCGTCGCGCGGGGTTATTCCGTGGCGGCTGTCATGCCCTATTTCGGAGAGTATGCTGTCGATCTCCTGCGTTTTTTCGAGATCATCGCCCTCCTCGGGGGCGATTTCCTCCTGCCGGTCGAAATTTTCCTCGTCTGTATTATTGTAACGGTTTTCGTCCATTTTGACCTCCGTTGAATTTTCATCTGTCAAAGACAGTCATATCCGCTCTGCGGTCGTGCGGCTCCGTCGGGACTTCCATTCTGAAGCTGCTGTAACAAATGATGACGCTTCTGCCGCCAAATCTGCCAAGATACCTGTCGTAATATCCCCTGCCATAACCGAGCCTTAGCCCCGTTCCGTCCGCACACAGCGCGGGAACGATACACAATGCCCTTTCATCGGGAACAGCCTCGGCAGTCCTGTCCGTCGGTTCGTCGATACCGAACCTGCCCTCCGAGAGCTCGTCGGTGCTTTTTATATAATAAAACGTGAGCTCCGAGTCGCCGCTGACAGGCAGCGCCACCGGTATCCCCCGCTCAAGGCAATAGCTTATGACACGCCGCGTGTCGACCTCTATCGGCGTCGACGCATAGGTAAACACCGCGCTCGCCTGCGACAGGAGCGGTTTAAGCTGCTCAAAAATGTCAATATCCGCCGCCGACTTTATATCACGGGGCATTTCTCTGCGCCTGCGGATAAGCTCCTTTCGGAGCGCTTTTTTCAGTTCGCGCATTGTATTGCGGCGCGAATGCGCTTGCTGTCATGCTCGCCGCACAGCACTCTCACAAGCTCCAGCCCGAAATCAACAGCTGCGCCCGCGCCTGCGGCGGTGGTGAATATCCCGTCGGTGACGACCTTGCTTTCGGCAAGCTTCGCGCCGGAAAGGTACTTTTCAAACCCGGGGAAGCAGGTAGCATTTCTGCCCGAAAGCAGCCCTTTCTTTCCGAGTATGGACGGAGCGGCGCATATCGCGCCTATCGGAATCTCGTGCTTTACGCAGTAGTCTATCGCAGCGTTTACCACCGCATTTGCCTCAAGATTGAGCGTTCCGGGCATTCCGCCGGGGAGCACGATCATCTCCAGCCTTTCGTCAAGCTCTACCTGCATATCGGTGATATCGCACAGCACGGGGACGCCGTGGGAGCTTCTCACGCCGTCGTTCTTTATCCCTACGGTAACAACGTCCTTCTCCGCGCGCCTAAGCATATCAATGGGGGCGATAGCCTCCGTTTCCTCAAATCCGTCAGCCAGAAATACATAGATCATTTTTTTATCCTCCGAAAGTGATCTCAAATTTATCCTCAAGAAAAGCGGGGTGATACGAAAGCTTTGCCTTGCGCAGATTTTCCGCGCCTGTGTCGTCCTCGCGGTTTATATAGGTGAATTTCCCGCCGAGCGACTTCACAAACTCCGTGTTAACGGCGGTGTAAGTGCCCTGATATCTGCGCAGCGCTTTTTCCACATGAACAACGAAGCAATCCGCCGAGGAAGGCTCCCCGAAAGTGAACGCCTGAACCTCGCCGTTCACCCTCAGCACACCGCCGATATAGCCGAGCTCGTCAAAATGCTTGAGGCTGCATCTGACGATACACTGCTCGTCGCGTTTGCTCTGCTCGTTTTCGTCGCCGACAACGGAGCAGTCGGACAGGTTCTCGCTGCACCAGATGTCATTCATGGCAACACATTCCGCCATGTTATCCGCAGACAGCGGCTCAAAGCTCCATTCGTTCTCGTAAAATCTGTTGAGGTGATTTCTCTTGCCGTGATATTTCTTGCCTTTAAGCAGCGAAAGGTCCTCCGCGCGATAGACGTAATCGCTTACGTCGCGGCAGTACACCGCAATTGCGTTAGGATATTCCGCAGTTATGCGCTCCGTCATTGCCTTATTTGCATTTATGCGGGGAGTAATTCCGTTTTCGCGGCAGTATTCCATGATCAGCCCGAGCGCTTCCTTCACATCTCCGCCGCCTGCGGGGTAATTAAATCTGACATTGCCGTCTCTGCCGAATTTGCAGAAATAAAACCCGTGCGCAAAACAGACCTCGACATTGTAGACGTTGCGCCACACAAAATTGTTCCCGAAGGTGTATTCACAGCCGCGAAAATCCGATCTTTTCAGGCATTCCTCCGCGAGCTGCTTATCGGTTATCTCTATTCTTCTGAACTCCAATTCAGCCATGTTCTACCAATTCCTTTATTGCTCCTGCAATTTTTTTATGTATCTCATCAACAGGAAGCGCCTCGTCACCCTCGGCACAATGTATTATATTCCAGCCTCGGCGCTCCGCTGCGTACATTGCGCTCTCGCGGCAGTTTTTCATGAACGAGAGATTTTTTTCGTGGATATCCTTTCTGCTTTCGTCGCCGTTGTATCTTTTGAGAAGCAGCTTCTGCGACACGTCCAGCGGCATATCCAGAAACAAAACAAGGTCGGGCTTCGGCAGACCGAGCTTGTTATATTCGTAATCGCCCAGCCAGTCAAGGAACGCAGCGCGCTCGTCAATGGGAAGCTTTGTCATCTGATATATCGCGTTGGAGGTCGTATATCTCCCCGAAAGAATAACACTGCCGCCGTCGTAGTCGCGCTTCCAGTCGGTTACATAGCTTATATACCTGTCCGAGGCATAAAATGCCGACGCCGCATACGCGCCGTTCCTGCCCTCGCAGGGAATGCCGCCTGCAAGATACTCCGAAATGATCTGACCGCTCGGGGAGAAATAATTAGGAAAGCTTACGGTGCGGCTGTTTACGCCGATTTTTTTAAGATAAACGCCCGCAAGCTCAAGCTGTGTTGATTTCCCGCAGCCGTCCAGTCCCTCAAGAACTATCAGTTTACCCTTGTTCATAAAAACACATCCTGTTTGACAAATACTTATACAATATATATTGTACCACAAATCCGCTGTTTAGTCAACATATACATGATCTTTTTTTCATAAGTAACAAAAAAACTGCCGCCCGTAAAGAGCGGCAGCATATTAATAGTATATTAATAATGTCAAACCATATCGTTTGCGTCGAAAACATCTCCGCATTCGGGACAGAACTTAGGCGGATTTGTGGGATCCTCGGGCTCCCAGCCGCACTTGTCGCACTTAAAGAGCGGAGCGCCCGCGGGCTTTGGTTTGCCGCAGTTCTGACAGAATTTGCCCTTGTTCTGTGCGCCGCAGGAGCAGGTCCAGAAATTATCGGCGGGCTTTCCCTTGCCGCAGTTCATGCAGAAATTACCGGTGTTCGACGCGCCGCAGGAACACTTCCATGCCCCCGCCGCAGGCGCCGCCTGCTGAGGCTGAACGGGCTGCTGCGCACTCTGCTGCTGTGCCATGCCGAAAAGCTGCTGTGCGTTCAGACCGCCCTGCTGCTGCGCCATGTTCATTCCCATGAAGCCCATCATAGCGCCGCCCGCATTTCCCGCAGCGGTCTTCATTGCGTTCGCCTGAGCGTCAACAAGCGTTGCGGCAGCCATGCCGGGGTTGCGCATAACGGCTGTCCTCTGAAGATTGGTTATCATTTCCTGATCCTCCTTCGGAAGCGTCGGAGGATTCATGTTGAACGAGCTTATCGTCATTCCGCGGAGATTACCCCACTTGGAGGAAAGCACCTCGTTGAGCGAATCGCATATTTCAAGCGTGTGCGAGGGCAGCGCGCTGGGGCGGACGCCCATTGCAGAGATCTTGCCGAGAGCGGGCTGGAGCGCGGACAGTATCTCGGATTTAAGTGTGCTGTCTATCGCCGATTTGGAATATGTATCGGTAACATTTCCGCATACGTTGGTGTAGAAAAGCACAGGGTTGGTTATTCTGAAGGAATATTCGCCGTTGCAGCGGAGGGAAACATCGACGTCAAGCCCGATATTGTTGTCCACAACACGGAACGGGATAGGCGATACCGTACCGTAACGGTTGCCGACGATCTCCTTTGTATTGATGAAGTATATACGCTGATCCTTGGGAGCGTCGCCGCCGAATGTAAAGCGGGTGCCGAGTGATTTAAGGGTATCGCCTATGTTTTTGCTGAGGTCGCCGTAGAAAATGCTCGGCTCCGAGGAGGAGTCGTAAACGAACTCGCCCGCTTCGCCGCAGACCTCGGCGATCTTGCCGTTGTCAACGATAAGGGCACACTGACCCTCGTTAACAGCGATTATCGAGCCGTTGGAAATAATGTTGTCAGAGCCTTTTGTGTTGGAGCTTTTACCGGATACCCTTTTATGACCCTTTGCCGCAAGAATATCGGAGGACAATGCGTCACAATAGAAATATTCGCGCCAGCTGTCAGCGAGAACGCCCGAGAGCGCGCCAATACCTGCTTTTAATAAACCCATGATCAAATACTCCTTTCGTTATCCGAAGAATGTAATTTCATTTTACAATATTTCGTAATAAAAGTCAAGTACAAATATGAAAAAACGGGTCCATTTGTATATTTTTCCCCAAAAGTCGGGAAAACAGGTCAATATCGTGCGTATATTTCATGGATCACTCGCGCTTTATCGCCTCCAGCGCAGAAATATGCACAGCCTTGTTTGCGGGGTAAAATCCCGAGCCAAGACCGATGATAATTGAAAACAGCACCGCGAACCCTGCAAGCCAGAGAGGAACTATCGAAACGGGGCTGCTTGCGGGATCCATTATCGTGGGCAGCATTTCGAAAAACTGCTGAATGCTTTCAAACTGCGTCTGCGACGAAACTATGTTTATTATGACGGATATTATGAAGCTTATCACCGCGCCAATGATACCGCCGATAAGTCCGATCGCACCCGCTTCCATAAGAAATATCGCGCGGATATTGCCGAGGTAGCAGCCGAGTGCCTTCATAACGCCTATTTCTCTTGTACGCTCGGAGATAGACATGATCATCGTATTGGTTATTCCGAGAGCCGCAACGAAAAGCGATACCGCTCCCAGCCCGCCGAGCATCATCTGCTGCTGGCGCGCTTCCTCCTCGAGAGGCTTTCTGATGCTCTCCATGGAATAGGTCGAATAGCCCAACTTCTTTATCTCGGACTCTATGTCCGCGACCTGCGAGATATCCATCGCCTTGACATATATCTCGTTATAGGTCGATATATTGCTTCCGTTATCGGTTTTTGTGGGATAAATCAGCTTTTCAAGCGCCTTGAGGTCAGACGTGAAGAATATGAAGCCCTCGCTTGTGGCGTAGTCCTTGTTATAATCCTGCTTGACGATACCCGTTACGGTGACCTCCTGAGTTACCTTCTTGTCGTAATCGTCAAAGGGATACAGCTCCAGCGTAAGCGTCTGCCCCAACAGCTCAAAATAAGGGTCGGGCAGCTCGGGGTTTTCGTTGTACTCATACTGACCCGTTTCGGGGTTATACTGATTCATATAGCTCCAGCGGTCTATCATGTTGCTGCCCTCGGGGCGCTGTGTGTCCATGAAGTTGTATGCGGTGAACTGTCCCGCGAGGATCTGAAACTTATCCTTGGGGAAAGAGCCCTCCAGCAGCTCGAAACCGAACTTCTCCATAGCGTCCTCGCTTATGCCCACGATCTGCGCCCAGCTTGCCTGATACCTGTTCTGCTCGCCCGCGTAAATGTTGCAGCCGACGTTGTTGAGGGACGCCTTGCCGAGCGCAACGTCCACATTGGCGATATGCTGAAATTTATTCAGCGCTTCATCGTTGAGCTTGGCGTTGCTTCCGCCCTCATATACCTGAATAAGCGTAAGATCTCCCATTCCCTCGAGCATGATCTGCTGAGAGTTCTGAACGCCTATGCCTATCGAAAGCATGGTCACGATCGCACAGCAGCCCACCACCACGCCGAGAACCGTCAGAATAGTTCGGCTCTTTCGGCGCAGCAGGTTCTGCAGGCAGATCTTTATCATATCACTAATTTTCATGGCTCAGACCTTATTTTTCTTGTCGCTGTCCGAAGATTCGGACAGAACATCGTCAAGATCGTCCTCCCAATTTATATCCTCCTCGGTAAGCTTTTTACGCTTTTTCCCGGAGCGCTTTACAAGAACGATTATCAGCACAACTATTCCCGCCGCAGCGACAACGCCTGCTCCTATCCACACGAACAGCCACGGGAAGCCGCCCTCCTCCGCAGGCATTTCCTCTGAGGGCACCCAGTCCGATGTCCCGTAATCCGGGAAGAACATCTCCTCAACGGGGAAGCTTACGGGGTACTCTCTGACAACCTCTGTAAGCGTTGCGTCCTCGTAGGTTATCTTTATCGTAAACTCGCACTGACCCGACATATAGGGCGTTACGATAAAGTCAAAGGAACCGTTTGCGCCGGGCGCAAGGTTGCCGAGCACCTTCGAGGTGGAAAGCGCGCCGACGTCGCCCACTATCTCCGCCTTGCAGTTGGAAATATCGCTTCTGCCCTTGTTCATATAGGTCGTTGTGATATACACCTCGTTGCCCGCCATGACCGAGTAGTTGGGTACCGCCACGTCAAATGTCATTTTATCCGGCTGATAAACAGGGATATAAAGCGTCTGATCCGTGGTAACGGTGTTGCGCACTCCGTTGTCAACATAGTCATATTTGAAGCTGATATTTACGGAGGAGGTACCCGTTGCCGCCGTAGCAAGCGCGCGCAGCTTAACGTCCTCATGCATTGCGCCAGCAGCGGAAAGCGAGTTGTAGAAGTAAGTGTTGCCGCCGCCGTAAATGCCGATGTCGCCCGACGCGTTGACCGTCATTATAAGATTTTCAACCGCGGCGGTCGCGCTTGTGTTGTAGAAATCAAGCGCAAGCGTGAATGTATCGCCCGCGGCGATCTGTTCCGCGCCGATATCATAGCCGCTGAGGATAACATTGGGAGCGCCGTCGGTGCTGCCGCCTGCCTCTGCCGCCGCCGCAATAAGCGTTACCGAGCAATCCGCGGCTCCGTCCTTCATTGCGGAGGAAACGCCGTAGCTGTACCTTATCGAAGCGGATATCGACTGCTTTACCGAGGAAATATTCGCCGTCGTTCTGAATTTCACCTTTATATCGGCGCTGTTTCCCGCACGGATAAGGTCTACCTTTGTATATTCCGTCCCGTCGAGGAAGTAGATCGAATCGGAGCCGGTAAAGTCGATAAACAGCTCCTTAACGGCTATTTCTCCGTAGTTTGTTAAGGTAAGGGTGTATTCATATTCCGTATCGGGCAGCAATGCCTTGGCAAGCTTTTCGCCGCTCATGCGAAGAACGGGCGCGCCGGATATCTCGGAGGGAATATTTATCGCAGCGTCCTGTGCTGCGGTGTTTTTCTTTCCCGCCGCGGTGTAGCTGTAACTTAGGCTGACGCCTATCTGCTGGCTTGCGGAGGTTATCTCCGCCGCAGTTTCAAACATCACCTTGACAGACTTCTTCTCGCCTGCTCCGACAGACTCGATATACGCGGCGTCGGTGCCGTCGATGATATTGATGCACTCCCCGCCTTTTATCGCAACACGAACATCTTCCATTGCAGTATCGCCCTTGTTTTCTATGTAAACATAGTAGCGGTACTTGTGACCTGCCGAAACGGGTTCGTCGACCTTTGAAAATGTGACATAAGGCAGGGGCTCCGAGCCGCTTATCGGCGCAAACATGGTGAACGAGCCCTCATAGGAATCGTTCTGCTCCTCGCCGCCGGTGGTATAGCTGTACTTCAGCGTCATTCCAAGCTCCTGCCGCAGAGCGGATATCTCGCTGAGCGTTCTTAGGTTTACGGTGAACTGAGCGCTGCCGCCCTGTTTAATGCTGTCAATATAAGCGGAGCTTGTTCCGTCGGTGACAATGAAGCTGTCCGTTCCCGTAAATCTGACCGAAACGCCGTTCATATCTGCCGTTCCGATATTCTTTACGGTAACTACGCCCGTGTATTCGGCGTTGGGTTCAAGCTGCTTTTCGGACAGTGTGAAATCCGTCACAACAACAGGATATACCCTTTGCTCCGAAGAAACCTCGGAGGCAAGGCTGAACGATGAATTTGCGCTGCCCTGAACCATGGAAGAGCCGTTGTCGTAAAAATAGCGAAGCGTCACGCTGATATTCTGCCGGGTTGAGGTCAATTTAGCGGGCGCCTTGTATCTGAGCGTCATCGTTTCGGTATCGCCCGAAACGATAAAGTTAACCTCCTGCGAGGCGGTACCGCTCGTAAACAAAAGGTCGCCGTCACACGAGAAATCAACAAGCACGCGCTCTGCTGTCGCTGTGCCGAGATTTTTTATCTTAATTGTCAGCGTTCCCTCGTCGCCCGCATTTATCGGCGAGGAAGGCTCGTCGGCGGTTATCCTGAACATAGGCTCCGCAACGGATTCTGCAACGTCGCTGCCGCCTCCGCTGCCTGCGGAAACACATTCACCGACAGACATCGAAAGCTCCCTGTATTCCGCGCCGAGCGCGGGATATCCCACCATAAAGCCGAAGGTCTTTTCGCCGCCCGTCCATTTGCACTTTTCAAGGCTGACCTCATATACAAGCAGTCCGTCCGCCGATTCGGTGAGTTTAATATCCTTCAGCGTTCCCTTGAACGAATCGAGCGTTTTAATAAAGTCGATATCCGCGGCGCTGTCGATATTCGCCCTCTTCATGCCGATATCCTTTATTACGATACGCATATTGAACTCTGTCGAGGTCGTCAGAGCGTTTAAGCTTTTGCCCCTTGTATCGGTGACAAAATAATTAACGATAACGGGCTTGCTGTCGTATATGTCCGCAGTTTCGGACGCTTCCGCAAATGCCGATACAGCCCCGGCGGGAACTGCAAGCGCCGCGCTCAGCAGGAGTGCAGCGGCGAGCTTATGTAG
>CAMERU010000006.1 GCA_945935925.1 uncultured Clostridia bacterium | reverse complement strand
CGTTATAATACGGATAGCGCGACGCATCATTGAACGCACTCTCTCCGTTTTAGTCACTCATTTTGATAGCGCGTTCCGCCGGACGGTGGGTAGGGTGATTGGAATTTGTTACCTTGTTCCGTGAGTTGTTGGGTAAGGTTGCTATAATTTGAAACGAACCTCTGCAATTGCAGGGGTTTTCGTTTATGCAGGCGAAAATAAGCGGGAGCGGTAAGAATAAGCAAAGGGCTGTCAAAAAACAGCCGCCCGTCCTACCAAAAGGAGAGCGCGGCAACAAAATGAGCGACTAAAACGGAGAGAGTGCGTTCAATGAGGTGACGCGCTATCCGTACTATAACGGTAGAAAAACCGTGAACAACGCGCGTGAGCGCGAATTTCCTATAAAGGTAGAAGCGCCAAATTTAAGGAAAAGGAAGAGGGAGAGGGGAAGGGGGTGCGGGGGAGACCCGTAGGGAGAGGGGAAAACTCCGTTTTTCCCTCTCTCCCGAAGGGTTTCCCCCGCTTCCCGTGTGAAAACACAATAAGCAAAAAATTTCAATTAAACAACAAACAACACATCAATTACAAAGCAATTGCCCCAAAAAACTTTTATCAACCTTTTGCCAAAAGGTCGCAAGGCAGCGCCTTAAAGCTCCTTCCGCCCGACAGAGCGGGACTGTCACCTTTGCGATAAAAGACCGAAAATTTTTGCAATAAAAAATTTAAAAACCCCCTTGACAGGGGGCGGGGTTAGTGTTATACTGTATATACAACACATGAACAGTAGCATAAAAAGCAAAAAAGGAGCTGACAGAAAAATGTCATTAAAGGTTGACAACATAGTCAAGACCTACGGCAGCTATACCGCCGTGAACGGGCTGAGTTTCGAGATGAAAGAGCCGGGTGTGTTCGCGCTGCTCGGAACGAACGGCGCCGGTAAAACCACCTCAATAAGGATAATTCTCGGAATGCTCGCCGCGGACAGCGGAAAGGTGACATGGAACGGAAAGCCGTTCCTCACCGCGGAGGAGCCGATAGGCTACCTCGCCGAAGAGCGCGGACTGTACCCGAAATATAAAATAATGGATCAGCTGCTGTACTTCTGCTCGCTCAAGGGCATGAAGCGCGCGGACGCCATGCGTCAGCTGGATTACTGGTTCGACAGGCTCAATGTCAACGAGCACCGCAACAAGCGCGCCGAACAGCTCTCCAAGGGCAATCAGCAGAAAATACAGCTGATCGCCGCGCTCGCACCCAACCCCGACCTGCTTATACTCGACGAGCCGCTGAGCGGACTTGACCCCGTAAACGCCGAGATGTTCAAGTCGGTGATCCGCGAGGAGATAGCGAAGAATAAGTTCGTCATAATGTCATCTCACCAGATGGCAACGATCGAGGAATTCTGCCGCGATATCGTTATACTCAACAAGGGCGAAACCGTTCTTCAGGGCAACCTCAACGAGATAAAGAAAGGCTACGGCAGAGTTAAGCTCACCGTAAAATGCGAGGGCGATTTCCTGCCGATGGCGGCAGAATGCGGCCTTTCCGTAACGGAAAATACCCCGAACGGCACAAGCTTCAACGTCAGCGAGGAAGCACAGGCTCACGCGCTGCTCGGGAAAATCATGCAGAGCGGTATGCCGCTGATACGCTACGAGCTCCGTGAGCCGACGCTCAACGAAATATTCATCGAAAAGGTGGGTGCATCCAATGAGAACTAAGGGCTGGCAGAAGGTTTTCAGCTTTACACTGATACAGTACATTAAAACGAAATCATTCATCATAGGCACTATCGTGGTTTGCCTTATCGTCGCGCTGATATCCTGCGGCGTGAACATTATCCCCGCATTGCTGAGCAGCGAGGAAACAGTGCCCTCCGACAGCACCGACGGCACCGTCGCAGCGTTCAGCGCCGTGTATATCACCGATGACGCGGGGATTCTCACCGAGGAGGACAGCGCCGCTCTTACCGCCGCGGGAGCAAAGCTCGAACAGACCGAGCTTTCGTTCTCGGAGCTCACCGAAAAGCTCAAGAACGCCGAGGACAGCCGCGCGCTCGTCACCATAACCGAAAATAAAACCACAGACGGCGAGGTAGTCGGCTATACGGTAAAGACCTATTACTCCCCCGAATCGGACGGCGGCTCGGTCGACGCGCTCTCCACAAGCGTGAGCGGGCTCGTCAACTACCGCAACATGATGAACTCGGGCGTTTCCCCCGATAAATTTGCGCAGTCGCAGCGCTACGTTTCCTCCACCAAAATAGAGGCGGGCAGCAGCGAGCTCGGCATTTTTGAGGGTCTGATAAATTACCTCGTGCCTATGGTTGTGTCGCTCGTGCTGTTTATCCTTATCTTCGCTTACGGTCAGACAGTGGCGCAGTCCATCGCAACCGAAAAGACAAGCCGCGTTATGGAGCTGCTGCTCACCTCGGTAAGACCTCTCGCCGTTGTCATCGGCAAGGTTATCGCAATGGGCATAGTAAGCTTCGGTCAGTTCCTGCTCATAGGTATCGTCGGAACAGCAAGTTTCCTGATCTCCGCACCTTTCGGTATAGGTGGTCAGGTAATGAATATGATGAACGACCCCGAACTCGCGCAGATGGCACTCGGCGGCTCGGAGCAGGCGGAAATAGCGCAGGCGGTCAGCAGCTCGTTCGGCAGTGTTAACCCCTTTACAATAATACTTATCATCATTATCTTCCTGCTCGGCTTCCTGTTCTTCTCGCTTATAGCCGCCCTCGTCGGAGCAAGCATAAGCCGCATGGAGGATCTCCAGCAGGCAATGCAGCCGTATGCGCTGCTCGGTTTGCTCGGTCTGTACCTCGCTTATTTCCCCGTTATTTTCAATGCCGAGAGCCTTGAAAGCGGCGTTGAAGCGTCAAATCCCGTGCAGATATTCTCATATTACTTCCCGATAAGCTCGCCCTTCTCGCTCCCCAGCGCACTCCTGCTCGGCAACCTTGACATGGTTCAGTCGGTCATCGCGGTGCTTATCCTCGCGGCATTCGTCGTGCTTATTGCAATAGTTGTCGGAAAGGTTTACGAGGGCATTATCCTGCACAACGGAAGCAGAATAAAGCTCGGCGATATCTTCAAGATGGCGTTGAGAAAGTGATTTATTAATTAACAGCAAAGCTGCCTGCTACCTTAGAGCGGGCAGCTTTTTTGCGTGTTACCTCCCCAAAAGCACCCGATCGCCCGATTCCCTGCAATATTGCGGACATCTCCCGCATATATATTAACGATACAATAAATCGCTGATCAAAAAACGAAAGGCGGGGATCCCGTGAGAAAACCAAAAAAACGCCGCCCGTTCGCGCCGTTTGCGGCGGGGCTGCTGAGCGGCTACCTTACCGCGCTCGCATTCTGCGCCGCAGCAGCGCTCCTGCTGTCGTTCACCGACCTTGCTTCCTCCGCCGCGGGCGCAGCCGCGCTGCTTGCCGCCGCAGCCGGCAGCTTCGCCGGAGGGAGAACGGCGGGCGCGCTCAGAAAGCGCAGCGGGCTGAAAACAGGCGCGCTGTGCGGCGTGCTGTTCGTTGCGCCGCTCGCCCTGCTTTCGGCAATTTTCGGGCTTATGGGGGGAGTTATGCTCGCGGTAAAGGCGGTGCTGTGCGTCTGCTTCGCGGCGGCGGGCGGCGTTGTCGGCGTCAACCGTGAGGAAAAAATACGATGAAATATGCCCTCGCCCTCGTCTGCGCCGCAGCCGCTGCGTTCCTCCTGCTCTCCCCCGAAACCGCCGCAGCAGCCGTTCACAGCGCGGTCATAAGCTGCCTTGAGGTCATAATACCCTCCCTTTTCGCTTTCACGGTGCTTTCCGTTTTCCTGACAAAAAGCGGGCTGTACCGCGTTGCGCTCCGCCCGCTGACATTCCCGCTGTCAAAGCTGCTGCGCATCGACGAGGAGCTTTGCGGGCTGTTTCTGCTGTCGAATATCGGCGGATATCCCGTCGGCGCAAGCCTTATCTCGGAAATGTACGGAAACGGCAGGATATCCCGCGACACCGCCGCGCGGCTGCTGTGCTTCTGCTATGGGAGCGGCCCGTCGTTCATCGTCGGTATAGCGGGGCTCAGGGTGTTCGGGAGCGCGGCGGCAGGGCTGGCGCTCTATGCGGCGTGCTTCCTCGGCTCGCTGGTCAACGCGCTGATCGTCCGCGCGGGCGGCAGGCTAGACATTTCCCCCACAAAAAACAAGCCCGCCGTGACCGCCGACTGTTTCATCGGCTCGGTCATTTCGGCGGCGCGCGTCATGTTCACCGTCTGCGCGATGATAACCGCGTTTTCCGTTGTTATCTCAATGCTCGGCTTCATCGGAGCGGACAGGGCGTTCGCCGCGCTGCTTTCGCGGCTTGGTGCGGGCGAGCTTTCGGAGGGCGTGTTCCCCGCGCTTCTCGAGATAAGCCGGCTGCGCGATATACTGCCCGTTAACGGCGCAATGCCGCTTTGCGCGGGGCTGCTGAGCTTCGGCGGAGCGTGCGTTGTGCTTCAGGTCGCGGCGCTCGCGCGGGATATCCCGCTCGGAAAATTCCTGCTGTTCCGCGTCCCCGCAATGATGGTAAGCGCCGCTGCGGCTGTGCCGCTGTCGTTAATACTTCCGCCGCCCGACGCGGCAGCGATCGCTTCGGCGGCAGGCTCGGCACGGCTGTTCTCGGCAAACGGCGCCGCTTCACTGTGCGTCATGGCAATGGCGGGGATACTGCTCGCGGAGGACAGGGCGAAAAAACACCGTCAGCTCTGATTTCCGCCCCGACCGGACACTACATGCATTACGGCTCTGTACGCGGAATTATTGCCCGACAGAGCCTTTATTTCACCCGTTTTGATTATTTTCATGTTTTTTATCCTTCAGGGGTGGACAAAATGCGAAAATTGTGGTATAATATATTATGTATCTTTATGCAGACAGCGGCGTTTACCGTCCGCTTGCAAAATATGAAAGGAATGTAAAAAAATGAAAGTAACAGCAGAAACAATAATCGGTGATCTTCTTGATTTCAACGCGGAGGCTGTGGCTCCTATCCTTTTCGAAATGGGTATGCACTG
Source organism: uncultured Clostridia bacterium (assembly GCA_945935925.1). GTDB lineage: Bacteria > Bacillota > Clostridia > Oscillospirales > Ruminococcaceae > CAG-115. The sequence goes on along the minus strand of CAMERU010000006.1, from coordinate 27,587 downwards.
CCTCGGCTGCCCCTCCAGCAGGGGCGAATCCATCGGCGACGCGTGCATGGTGCACGGCGTTGACACAGACGAGATAGTTGAAAAGCTCAACTCCGTTCTCGGAAACTGATGTCGCTTGACAGCAGATTACAAACAGCAGCGGATCTGTGCCGCAGCGGCGTTGTCGTCGCTGACGTCGGCACAGACCACGCGCAGCTTGCCTGCTATCTGGCAATGAACGGCGCAAAGGCGGTCATTGCCTCCGACGTCCGCGAGGGACCGCTCGAGGCGGCTCGGCGGACTGTCGCTGAAACAGGCGCAAAGGGCGTAACCGTGCTTCTTTCGGACGGGCTTGACAAAATAGACTATGCCGACGACGTGGTGATCTGCGGCATGGGCGGCGAGCTTATCGCAAGGATAATCGAGGGCTGCCGCTTTCTTTCGGAGAACACCCGATTTATTTTACAGCCGATGACCCGCGCGGATTTTCTGCGCAGATGGCTTTATTCGTCGGGATTTGAGCTCGACGCGGAACGCACCGCTTACGACGGCAGCCGCGCATATGTCATAATGCGCGCGCGTTATACAGGAAAAAAGAGGGATATAGACGACGTTTTCGCGCTCGTCGGAGCAGTTTCCGATAAAAAATACCTTACCCTCGCCGCAGAAAAACTCATGAAAAACGCGGAGGGCATGGACAGGTCGGACGGCTGCTCGGAGCAGGCGGAAAAGCTGCGCGGTATCGCGCGCAGTATTCTCTCACGGGCGGAATCCGTATAATTATATGCGTTGAACTACAAAAGGAGAAAACAATGTTTACACGAGATATTCTTAACTACATAAACACTATCTCGCCTCTTGCCACAGCGGAAAACTATGACAATGTGGGACTGCTTGTCGGCAGCCCGAACGACCATGTTTCGGGAATATGCTGCTGCCTCGATATTACCAACGAGGTGGTAGATGAAGCCGTATCAAAGGGGGCAAACCTTATCATAGCGCACCACCCTGTTATTTTCGACCCGCTGAAAAGCGTCCCCGCATGGAGCCCCGTTTACCGCATGATAAAAAACGGGATCGCCGCGATATGCATTCACACGAATTTTGACATGAGCGAGGGCGGCGTCAACGACACGCTGCTTGAGCTGCTCGGCTTTACCCAGACGGAAGTGCTGGAGGTCGTAAACCCAAACGGACTCGGCTTCGGCGCTGTCTGCGACCTGCCGCTCTGCTTCACCTCTAAGGCGCTCGCGGAGCACTGCAAGAAAAGCCTTGACCTTGAATATGTCAGAGTCAGCAGAAACGACGGCGAGATACGCCGCGCGGCGGTGTGCTGCGGCGGCGGCATAAACAGCCATGTCATGCAGCTTGCCCTCGAAAAGGGCTGCGACGCAATAATTTCGGGCGATATAAAGCATAACTTCTGGGTCGAGGCGATAAACAGCGGGATAACGCTGGTCGACGCGGGTCATTACGGCACCGAAAAGGCGTTCTCTCACAGGGTCGCTGCGCTCGTTTCGAGAGCGTTTGCCGAGATCCCCGTGTTCTCCGCGGACTGCGATATTGACCCGTGCAAATATGTATAAACAATGATGATCAACAAAAGGAGGGAGCGGTATGTCGCTTGACGGTGCGTTTCTGCATATAGTTAAGGAAGAGCTCATGCCGCTTGTCGGTGCGCGCGTGGATAAGGTGTATCAGCCCTCCCGCGAGGAGATAGTCGTTTCCCTCCGCACGTTCAGGGACGGCGGGAAAAAGCTCGTGCTGTCCGCGAACAGCGTTTCCGCGAGGGTAAACCTCACCAACGCCGAATTTGACAACCCTCAGCAGCCGCCCATGTTCTGTATGCTAATGAGAAAGCACCTCTGCGGCGGCAAGCTGACCGCGATACGGCAGGACGGTCTTGAACGCATTATTTATTTTGATTTTGAATGTACGAACGAGATCGGCGATATCGTCACCAACACGCTCATCGCGGAGATAATGGGGCGGCACAGCAACATTATCCTCGTCCGTAACGGGCGCGTCATCGACAGCATAAAGCGCGTCACGGACGACATTTCGTCGGTGCGGCGCGTGCTGCCGAATATCCCCTACGAAACGCCGCCGCGCTCGGACAGGCTCTGCCTGCTCGAGGTCACGCCCGCGCAGGTGTGGGAGCGGCTGGAGGGTTCTCCCGAACGGCTCGCGAAGCGGCTCACGGCGGTGCTTGAGGGCGTTTCGCCCGTGTTCGCGCGGGAGTGCGCGTATTACGCGGCGAAGGACACCGACGCGGTATGCGCGGAGCTTGGCGAAAGCGCGCGGGACAGGGTGCTTTTCTTCCTCGCAAGGGCGAAGAAAGCGCTCGACGGCGAGGCGGTATTCACGGTGATAAGCGAGCCCAACGGCAGGAAAAAGGACTTCTGCTTTGTCAATATAGAGCAGTATTCCACCGCTATGGTGATTACGCACGAGCAAAGCGCCAACGCGCTGCTCGACAGCTTTTTCTCCGCGGCGGACCGCTCCGAGCGCACAAAGCAGCGCGCCCACGACCTGCTGAAGCTGCTTATGAACACATACGAGCGGGTTTCCCGCAAGCTGGAGTTACAGAAGAAGGAGCTTGCCGAATGCTCCGAGCGGGAGGTTTTCCGAGTCTGCGGCGACCTTATAAACGCGAATATTTACCGGCTGGAGCGCGGAATGACGAAGTGCGTGCTGGAGGATTTCTACACGGGAGAACAGCGCGAAATAGCGCTCGACGCAAGGCTTACCCCCGCGCAGAACGCGCAGAAATACTACACCGAGTACCGCAAGCTGGACACGGCGGAAAAAAAGCTGACCGACCTCATCGCAAAGGGGCAGAACGAGCTGCTGTATATCGACAGCGTTTTCGACTGCGTAAGCCGAACAGAAAACGAAGCGGAGCTTTCGGAGATACGCCGCGAGCTGCGCGAGCAGGGCTACCTCCGCGGCGGTAACAAGGCGGACGAAAAGGTGAAGAAGCTGTCCGAACCGCTGAAATTCCGCTCCTCCGACGGGTTTGATATCCTCGTCGGCAAGAACAACAGGCAGAACGACCTGCTGACGCTGAAAACCGCGGCGGCAAGCGATATCTGGCTGCATACGCAGGGGATAGCGGGATCGCACGTCATCATAAGGACAGGCGGTCAGACGCCGCCCGAGCGGACGCTTTTCGAGGCGGCGCAGCTTGCGGCGTTCCATTCAAAGGGGCGCAGCAGCTCGCAGGTGCCTGTCGACTACACGGCGGTGAAGTTCGTCAAGAAGCCCGCAGGCGCAAAGCCCGGAATGGTGATCTTCACCAACAACAGAACGCTGTTCGTTGCGCCCGATGAAGCGCTGGTAAATTCGCTTAAAACCGACAAAAATGACAACAAACGGTGATAAACCGTCGGAATATAACAGAAAGTAAAAAAGACAGACGAAAGGAATTGCAGTCATGAAAGAACTCGCAAAGACCTACGCCCCCAAGGAATTTGAGGAGCGTATCTATAAAAACTGGGAGGAAAAGGGCTACTTCCACGCGGAGGTTGACCCGAAGAAAAAGCCCTACACCATCGTAATGCCCCCGCCCAACATCACGGGGCAGCTGCACATGGGTCACGCGCTGGACAACACGCTTCAGGATATCCTTATCCGCTGGAGAAGAATGCAGGGCTACTCCGCGCTGTGGCTGCCCGGCACCGACCACGCGTCCATTGCCACCGAGGCAAAGATAGTAAACAAAATGAAGGAAGAGGGGCTTACCAAGGACGACATAGGCCGCGACGGCTTCCTTGAGCGCGCGTGGGAATGGAAGAAGGAGTACGGCGGGCGTATCGTTACGCAGCTAAGAAAGCTCGGCACCTCCTGCGACTGGGAGCGCGAGCGCTTCACCATGGACGAGGGCTGCTCCAAAGCGGTTCAGAAGGTTTTCATGGACCTTTACAACAAGGGGCTTATCTACCACGGCGAAAGAATAATCAACTGGTGCCCCAACTGTAAGACCTCCATTTCCGATATCGAGTGCGAATACGAGGAGCAGGACGGATTTTTCTGGCACATCAACTACCCGTTCGCGGACGGAAGCGGTTATCTTGAGATAGCGACTACCCGCCCCGAAACGCTGCTCGGCGACTCCGCCGTTGCGGTAAACCCGAAGGACGAGCGCTACACGAACGTTGTCGGGAAAATGCTGAAGCTCCCGCTGACCGACAGGGAGATACCAGTTATCGCGGACGATTATGTTGACATGGAGTTCGGAACGGGCTGCGTTAAGATCACCCCCGCTCACGACCCCAACGACTTCGAGGTAGGAAAGCGCCATGACCTGCCGCTTATCCATATGATGAACGACGACGCGACTATCCGCGAGGACGTAGGCGGAAAGTACGCGGGAATGGACAGATACGAGGCGCGCAAGGCGATGGTCGAGGATCTGGACAAGCTGGGTCTGCTCGTTAAGGTAGAGCCTCACAAGCACAACGTTGGCTGCTGTCAGCGCTGCGGCACGACAGTCGAGCCGCGCGCAAGCTATCAGTGGTTTGTTTCCATGAAGAAGCTTGCACAGCCCGCTATCGACGTTGTAAAGAGCGGCGAGCTGCGCTATATACCCAAGCGCTTCGAAAACGGCTATCTCTACTGGATGGAGAATATCCGCGACTGGTGCATTTCGCGTCAGCTCTGGTGGGGTCACCGTATTCCCGCATATTACTGTCAGAATAAGGAATGCGGTCACACCGAGATAACGCTCGACGGCATTTCGGTATGCCCGAAGTGCGGAGCGCCGATGAAGCAGGACGAGGACACGCTCGACACATGGTTCTCGTCGGCTCTGTGGCCGTTCTCAACGCTCGGCTGGCCCGAAAAGACAAAGGAGCTTGAATATTTCTACCCCACTCAGACCCTTGTTACGGGCTACGACATTATCCCGTTCTGGGTTGCCCGCATGATATTCAGCGGACTTGAGCACACCGGTCAGAAGCCGTTCAGCGACGTTCTTATTCACGGACTTGTCCGCGACGAGCAGGGCAGAAAGATGTCCAAGTCGCTCGGAAACGGCGTTGACCCGCTGGAGATAATCGACAAATACGGCGCGGACGCGCTGCGTCTTACCCTCGTTACAGGCAACGCGCCCGGAAACGATATGCGCTGGACGGAAACAAAGGTCACCAACTCCCGCAACTTCGCAAACAAGCTGTGGAACGCATCGCGCTATATCCTGATGAATCTTCCCGAGGACTTCACAGCGCCCGTTCTGCCAAAGGAGCTGCCTATCGAGGACAAGTGGGTGCTCAGCCTTTACAACGATGTTGTAAAGAACGTCACCTCCAACCTTGAGGCATACGAGCTTGGCATTGCGGTACAGAACCTCACCGACTTCATCTGGGACGTTTTCTGCGACTGGTATATCGAGCTGACAAAGCCGAGGATAGCTGCGGGCGGGGACACCGCGCTTGCGGCGCAGAACGTTCTTGTTTACGTTATGCGCGGAGTATTAAAGCTGCTGCACCCGTTCATGCCGTTCATCACCGAGGAGATATGGCAGTCCATGCCCAACGGCGAGAGCGAGAGCATAATGACAGCGAAGTGGTGCGAGTACGACGAGAAGCTGAATTTCTCCGAGGAACAGGAGGAGTTCTCCCGCGTTGTAAACGCTATAAAGGCGATACGCGTTCAGCGCAACGAGCTGAATGTTCCCCCGTCAAAGAAGGTCACTATGCACGTTGAAACACAGTACACCGGGCTGTTCAGCGGCTGCCGCGCGTTCTTTGAGAAGCTTGCGGGAGCGGGCGAGTTCGTTGTTTCCGAAAAGGTAGAAGCGACCGACGGAATGGTAACTGTCGTTACCGACAGCGCGCGCGTATTCATGCCTATGGGCGAGCTTGTTGACAAGGAGAAGGAGCTTGCGCGCCTTGAAAAGGAAAAGAAGGCGGCAGAGAAGGATATCGAGTTCCTGTCAAAGAAGCTCAATAACCCCGGATTCCTTGCAAAGGCGCCCGCGCAGCAGATCGAAAACGAGCGCGCAAAGCTTGCTAAGGCGGAGGAGAAGCTCGCGAAGATAAACGCTTCCATTGAGGGGCTTAAGTAATGATTATCCGCCGTATGAGCAAAGCGGACGAGGCTGCGGACGGCGGGGCAACTGTAACGGATACCAAATATATATAAAAAGGAGCGTCTAAATTATGGCAGAACTTACACTCGTAGTATTGGCGGCAGGCATGGGGACGCGCTTCGGCGAGCGCATAAAGCAGCTGGAGCCACTCGGTCCGAAGGGCGAACTGCTTATTGACTACTCTGTTTTCGACGCGGTGCGGGCAGGGTTTGACAGGGTGGTTTTCATAATACGGCACGATATTGAGGAGCTTTTCAGGAGCACCATCGGCGACCGCGTTTCCCGCGTCATTAAGACGGAATATGTGTTCCAGTCGCCCGATAAGCTTCCCTGCCGCGCGGCGGACTTCACGACAAGGACAAAGCCGTGGGGCACGGCGCAGGCGCTGTATTGCTGCAAGGACGTTATCGACGGTCCGTTCGCGGTGATCAACGCGGACGATTTCTACGGCGCGGACGCATTTACCAAGCTGTCCGAATTTCTGAAAAATTTCAATGCCGACGGCTGCTCGGTGGACTTCCTGCTGAAAAACACGCTGTCCGACAACGGAACGGTCAACCGCGGCGTCTGCAAGGCGGGCGCGGACGGTCTGCTCACAAGCGTTGAGGAAACACGCGGCATTTCGCGCGGCGCAGACGGAGTTATCCGCGGAACGGCGGCGGGTGAAGAGCGTATCCTTGACGAGAACGACACCGTTTCCATGAGTATGTGGGGCTTTGGCAAGGATTTCATGCCGATACTTGAGCGCAGGCTGTGCGGTTTCCTTGAAAAGCTGCCCGCGGAGGATCCCAAGTCGGAGCTTACCATCGCTGACGCCGTTGGCGAGGAAATAACCGAAAACGGCTACAAAATGAGGGATATCCCGACAAGCAGCGTGTGGTTCGGCGTTACCTACGAAAGCGACGCGCCCGCTGCGCGTGAAACAATTATGAATTATGTAAACGAGGGAATATATCCCTGTCCGCTTAACTGAACGGAGAACAGCTATGATAATCGTTCCTGTCGACAACATCACAGAGGGAATGACGCTGGAAAAAGATGTAGCGTCCACCTCGGCAAGAGATTACAGAATACTGTTAACCGCGGGAACGGTCATAACTGCGGACATGATCGCTATGCTCAAAAAGAAGGGCATAAAAAGCATAGTTATCACAGGCGAAGAAGAAAAAAATCCCGCTGTGCCCCCTCCGCCCGATACAAAGGAGGAGATCGCAAAGCGCCACATAGGCCTGGCGCTGTCGGAGCTTGACGACATTTTCGACAGCAAAGAGATAAAGGAGATATCGCAGGAAGCGGTGCGGAAGGTAGACCGCATTGCCGACGATATCCTCAGCGACATCTCGAACGACTCGTCATACCTCGGCACACAGATGATAGCGCTCCAGAATTACGACGACTACACCTACAAGCACTGCCTGCGCGTATCAATGCTTTCGGCAAGCGTCTGCGAGGAGCTCGGGCTTAATGCCGCCGACACCAAGGACGCCGTCGTCGCGGCGCTGCTTCACGATATCGGGAAATCCAATATCGACCACGAGATCATAATAAAGCCCGGAAAACTCACCGAGGCGGAGTTTTCGGAGATAAAACGGCACCCGCTCATCGGCTACAATCTCCTGAAAAAAAGCGGTCAGTACAGCGCGAACGTGCTTGCGGGAGTGCTGTTTCATCAGGAAAAATACGACGGGAGCGGCTACCCCACGGGTATATCGGGGGAGGAAATCCCGCTTATCGGGAGAATACTCTCGGTATGCGACGTGTTCGACGCGCTGACCTCAAACCGCCCCTACCGCAAGCCGTGGTCGGTCGCGGAAACCGAGGAATATATACTCGGCAGCTGCGGCACGCATTTCGATTTCGACGTTGCCGAGGCGTTCCTGCAAGCGTTCAACCCCTACCCTATCGGCACAATGGTGTCGCTGTCCGACGGGAGGCACGGCGTCGTCATCAGCAGAAACAAAAATGTCCTGCGGCCTGTCGTTAAGATCATAGGTCACAACTCCGGCGAAACGATAGACCTGTCGAATGATTTCAGATACCTTTCCCTTATGGTAACAGGTATATATGGCGGGGATTATACTGTTAGTTGAATTTTCGGGCGGAATTTCCTCAATTCCGCCCGATATTTTATATTCTGACATAATAAGAGCCGCCCAGATTGATGGGCGGCTCGTGAATTATTATGGCAATATTCGCACAATCTTTGTGCGGTGTTGACTTAGCCGTTGTTCTGCGCGGCAGCCTTCTTCTTTGCCTCGATATCTGCGAGAGCGTCCTTGCGGGAGAGGTTGATACGACCCTGAGAGTCGATCTCCATAACCTTGACGATGATTTCGTCACCGATGGAAACAACGTCCTCAACCTTATCAACGCGCCTGTTCTCCAGCTTGGAGATATGCACCATGCCGTCCTTGCCGGGGGCGATCTCAACGAACGCGCCAAAGTTCATGATGCGTACAACCTTGCCCTTGTAAATTGCGCCGATCTCCGGCGGGTTTACGATGGTGTGGATAACCTGAACGCAAGCCTTTGCCTTTTCCATATCCAGACCGCAGATGAATACGTTGCCGTCGTCGTCGATGTCGATCTTGACCTCGAAGTCTGCGCAGAGCTTCTGAATGACCTTTCCGCCCGTACCGATGACCTCGCGGATCTTGTCCTGCGGAACCTTTGTGGTGAGCATTTTGGGAGCGTACTTGCCGACTTCCTTGCGCGGCTCTGCGATAGCCTTGAGCATTACCTCGTCAAGGATATAGTCGCGCGCCTTGTGCGTCTTTTCGAACGCGTTCTTTATTATCTCGGGAGTAAGACCGTCGATCTTGAGGTCCATCTGGATAGCCGTGATACCATCGTGAGTACCCGCAACCTTGAAGTCCATATCGCCGAAGAAGTCCTCAACGCCCTGAATATCAACCATTGTCATCCAGCGCTCACCCTCGGTAACAAGACCGCAGGAAATGCCGGCAACGGGCTTCTTTATCGGAACGCCCGCGTCCATCAGCGCGAGAGTGGAGCCGCAGATAGAGCCCTGAGAGGTGGAGCCGTTGGAGGACAGAACCTCGGAAACAAGGCGGATAGCATAGGGGAACTCCTCAACGGAGGGGATAACGGGAACCAGCGCTCTCTCGGCAAGCGCGCCGTGACCTATCTCACGTCTGCCGGGGCCGCGGGACGCCTTTGTTTCGCCGACGGAGTAGGCGGGGAAGTTGTAGTGGTGCATATAGCGCTTGCCCTCTTCCTCGTCAAGGCCCTCAAGCTTCTGAGAGTCGCTTACGGGGCCGAGCGTGCAGACCGTCATGACCTGCGTCTGACCTCTTGTGAACAGACCGCAGCCGTGTACACGGGGCAGGAAGCCTACCTCGGCAGCGAGCGGGCGTATCTGGTCGAGCGTTCTGCCGTCAACGCGCTTGCCGTCGTCAAGCAGCCAGCGGCGTACAACAAACTTCTGAAGCTTGTACAGGCACTCCTCTATCATGGGGATATTGTCGGGGTAAACCTCGTCGAACTTCGCGTGAACCTCCTCGTAAATGGGCTGGAGGCGCTCGTCGCGGATATTCTTGTCGTCGGTGTCCATTGCGTATCTCACCTTTTCGATAGCGAAATCGGAGATAGCCTCGAACATATCGTGATCGACTTCCTGACTCTCGAAAGCAAACTTGGGCTTGCCTATCTGAGCCTGAATGTCCTTAATGAACGGGATAAGGGACTTTGTGATCTCCTCGTGACCTGCCATGATAGCGTTGAACATAACGTCGTCGGGGACTTCGTTCGCGCCCGCTTCGATCATTACGACCTTCTTCTCCGAAGAAGCAACGGTCAGCGTGAGGTCGGTCTTTGCGCGCTGCTCAAGTGTAGGCATGAGGACGATCTCGCCGTCAACAAGACCTACGCTTATGCCGCCGATAGGACCGTTCCACGGAATATCGGAGATAGACACCGCAATGGACGCGCCTATCATGCCGAGGATCTCGGGGGAAGCGTCGGGGTCGACAGCAAGCACCGTCATGGTGATAGCAACGTCGTTGCGCATATCCTTCGGGAACAGCGGCCGCATGGGGCGGTCAACCACGCGGGAGGTGAGAATAGCCTTTTCGGAGGGTCTGCCCTCTCTCTTGAGGAAGCCGCCGGGGATCTTGCCCACGGAATAAAGTCTTTCCTCGTAATCAACGGAAAGCGGGAAGAAATCAACGCCGTCGCGGGGCTTTGCGCTCGCGGTAACGTTAACCATAACGACGCTCTCGCCGTATCTTACCCAGCAGGAGCCGTTCGCAAGGCCGCAGACCTTACCCGTTTCTACGGTAAGCTCTCTGCCTGCAAACATGGTCTTGAACACTCTGTAATTCTCAAACATAGTTCGTTTTTCCTTTCATAAGATAAAATAAGTGTTCAAAGGCACAGCGTCTTTCAGCAAAAAAGTCAGCCGCCGCGTCTGCGGGAGCTCAGTTTAATGCGGAAGCCCTGCGCCCTTGAATTGCCATGGGAGCGGTATAAATAAAGGGCAGAATTGCAACTATTCTGTGCAATGCCGCCCTTTAAGTCCGATTGGATTACTTGCGGATACCCAGCTTGGCGATGATCGCACGGTAACGCTCAATATCCTTCTTCTGCAGGTAGTTGAGAAGGTTTCTTCTGTGACCTACCATCTTGAGCAGGCCGCGTCTGGAGTGGTGATCCTTCTGGTGAACCTTGATGTGCTCGGTCAGCTCGTTTATTCTCTTTGTGAGGATAGCGATCTGAACCTCGGGCGAACCGGTGTCGTTTGTGTGCAGGCGGTTAGCCTCGATAACTGCTGTTTTTTCTTCTTTTCTTAACATAATTACACCTCTTGAAAATATTATCCGAAATCACAGAAAAGGGATATGGTGTTTCTCCTGTCGGAGCGAGATCCGCAGTCCGGGAAATCGGAAAGCCTGATTATGCGACTGCATAACATGATTATTATAACACATCGTATCCGATTTGTAAATAGTTTTTTGATATTTTTTAAAAGAATATTTTTCTTTTTTCGGGAACAACACCGCCAAAATGTCATGTAATAATTTTTTTACATATTATTGAGTAATATTGCACAAAATTATAACTTTGAAATGCTGCAAGTTATTCAAATTTGATAAAAAGCCCTTTACAAGCAATATGAAAAGTGCTATAATGACATCAGAAAGAAAAACCAACCGGAATAACGGCAGTCCGCAAAACGGACGAACACATAAATGAAAGGACATTTCACCATGGAACTTAAAAATATGATATCCGACAGCGAAAAGGTTCAGGTCTACGAGTGCGGCGAAAAGTGCGTTAAGGTATTCAAGGACCCGAACGAGCCCAAGAGCGTCGTGCTTTACGAGGCGCTGACTCACACACGGGTCGAGGAAACGGGCTTCCCCCGTATCCCCGCTTTCGAGGAGATAATAAAGATCGACGGCAAATGGGCGATCGTTTATAAATACATCAGGGGCAAGACCATGAAGCAGCTTATGGACGAAAATCCCGGCAAGGCAGACGACTACCTCGCGCAGATGGCGGATCTCCAGATCGAGATAAACGACCTTCGCTCCGCCAAAATAAGCAAGCTCAAGGATTACCTCAAGCGCTCCATAGAAGGGCTCGACATGGTTGACGACGTGAAGAAATACGAGCTTCTGACAAGGCTGGCTTCCATGCCCAAGCACGTTAAGCTCTGCCACGGCGACTTCGGCCCCGAAAACATCATCATCAACGACGAGGGCGTTTTCATAGTAGACTGGCTCAAGGCAAAGCAGGGCAACGCCTCTGCGGATATCGCAAAGACCTATCTCAAGCTCTGCCTCAGCCACCACACCGAGTGGGCTGAAAAGTACCTCAAGATCTACTGCGCAAAGACCGGCACAGCCGTGAATTATGTTCAGGACTGGCTGCCTATCGTTGCGGCGGCTCAGCTCAAATTCAAGCGTCCCGAGGAGCGCGAGCTTCTCCTGACATGGATAGATATCGCCGATTATCAGTGATATCCCTCATTCATGAACACTCCTTCTTCTTTTGATTAGTTCTTCTCCTTTAATATACGCGCATATGTCTTGTTGTCTGCATATGCGCATTCCCCCCCCGGAGCATATCCGGGGGATTTTTTTCTGTTTTCTGCCGACTTCGTGTATGGTCAAAAAACGTGTGTTACCGCAAAAAGATTAAAAGCCCGCCGCCTGCTTCTCGTGCGACAGGCTTATTTTGTTTATGGCTTTATTTATTCCTTGCCGCCTTTTGTTCTGCTTTATTCATTACAGCACATATTTTCGGTCGTGTCAATGAAAATCTTTCCCGCAGGCAAAAGATCCGCACATGAAATAAGGTCTGCTTGTCATATTTGTCCTGCGGGCGGAATATAGTTCCCGTACAGGAACATAACACGCTGTTCATCGATACGGAGGTAACGAACATGAGAATTTCATTCACGAAAAAGAAAATAAAGAGGATAGCTGCCATTGCTTCTCTTGCGGCAGCAACAGCCGCGGTAGCCGTCACGGCGATAGTAACGTCCGTCGGCACGCACGCGGAGGAGCACAGGCTCCCGATATACCGCGTCGAGCGCGGCGACAACAAGATAGCGCTGACCTTTGACGTAGCATGGGAAAACAGCAACACCGGAGAACTTATCGACATTCTCGGCGAAAACAACGCCCGCGCGACATTCTTTGTGACGGGCGACTGGTGCGACAGGTATCCCGACGACGTTCGAATGTTCTTCGACGCAGGTCACGAGATACAGAACCACTCCGACCAACACCCGCACGTCAAGGGAATAAACGTAAACGACCTCATCAACGACACCCGCGAGGCAAGCCGCAAGATAACCGCAATAACCGGCGAAGAACCGACCCTCTACCGCGCGCCCTACGGCGAGTACGACGACTCCATGCTCACCACCGTCGAGGGTATGGGCTTGAAGGTCATTCAGTGGGATGTTGACAGCATCGACTGGAAGGATCCCACCCCCGACGAGATCAAGACCCGCATACTTGACAAAACGAAATCGGGGTCTATCCTGCTTTTCCACAACGACTTGGAAAACACGACCGAGGCGCTCCCGCAGATACTGACGGAGCTTAAATCGCGCGGGTTCGAGTTCGTCCCCGTGAGTGAGCTTATTTACAGCGACAACTACACCATCGACGCCAACGGCGAGCAGTCGCCGATAGTGCAGAGCAGCCTTGACATCTCGGACGTTTCCGACATTGCAGATATGTCCGAGGAAGATATCCGCGCCGTTATCTCGCAGAATGCCGACAAGCTTGCCGCCGCGGGCTTTACCGAGGAACAGGCGCTCGCTGCGGCAGCGTCGCTCAAGGGCGGCAATATCCCCGACGAGGTACAGGCGGTAATTGCACAGCTGACCGACGCCGTCCCCGTATCGGCGGGCGACGCGTCCACCGAAACGACGGCAGCGGAAACTGCCGATAACACCTCGGAAACAGCCGATACGGCAGATACGACCGAAACAGCCGATACGGCAGATACGAACGAAACATTTGAAACCGCGGAAACCGCCGATACAACGGAAACGACCGATACAGCGGAACCGCCCGTTAAATAAACGAGCCCCGCGCAAAATTTACTGCGCGGGGTAAATTTATTCGTCGTTATCGGAGCTTTTGGCGTCAAATTCGGCGCCCTTTGTCCTCTCGCTGATTATATACCGCGGGCGGTGCTTTACCTCCATGTATATCTTGCCGATATATTCGCCGATAACGCCTACGGAAATAAGCTGAATGCCGCTCACAAAGCAGATTATGCATATCGTGGAAGCCCAGCCCGATATCGTCTGCCCGAGAATTGCCATGACGATCGCCCATATTATTCCGAGAAAGCTCAGCACTGCGACAAATATGCCGAAGCCCGTGATTATCCTTATCGGCTTGACAGAAAGGCTGGTTATGCCGTCGAACGCGAGCGCGAGCATTTTCCCGAGGGGGTAGTGGCTCTTACCCGCAATGCGCTCATGCCGCTCATAGCTTACGCTGGTGCTCTTGAAGCCGACAAGCGGCACCATTCCGCGCAGGAAAATGTTGACCTCCTTAAAATTCGCAAGCTCGCGCAGAACGCGGTTGCTGATAAGGCGGTAGTCCGCGTGGTTAAAGACCACCTCCGCGCCCATGGCGTTCATCAGCTTGTAAAAGCTTTCGGCGGTGAACCGCTTGAAGAACGTGTCCGTGTCACGCTTCGACCGCACACCATATACCACCTCGCAGCCCCCGAGATATTCGTCCACCATCTTGTCCATCGCATTTATGTCGTCCTGCCCGTCGCAGTCAATGCTTATTGTGATGTCGCAGTTGTCCTTTGCCTCCATAAGCCCCGCGAGAACGGCGTTCTGATGCCCGCGGTTGCGCGACTGCGATATGCCGATGAAGTGCTCGTCCTTTTCGGCAAGGGAACAGATTATCTCCCATGTTCTGTCCCTGCTGCCGTCGTTGACAAACATAACGCGGCTGTCCTCCGATATCTTGCCCTCGGAGGAAAGCTGTAATATTTTATTGAGGAACAGCTCCGAGGTTATCGGGAGCACTTCCTGCTCGTTGTAACACGGAATAACGATAATTAGCCTTGGTGCCATGAAAAGCCGCCTTTCCTGTGACCGTTTTGTAGGATATGCTATTATTATACCCTATTTATCCCCATTCGTCAATATAAACAGAAAAATCCGCGCCCGTTTCCGAGCGCGGATATGACTTAAGGCAACGCCGCATAATTATTTTCGTTCGATTGCGCAGTCAGATTTTTCGTCAGATTGTACAAAAGCGACGCAGGCGGGCTGACGCCCGTCAAGTCGATTTTGTGCGATATGACGGAAAAGATGCAAGCAAGCGGACGGAAAAGGCGTTAGCCGTTAATTGTGCGGTGTTGCCTTAATACTCAACACAGCCCGGCTGACGCTTGTGCCACGGGAGATAGGACAGCGGATATACGGGGTTGTTGTTTACTCTCACCTCAAAATGGAGATGATTGCCCGTCGCCTGACCCGTCGCGCCGACGTCGGCAATGACCTGACCCTGCGTTACATATTCGCCCACCTTTACATGAAGCGCGCTGCAGTGCCCGTAAACGGTCTTTAAGCCGCTTGCGTGCTGTATCATAATGCAGTAGCCGTAGCCGTAGTACCACTGCGACAGAACGACCGTGCCCGACTCCGCCGCGATTATCGGCGTTCCGTAGGGCGCCGCTATATCAACGCCGCTGTGGCCGTAATAGCCGCCGTAGCCGTACATCGTTTCGCTTATCGCGCCGCCGTCGTAGCCGCCGACAGGCCAGTACATCAGCCCCGCTTCAACGTTCTGCTGAACCACCGCGCCGATGGGGCGCTCCTTCGTGCCGAGCGCTATCATCTGCTCAACGGGCTCCTTTACCGTCACCCTCGACAGGATCTTCCTGCGCACCTCGACGCCGTTTACATAGGAAACGTTCGCGGTCACCGCGTCGACACCCTTTTCGCCGTTCTGCGTGATCACCGACGCGCCCGTGTAGCGGGTGTTGTCGTCGTAGTAGACGGTTTCAAACGGGGTGTACTCCTCGTATTTTTCAAGCCTTGTAACGGATACCGAAAGGAAAGGCTCCTCCTGATTTATAAGGAACTTGTCGCCGACAAATATTGCCGTTTCCTCGGAAAAACCGGGGTTCAGCGCCGCAAGCTCCTCGTAGGTCATGTCAAGCTTAGTGCATATCCCTATCGGGGAATCGCCCTCGACTGCGGTGTAATACGCCGCGACCTTGTTTTTCGAGGTTATCTGATTTATTATGGAGCGCTCGCTGACAAAGCTTTCGGTGAGGTAAAGTCCCGGCTCGAAGGTTATCGGCGTTTCAAACTGAACGGTTTCGCTCGGGTCACCCGTTCTGTAAACGTCAAGCAGCGACTCCAGCGTTTCCTCTACCCTTGTTATATCCGAAAGGCAGCCGTAGAACGAGTTTCCTATGTACATTCCGTAGCCCTGCTCTATCTGTGTGTCAAGCGAGGACAGCAGCTTATCCGCAAGCTGATACTGCGTGAGCGTCGAGCCGTAGCCCACCATTTCAAGCTCGTATGAGGGCTCGAAGGTAACGACCTCCGTATTGCTGTCCATGTAGTTTATTCTCTGCTGAACGATCTTCTCCGCCGAGGTGAAAACCGTTTCGTCGTTAATATAGCCGATAAGATCGCCGTTTACCGTGAGCTTCAGCGCGTAGGTCATGGAGTTAGCGTAGCTTACTATATTAAACAGGAAAACGCAGCTGACTATCGGCAGCGCGTAATTGCAGACCGTTACCGCAAGACCGCGCTTTCCGAAAACTATCCTCCCGAAAACACGGAAAAAAGCCGCCATGCCGCCGGGCACGCCTTTCTCCCGCGCCGCGCCCGAGATCTCCTTTGCGCCCATTCTTATCGCCTTAAAGTACCTTATAAAAGGCCGAGCAAGTATCGCGCCGTACCGCCCGAACAGCTTCGCAATGCGCCTGCCGAGCCTTGCAAGCAGACCTCCCGCCATGGTGAAAAGGCGCACAAAAAGCCCGCCGACAAATCCTGCCGCCGTCATAAGCGTAATAAAGAAGTACATACCGAGATCGCTTATCCTGTCGAAAAGGCTCTCGCTGTTGCTGTTATGTGAATTGCCCTGCGGGGACAATATCCTTTCTTTTTCGGAAACCATATTTTCTCCTGTGAAGCTAAAATTATACTGTGCTGTTTTAAATTACTGTTGTCATTATATCATATATGTAATCATTTTGCAACCTTTTGTAACCGTTTTGTAATAATTTATGTGATATTTTCAGTTTTTTATCACAAAAAGGGGAAATATGTGTTAAATCACTCTATCTCGGGGCGGGGAATATCGGTTATGCTGTTGATATCGTAAACCGAAATGCGGATATCAACGTCGCTTTCCGCGCCCTCGCTGTCGGTCACTCTGCCCTTTTCGGTAAATTCGGTGATATATCCCTCGGCGTCAATGCTGTATGTAACGGTCAGCGAGGAAAAGCTGCTCACGTTTTCGAGGACAGACGCGGCGTTTGCGTTGAGCCTTTCGGGGTCATACACATACGTCACCGTCAGCGGCCCGTCCTGCCCGCCGATGACTGCCGCGCTTTCGACCGACGTCCCGTCGAGGAAGAAAATGCTCCCGCGGGCATAGGGATAGCGGTATTCGCGGTTGTAGATGTTGTAAATATACCCCTCGTCGCCCGGACCGATTATCTCCCATTCCTCCGCGTCAGCCGTTTTGTAGAAGAACTCCGCGCCGTCGCTGTAAGCGTACTCTCCGCCGCCCGAGTAGCTCAGCACCATCTCGTCCTTACCGTTGATATAAAACGAGAACTCCATAAGCTGTTCGCCCGTCGAGATGTCCTCCATAACGACGCGCGCGCTGTCGAGGGCTTCGTATTTTTCCTTGGCGGACTTAACCGCGTTATAGCCATCGGGAATTGCTGCGGTACAGCCCGAAAACAAAAGCGCAAGAGCCGCGGCAAGGGAAATGACCAATGCTTTCATTTTATACATCTCCGTAAAAACAAGAAAGGCAGAAACAGCACGTTTCTGCCCGAAAATCCATATTATTCTGCGGCAGTATGATCTCAACGGATATCCGCCGTCTTTATCGATCCGAAATTACTCAGCGAAACCGCTCTCAACCAGCTTTACAAGGCCGTCAACAGCCAGCTGCTCATCGGAGCCGTCAGCGATGATGCGGATCTTTGCGCCGCCAACAATGCCGAGGGAGAGGATACCGAGCAGAGACTTAGCGTTAACTCTGCGCTCTTCCTTCTCTACCCAGATAGAAGACTTGTACTCGTTAGCCTTCTGGATGAAGAATGTAGCGGGTCTTGCGTGTAAACCTACCTGATTTTTCACTTCAATGTCTTTCATGCACATAGTTCATAACCTCCATTAATATACTTATAATGTTTTGCTCGTTTGATAACACCGGCGTCCGCCGGACGGATCTGTGCCGGGCTTTATATCCCGCAGCTGTGTCTTTTCTTCTGTTTAACACATCGTCTGTTTGTTGTCTGTTATCTGTATAAGGAGTAAACATTTTCTGTTTATCTCTTGATATTAGTATATCCAAAAAAATCTTTTACGTCAACCGCAAAATCAAAATTTATTGATTTTAGGAGCGAAATTCTGCTTATTCACAAAATAAAATCCAAAAGTGATATGTTGAAACTGTGCACTATCAACAAAACATTTTCAACAATTTCAAGCCTGACGATACCCCAAAAGCTTTTTTACTCCAAGGATACGGTTTTTTAAGGCAACACCGCATAATTATTGTCGTACGATTGCGCAGTCAGATTTTTCGTCAGATTGTACAAAAACGACGCAGGCGGGCTGACGCCCGTCAAGGCGTTTTTGTGCGATATGACGGAAAATATGCAAGCAAGCGTGCGGCAAAGGCGTTAGCCGGTAATTGTGCGGTGCTGCCTTAACATTATCTGCGAGAAATTTACGCGAAATTACACATAATCACACACAATGCGAAACAATACAAATGCCGCGCACCGTTACGGCACGCGGCAATACTATATTATTAAGGCAACGCCGCACACCAAAAATCACTCAAGATAGCCGTTCACAATTCTTATCATCATTTCGTTGAGCTTCTCGACGTTGTAAGCGCCGACGGTAGGCTCGATATGCCCGCCGCCGATACCGCTGTCGTCGGTGAGAAAGGTGTAGGTGCCGCCCGTAACAAAGGACATAGTGCGCAGGAGATATTCCGTTGTCTTGTCAACGCCGCTGGAGGCTATCGGGATAATGCGCACGCCCATCCCGGCAGCCTGCTCGATATACCCGCGAACGCTGTCGACTATCTGAACATCGCTGCTGTGAGGAGGCGCGTCCAGAACAAGGAACATTATCTTAACGGCGTCCTCGTCCCAGTCATGGTTATTGAGCGCGCTGTCAAGCGCCGTGTGCACCGCCTCGGGGGTATCGCCGCCGCCCGTTGCGTACTGCTCGGATATCGCCCTTACCGCCGCGTCAACGTCAGCCGTGAACGGATATTCCCGCACAACATATTCATCGCCCTCGTCGCGGTAGAAGTTAACGCTCATTCTTATGTCGGTGTTGGAGTTCGCCTGCTGAATGCTCTTGACGATATCCATAAGCTCCGCCTGAAGATAGCACAGCTCGTCGCTCATGGAGCCCGTCGTGTCGCACATTATCATGAAGTCAAGCTTTTCGGGCTTTGAAGCCGCTGTATCCAGCTCAACGCTTACCGAGCCGTCGCCCGTAACTCCGCCGACGGACTTGCTCTCGCCGCCGTAGGTAACGGTGATATCGGCGGTCGCGCCGTTTATATCCTTGTAGAAAAGGTATGCCTTTCCGCGGTTGTCGGTCACTGCGGAGGTCGCGCCGTCGCAGGTCACCTTTGCGCCCTCGACGGGTGCGCCGCCCGACGTTACCGTAACCGCTATGCGGCAGTCATAATTCACGCGCCATTCCGCCTTGTAATCAGCCCAGTCGCTGTGCGAGGAATACAATGCCTTCCAGTCTGCCCAGTGGTCGTTGTCGCGCCATTCGCCGCCCGTCAGCAGTCCCGCGCCGGGCTGAATATACTCGATCTCGGGGTCAACGGGGCATTCAATAATGCCGACATCGGAATCATCGGCGGCAGCGGCAAAGTCCTCAAAACCGCTGTATTCAAAATCGGCTACCTCGCCTTCAGCTTCAATTCCATCGGTTATCACGAGCATATCATCTGCCGCGCCCGATTCCAAGCCGCCTATATCGGTCGGCTTATATTCCGACGAAGAGGAAGAAAACTCCTTTCCCGTATCCCCGGGGTCGGTCGGCGCGACGGAAGCGGCAGAATCGGCGGCATGAGTTCCCGCCGTTGCAGGAACAGATGTATCCGCTCCCGGCGCGGGCGCCGCAGTAACGTCCGTCCCGCCCTCGGAAGAAATACCTGCGGAAGCGCCCGACAAATCTGCCGTTGAGGAAGTTCCTTCCACCGAAGCGCCAACGGACGAAGCCCCACCCGACGAGCCACCCGACGAAGCGCCGACAGACGAGCCGCCTCTGTCCGCGGTATTGACCTCCGCGTTCGAACAGCCTGCCAATGATATAATGAATACCGAAGCCGCAAATAAAGCTAAATATTTTTTCATGGTTTTCTCCTTTATCTCATGGTGTGAATTTGTGTGAATGCGGTTTGTGATCTCTGCCTTTGACAATAATACCGCACAGCGGGGCATAAGGTTGCGAACATCTTTTAAAAAATTTTGTCGGGGCTGACGATTCTTATCCGCAGGAAGGATTGACTTTATAAATAGGGTAAATTATAATTCCGACATTTGTTTTTTAAGTAAATACCACGCCGTGCCCTTGTATTTTTTAAGTAATTCTATACTAAAAAATCCGTTCAGATTTAGCAAAATAGACTATTGAAATATACGATAATATTTGATATACTTGTATTACAAGGTTGGTCGGGGCGTGGACTGCTCCCGATCGTAACAGTAAAAAAATTATTTGAGAGGTAAAGTCATGAGCTTAGAAATCATCGGACAGAGCATTCCCAATATCCCGTGGCAGGATCGTCCCGAGGGCTGCAAGGACGTAATCTGGCGCTACAACGCTAACCCCATTATCCCCCGCGACCTGCTCCCCACAAGCAACTCCATCTTCAACTCCGCAGTCGTTCCCTTTGAGGACGGCAACGGTCACCACTTCGCAGGTGTTTTCCGTGTTGACGACAAGGAAAGAAACATGGCTATCCATGCCGGCTTCTCCGTTGACGGTATCCACTGGGAAATAAACGAGAAGAAGGTTGAATGGATAAACGACGACCCGCTCACTGCCGAGGCTAATCCGTGGCAGTACGGCTACGACCCCCGCTGCGTATGGATCGAGGACAGATTCTGGATCACATGGTGCAACGCTTACGGCTGGAAGCCCACTATCGGCATCGGCTGGACAAAGGATTTCAAGGAATTCCATCAGGAAGAAAACGCGTTCCTGCCCTTTAACAGAAACGGCGTTCTGTTCCCCCGCAAGATAAACGGCGAGTTCGTTATGTTCTCCCGTCCTTCCGACAGCGGTCATACTCCCTTCGGCGATATGTACCTGTCCCACTCCCCCGACATGAAATACTGGGGCAAGCACAGACACGTTATGGCTCCCGACAGAGGCTGGGAATCCAAGAAGATCGGCGCAGGTCCTATCCCGATCGAAACGAGCGAGGGCTGGCTGGTATTCTACCACGGCGTTCTCGAGAGCTGCAACGGCTTCGTTTACAGCTTCGGCGCCTGCATTCTCGACAAGGAGCAGCCCTGGAAGGTTAAGTACCGCTGCCGCGAGTACCTCATCAACCCCCGCGAGATCTACGAAACAGTCGGCGACGTTCAGAACGTTACCTTCCCCTGCGCGGCTCTCTGCGACAAGGACACCGGTCGTATCGCGATCTACTACGGCTGCGCGGATACCTGCGTAAGCATGGCGTTCTGCTACGCTGAGGAAGTTGTTGAGTACGTTAAGGCTCACTCCAACAAATATTTCTGATAACGAATTATCGGGCATATAGGAATCACCCTCTCGGGCAGCCGGGAGGGTGATTTGTTTTTCGCTGCATTAACAGCGGGAATATTCCGCAAACCATGACATAATGCCGACGTTCACGGCAACGCCCTGACCGCTCCGCCCGACAATACGGAGCAGCCGCCTTTTTTGTTAAAGATATACTCCGTGATGAAAAAAGAGAAGTCGGAAACGGTCTTTAGCTCGGCAGCCGACAGCGCCTGCGTCCGAGCCTCGGAAAATCTGCTGCGCGCCGCTTCCCTGCGCCGCGCGTCCAGCTGCCCGAAGCGTATCTCCGCCGCCTTACGCGACAGCCTGCAAAGCCGCATAAGCTCCTCTGCGGAGGTAACGCCGCAGAAATTCACCACCGCAAGCGGCGCCAGCAGCTCCGCCGCGAAACGATCCGCCGCGCGCTCCTCCTCGGGCGTGCAGCAAAGCCTGCCGTCCCTGATGTGACCCAGCAGACAATGCGACAGTTCGTGCGCTATCGTCCAGCGGCGCCGCGTTTCGCCGCAGCTGTTCTCGTTTATTGCGCAGACATAGCGCCCGTCAACAACAAAGCTGTACCCCTGACGGCTTATCCTGTACAGCTCCGCCATGTCCCGCTCGTATATCCTAGCCACCGACGAGTAGCTCACCAGCTTAATGCCGAAATGCTCGGCTATCGCTTCGGTGTCGGTCGGGAGCCGCCTTATTCCCGCCCTGTGAAGAACGTCAAGCGCATTCATTTGCCCCTCCTTGCCTCATTATCGCCTTGCCCGATCACCGCATTACCGCCTTATCCCTTGTAGTCGGGCATATCAAGTATGCTCGCCGTGCCGCGCTTTTTCATGTGCACCTTGTGCGGAGCGCCGCCGTTTCTCGCCGCAATGAGCACCATGTCGTCCTCCGCGGGAATGCAGCGGCGGTATTCTATCTCCGTGCACATATCCACAAGCTCCCGCCCGTGCGCGTCAAGCGCGACGTATTTCTCCATGTGCCGCCGCACCGACGAGCTGCCCGCGTCGAAATATTCCTCGAAAAGCTCGTTCGGCTCGCAGTTCAGCGCTCCGAAAAGCCTGTACATGACCTCCTCCTTAGGGTGCGAACGGTCGCTCTCGTAATTCCCCACCGCCGAGGCAGTGACTCCTATCCGCTGCGCAAGCTCCTCCCGGGTCAGCCCCGCACGCTCGCGCAGCTTTTTTATTTTCGTTCCTATCGGCATCGTTATCCCTCCCGCCGTAATACTTGTCCAGCTTCGCAAGCGCGCTCTTCCTCAGCAAAAACACCCGCCGCTCGCTCATAAACATCTTCATCGCTATCTCCTGCCACTCCATCGCCAGTATGTAATATCTGAACATAACGCCGCGCTCCTCGCCGCTCAGCAGGCTTAAATATTCCAGCGCTTCCCGCTTTGCGTCAACAGTGCGGTCTATCTGCGCGTTGAGTTCCTGTTCATATTTATACAGCTTTGTCGTCAGCTGCTCTGCGCGCGCCTGCGACGACCGCCCAAGCTTCATTATCCTGTGCAGCCGCTCTACCTCGGTCACCATTGCGGAAACCTCCTTCTCGTATTCGCGCGCTCTTTTCAGACATTCAAGACACTCCGACATGGGATCCCTCCTTTCCGTTCATCTCATCTCATCATTATGAACAGATTATATCACAAGTTTCTTGTGTTGTCAAGGGGGTATAAACAAGTTTTTTGCGTCACATAAAAAATGTCCCCGCCGAGGCACAATACCCCGCGGGGACAAAATATTCCGTTAAGCATACGGTTGAATACGGCTGCTTACGCCTTCTTAGCACTGTTTACAAGAGCCTTGATGTAGTCGGGGTACTCCCATGTAAGGGAATAACGGTTGATAAGCCCGAACTTCTCGCCGCCCGTGCCGAAGGCGTGGTTATCCCAAAGGAAAACGGGTATCCCCTTTTTGCCGAAGCAGGCGGGGAAGTATTTCGCCCAGTTGAGGCGCTGCGCCGCGTTGCCCTTGTTAGTCGCGCCGCATTCGCCTATGATAACGCCAACGCCCTTTGAAACGAACCTGTCATACAGCGTGTCCGCCATGGTCACAAGCTCGCTCGTGCTGTTGCTGTCGTTGGGGTCAAAATTATCCGTCGCCCAATTGCCCGTGTTCATTGCGAAATTGTAGGGCGAATATGCGTGTATCGACACGATCAGCCTGTCATCGTCGGGAAGCTCGAACCCGTCCAGCGCATAGAACGCCGCCGCATAGGTCGGTACCATAAGGCAGCGCTTTTCGTTGTTGCCGCCCGTCGCGCGCACCGTCGCAACGAAATCCGCGTTGAGCTTGTTGACATTTTTCCTGCCCTCGTAGTCGCCGCCGTTCCATTCCACATTCGTGCCGACCTTGCGCGGCTCGTTCTGCCCCTCGAATATAAGGCGTTCGCCGTAGTCCGCGAACCGCTCCGCGACCTGCTTCCAGATACACGTCAGCGCCTTTTTCGCCTTGGGGTAATTTTCGTCCGACGGGAAATTGAAGTTTTCATGGTGAGCGTTCAGGATTACATACAAATCGTTGTCATAGGCGTAGTCAACGACCTCCTGCACCCTGTCCAGCCACTCGCTGTCTATCGTGTATTCGCTGCCCGAGCAGTGATTATACCACGTCGTGGGTATTCTCACCGCATTGAAGCCCGCTTCCTTTACCGCAAGGATAAGCTCCTCGGCAGCTTTCGGGTTGCCCCAGCTCGTTTCGGAGGAAAGCCCGCTGCCGCCCGTTGCGTCAAGCGTGTTTCCTAGGTTCCAGCCTATCACGATCTCCTCGCAGAGCTCCGTCGGGCTGAGCCACTCCTCCGCCGCGGGCGGCTCGGGAGTTGTCGGCTTTCGGAGTTCTCCGCCGCCGCTTATAACAGTCGTCAGCGCGGTCAACACCGCCATAAGGCGCGCCGCTATGCTCATTCCTCGTCCGCTCCTTTCATGATGGAAGCCATAAGGTCGGGGTATCTCCATGTGTTTACACGACGGTCATAAAGACCGAATGTTTCTCCGCTGACGAACGCTCCGTTGTCCCAGAGGAAACAGGGTACGCCTAGCTTGCTGAACGTGCCGAAGAAGTATTCCGCCCATGCGCAGCGCGCTTCCTCGTTGTCCTTGCTCATTGCGCCGCATTCGCCGATGATGACCGCCGTGCCCTTGCTTATAAAGAGCCTGTCAAGCGCCTCGGCGAGAGTGTCGATATCTCGGGTGCAGGTCTGCTTTTCCGCGAGCCAGTTTTTCGAGCCGCCGACCTGAAGCGCAAAGCTGTACGGTATGTATGCGTGAACCGAAACGATGAGCCTTTCTGCGGGATCGTTCGGGAGCACCAGCGCGGACATTGCGGGCTCGCCCGAGTTCGCCGCATAGGGGCAAACCATGAGGAAGCGTTCCGCGTTGTTGCCGCCCGTCGCGCGAACGGTGTCGACGAACACCTGATTTAATTTGTTGACAACACTTCTGCCCTCGTCGTTTCCGCCGCTCCATTCCTGATCGGTGCCGACCCAGCGCGGCTCGTTCATGCCCTCAAAAATAAGCTTCTCGCTGTATCCCGCGAAATTATCCGCTATCTGCGTCCATGCCGCCGTCATTATCTCCGAAGCCGCCTCGAAATTGTCCTCATAAGGGTAATTCCAGCTCTCGTGGTGCATATTCAGAATGACATACATTCCTGCGTTGTAGGCGTAATCCACTACCTCGGTAACGCGCGCCATCCATTCGGGGTCAATGTTGTGGTTTTCGTCCATGTGATTGTCCCATGTCGTGGGAACACGCACGGCATTGAAGCCCTGCTCCTTGACCGAGAGGATATGCTCCTCCGTGACCTTGGGGTTGCCCCAGCTTGTTTCGGTGGAAAGCCCGCTGCCGCCGGTAGCGTCCAGCGTATTTCCTATGTTCCAGCCGATGCGTATGCCCGATGTGAACTCAAGCGGGGTGAGCTCGGTATCGATCGGGTCGTTCACAGCTGACGCCGTTTCCGACTGAACCGTTTCCGAAGCCGCGTCGGAAGCGCCGTCCGCTCCGCTCTGAACGTCGGTCGACGATGTGCCGCTCCCGCCGGAGCAGCCCGTAAGCATTGCCGCGCAGCATACCGCTGCCATTACTGACGAAATGATTTTTTTC
Source organism: uncultured Clostridia bacterium (assembly GCA_945935925.1). Taxonomy (GTDB): domain Bacteria; phylum Bacillota; class Clostridia; order Oscillospirales; family Ruminococcaceae; genus CAG-115. The sequence goes on along the minus strand of CAMERU010000006.1, from coordinate 1,901 downwards.
AGTTTCATAATTTCTCCCATGATATTTTCCGCCGCCCAATGCGGCTATGTGTTCATTATACTATACCCGCGCCGTTATGTCAACATGATCAGCATAAAAATGCCCTCCCGAAGCTCTCGGGAGGGCAGGACAGCTTAACTCGCCTTATTATTCGGAGAAGCGGTACTCGTTAACGACAGCCTCTACGATAGGCATGAACTCGGAGCTCTTCTGTGCCCAGCTCTCGCCGCTCAGTGCAACGCCTGTGAGAACCTCGGCATAGGAAGTCCAGAAGTCGGAGTTGAAGCCGAATGCGTCCTCGGTCACGAAGTTGAACTTAGAGGGATCGCACATCTCTCTCCACATATCGTACTCCTGCTCGCCCCACTTGATTACCCACTTGCGCTGACCCTCGTACTTACCGGTCTGGTAGGTAATGGGAGCGGGGTTAACGTGATCCTCGCGAACCTGTGCAGCGATAGCCTCGTCTGTATCGTAAACTCTGAAGCAGTTGATGAATTCAACAGCGCCGCTCTTGTTCTTTGCGCCTCTGGGAACAAGGAATCCATAGGTGTCGTATGCCTGATAATAATCGTCCGCGTCAACATCTCTGGGGTACGGAACGAACGCGAAATCGGAAACGGTGTCAAGGATATCGTTCTCAACGCCGGTCTTGTTCTGGATCTGCTCGGTAGCTGCGGTGTAAGTCCACTCGGGCTCCATGCCTAAGAACAGGAGCTGGTCGCAGTGATCCGCAAAGGTCTGCGGGGGAACCCAGTCGCCCCACTGCTTCTCGTACTTGGAGCCGTAGGCAACGCCGTCGCGGTAGAGCGTTTCATAGAAGTTCATCGCTCTTGTTACGTTTGCGTCGCCGATGTTGTTGAGGATAGTGCCGTCGGCTTTGGTGTCGATGAGCGTTGTGCCCGTGGTCGCGATAAGGGAGGTGATGATCGTGTCGGTGGTGTAGTAGCCTACGTTGCCGTCAGCCTTGTCGCAGAACTCGATCATCATGTTGCGCCATGCGTCCCATGTCCACTCGCCGTTCTTATACAGCTCATACGGATCGGGCAGACCGTTCTCCTCGATGGTTTTCTTGGAGTAGTTGAGGGCGAAAGAGGTGGTTATTCTGTGGGGGTAGTAATAGTGCTTGCCCTGATATGCGTAGGATTCGATAACGTCCGCCATATCCGCCCACAGGGGAGAATTCATATCGATATCGTTGTCAAGCGGTTCGAAAAGGTTCTTGGAAACGCTTCCGGGGTAAAGGAAAACGTCCTTTGTAACAAGGTCGGGGGATTCATCGGAAGAAATGAGCTGGCTGAACTTCTCGAGGTAAGCGTCGCCGCTGGCGCAGATTATGTATTCAATGTCGCCGCCGTACTGCTCGCCCTTGAAGATAAGGCTCTGCTCAACGCCCTTCTGGTCCTCTTCTATCTTGTAGAAGTTGAGGAAGGTTACCTTGCCTGCGTTTCCGCTGGGGGTAAATGTATCGGTGCCGACTTCCTTGATGTCCTTATCGGTCGCGGCATTCTCGTCGGGGTCGGTGGTGGTTGAGTCCTGTGTTGTGGTTGTGTTGGCAACGGGAGCATTGCCGCTGCCGGAAGCGATGGGCTGACCCTCGTCGACGCAGGCGGTCATTCCTGCTACCATAGCAGCCGCAAGTGTGCAGGCAGCTATTCTCTTGAATGTTTTCATTTTATGGTTTCCTCCTTGAATAAAGAACTTCCGAGCAGGAGAACGATTACAAGAAACGTAACATTCTCCCGCTTAAAAGGCACAGCAAATAATCTTCACTCGTCCTTTAACAACACGCGGGTGAAAGGCACCTTATCCTGTCAAAAAAGTGTACAATACACCCACTATTCATTGTTATTATATTATCTTATTTCAACAAAAACAATTGACTTTTTTCCCATTTTATA
>CAMERU010000005.1 GCA_945935925.1 uncultured Clostridia bacterium | reverse complement strand
GAAAAATCTGACTGCGCAATCGAACGAAAATAATTATGCGGTGTTGCCTTAAATTTTCTGTTTTGGGTCAATTGCATTTCACGTCATACTGCGTCAGCGCCGTCTGCCGCCGCCTCCGCTTCTGCCGCTTCGGTGCCCGCCGCCTCCGCTTCGGTGCCCGCCGCCGGAAGAGGAGGAGCTGATGTGCACATGGGTGGTGTATTCCCGGACGAAATCATCTGTTCTCAAGAGGTATTTCGTTCTGCTGCGGGCAAGGTACGCCGCGGCGCTTATCGGTTTTTTCTTCTTGTACTTGGAGCAGACTACGCTCGTCACAACAAACGCGACTATAATGCCGAATACGCATGGCACAACGAAAACATATGCTACCGTGTCGATGTCCGCGCTGTCGAACGAAATATTGAAATCCTCCTCATAGGCATTGCTGTTGCTGCCGGGAGTGGTGTGATTGGAAAGGTAACGGCAGAAGAATACTATGGACTCATAATAATCCTCCGCAGGATAAACGTCTTTTTTGACCCCCAGCGAGCCCGCATATACCCTGTCGAAAATGTCATCTATGCGGTTACCATAGAGGTCTGTTCCGCGCCCGTTTGCGGAGATGTAGTCGGTGTAGTTCATGTTTGAGCGGTCGTCGTTGTAAAGCAGTACGATCGAGCTGCTGCCGACCCCGAACGTGTTGTCGAGGAAATTCTCAGCATACTGCCTGTCGCTTTTACCGCGCAGGTCGTCTGTTATAACAACGCCGACGTTGCACTGTATCGTCTGCGCTGTTTCATTAAGCAGCTCGGTGAGCTCGCTTTGCTGCGCGGAGGAGAACTTCATCTCAAGGTCGCTTAATACTCCGCTGAAACGCGGCTTTTCGGGCTCGGCGGACTCGGTGCTTTCCGTTTCCGCGCCGCCGCCCGCGAGGGCGTAAAGGCTGCCGACGAGCGAGGATAACCCCGCGGACAGCCCGCCGCCGTCCATTGCGTCGTACATATCGGAGTAAATTTCGCTTATATGCGGCTGATAAAGCTCGTAGGCATTGCCCGTAAGGTATATGTAATCAAAGTAATCCAGCGTTTCGGGGTCAACGTCCATGATGAAAACGACCGCTCCGCCCGTTGCAGCGAAATCATTGACCTCGCAGATCTCCTCGGCGAACTCGCGCCGCTCGCTGTCGTCGGTGTGCTGCCCAAGGTCGCAGACAAAAACCGCGATATTAACTCCCGCCTGCTTTGCTGTCTTGCGTATCTCCGCGCGCAGCGTTTTGGTATCACTTTCGGTTAAAAGCCCGAGATCATCTTTCAGCCAGCCGTCCGCACTTTTCGCATAAGCGGCGGTGAATGACCCCGCGAAAACAAGCAGGCATATGACAAGGGAAATTATTCTTTTATAAAACAACGCAGACACCTCCTATAAGAGCGGCGGCAGCTGTTGCCAGCAGGAATATCCCCGCGCCGAAAAGGAACGCCCTGAGCTTGCTTATGGGCAGGATACCGAACATCTGCCCCGTCTGACCGTTCATAACAAAGGGGTAATCCTTGCCGCCGTAGGTGTAGTTAAGGAACCAAACGGGCATGAGCGCGTAGATATACTGCTGCTTTTCGTAATTCAGCGCGAAATTGAGCACGTCCACCGAGGAATAGCCCATAATGCTCTTTTTAAGTTCCTCCTCCGCTCCCGCGCGTATGCGCTGACCTATGCGCTGACCCGCTTCCTCCTTTGCAACGTCGTATTTCTCTGCGGCGCAGCCGGAAAGATAGGACATCGAGAACGGCTTCAGCCCGTCATAGTTGAACGGCTCTATGCTCTCCATAAGGCTGTCGTCTATGCGCTTAGACCCGTCGCAGGGAACGCGCACGAAAGCCATCTCCGCCGAGCGCCTGACGTTGAATACCTTTGTATTCGTATAGCGCGTGTCGCCCGAGCGCCATGTTCTTATGATCCGCCCCTCAGCGACAAGGTGCGCGGTAGTGAGCGCGCTTTTAAGCCAGTAGGGGACATACAGCGGCGCAATGTTCCGTATCTGCGCCTCGCTGCGAAAACCCTTCGGAAGGAGGAATTTGCCTTTTATGTACTCCCTGAACGAGCTTTCGGCAAGCTCCCTCGTGGTGCAGAACGGGATTATCATATCGGGCTTGTATTCGCCCGACAAACGCCCCGTGAGGATAACGGGAGTGTGACAGAAATGACATCTTGTCGACGCGGTGAGCGAATCGCAGATAACGCCCGCGCCGCAGTTAGGGCAGGAATACAGCGCGCTCTGCCCTGAAAACTCCTCGTCCTCCTTCTGCTGCTCGTTGAGTTCGGGCTCGTCGATGTCGAGCGGCATTTCCTCGTTTTCCTTAAAGAGGGAATGTATCTGCTCCTCGGAGAAAGTCCCCCCGCAGTACTTGCAGGCGAATTCCCCGCTCGCATTATCGTATTCCAGCGCCGCGTAGCAGTTCGGGCACTGGTAGGTAACAGTTTTCATAAGATACTCCTTTATTTCATTAACGGACGATCAGTTTCCCGAGCACCTCTCCGAGCGGCTCGTTTATCACAAGGTCGGCGGAGCGATCCGCGCTTATCGCGGATTTGTTTATCACAACGAGGTGTTTCCCGCCGAAAAAGCGGACAAGTCCCGCCGCGGGATAAACGGCGAGCGAGGTCCCGCCGATTATCAGCGTATCCGCAGCGCTTATCTCGTGAACGGCGCGCTCAATATCGCTGTCGTCAAGGCTTTCCTCATAAAGCACGACCTCGGGCTTGATGATACCGCCGCATTCGCAGCGCGGTATCCCGTCGCTTTCCGTCACCGCCGAAAGCGGGAATTTCTTTCCGCAGCTCATGCAGCGGTTACGGTGAACGCTCCCGTGCAGTTCAACGACGTTTACGCTGCCCGCCGCCTGATGCAGCCCGTCAATATTCTGCGTAATAACGCAGGACAGCTTACCCGCCCGCTCAAGCTCGGCGAGCTTGAGGTGCGCGGCGTTTGGCTTCGCGTCGGGGAATATCATTCTGTCGCGGTAGAAGCGGTAAAATTCTTCGGTGTGCTCTGTGAAGAAGCTGTGGCTGACTATCTGCTCGGGCGGGTATTTGTATTTTTGGTTATAAAGCCCGTCCGCGCTGCGGAAGTCGGGTATGCCGCTTTCGGTGGACACTCCCGCCCCGCCGAAGAATACTATGCGGCTGCTTTCGTCAATGATCTCCTGTAATGTCATAAAATCCCTCCGTAATGTCAGCTGCTCAGCTTCCCGTCCGAAATTCGGATAAGGCGTTGAGCCTGTTTTGCGGTCTGTTCGTTGTGGGTTATCATCACAATGGTTTTCCCGCTGCGGTTGAGCGCGGAAAGTATATCCAGCACCTCCGCGCCCGAGCGGCTGTCAAGGTTGCCGCAGGGCTCATCGGCAAGGATAAGCGACGGCGAGCTTGCAATAGCGCGGGCTATCGCGGTGCGCTGCTGCTGACCGCCCGACATTTCCGAGGGGCGGTGCTGCGCGCGGTCGGAGAGCTTAACGCTTTCAAGCGCCGCCATAGCAAGCTCGCGGCGCGTTTTTTTGGGTACACGGCGGTATATCAGCGGCAGCTCGACATTCTCAAGCGCGGTAAGCCCCGGGATAAGATTGAAGCTCTGGAAGATAAAGCCTATCCCCGCGCCGCGGATATCGCTGAGCCTGCTGTCGGGCAGGAGCGAAACGTCCTCGCCGTCTAAAAAATAGCTGCCCGAGCTTGGCAGGTCAAGGCAGCCGAGAATATTCATCAGTGTGGATTTTCCCGAGCCGCTCGCCCCGACGACGGTGACATATTCCCCGTCGCTAATGTCAAGGCTCACGCCGTCGAGCGCTCTTACGCACTGTCCGCCGACGTTGTAGTATTTTCGCAGTTCTTTCGCAGATATTGACATATAAATTCCCCCTTCAGGGAAACGCCGCGCGGGCGTCCCCATAAAAAACCTTTTCCCGTATTATACGGAAATAACGGGGGAATATTCCGTCACAGCGCGCAGATAATATCGGCGATGAAAGAATATTCGGGAAAGTCGGACATCAGCCGCGCTCTGAATTTACCAACAAGGTCGGCGCGGAGCACGGGGTCGTCGCGCATTGCCTGCTTTGCGCCCCAGAGGTGGGTGAAGCAGTCCTGCGGGAAAAAGAGGTGATCCTTGTCGAGGAGCGTCTTTACGGGGGTGCCCGTGTAGTCGGCGCACATCGCCGCCATTCTCTGCTCGGCGAAAACCATGTTGCACAGGCGGTCGCCGCTTTTTTCGGCGGACTTCATGAACGCTATCGCCTGCGAGGTGTAGAAGCCTTTGAAGTCCTCGTCGGGTATATAGAGAAAAGCCGTGTTCAGTGGGAGAACGCTTTCGCTGAACGCGGGAATGATATGGTTTTTTGTTCGGAAGTACCCGAGCGGCGGGTATATGTCGGGGTAGAGCTCCTCGCAGTGGGCGGCGATTATTTCCTGCCCGAACGGGAGCGGTTTCCAGACGATAAAGTCGGTGTCAAGCATTACAACGGGCGCAGGCGTTTCTTTCAGCGCAAGCAGCTTTCCGCCAGCCCAGAACATCTCGGGGTCTATCCCATCGAGGTCGTCGGGGATGCAGACGTTTATGCCGTCCCAGAGCGGCGCAAGTCCCGCCTCGGTGAAATACCGTGCGGCACGGCTGTCGGCGCAGAGCGTTATTCTGCCGTTGTATCTTCTCCAGCACAGGGCTGACAGCGCGGTGCACCAGAGGTCGAAATCCTCCATGCGGTAAGTCTTGCCGCCCTTTGCGAAAAACGGCGCAGTTGATACGATATGGATAGCATTCATGTTATATGATATGGATACCGTAGCCGAAGCGATCCAGCGGGCACTTTCGCAGCGTTTCGAGCATTATCCTGTCGTATTCGTCGGAGGACAGGACAAATGCGGGGAAGCTTCCGTTCGTGTTTTTCGGGGACAGCCCGAACGGTCTGCCCGAGCCATATACGGAGATCGGCGCTCTGAATGACCCGAGCCTGAACGAGCCGCCTGTGAATGATCCCGAGCGGAATGACCCCGCGCGGAACGAGCCCTTTCCGAAGCTTCCGAGGGCATATTCCCATTCCCACTCATGCGAGCCGAAAGAGCCGCCGAATGACCCCGCGCGGAACGAACCTCTTTTGAAGCTTCCGAGGACGTATTCCCACTCCCATTCGTTAATAAAGCTTCCATGACGGAACGAACCACCGCGGAACGACCCTCGGAATGACCCAAACGAGCCGAAAGAGCCGAACGAGCCGCCGTAAGCGCTCTGCCTCTGCGAAAGCCCGAATACCGCTCCGCGTGCGGGGACAGGCTGCTGTGCGCCGCCGAGGGATACGGCGGGCACGGGCGGGCTGTTTTTGCGGAATATGCGTGCCAGCTTCCCATTAAGGTCGGGGTCGGCTGCGTCCAGCTCTGCGAGGCGATCGGCGTACATTTCGCCGCCGTTGTCGCGGAGCCATTCTTCAAGGCTTCCCCCGAGAAAATAACCCCTCAGCGACGCGATATCAAGGTTATCGGATATCTCATCGGCATGGTATATTTTACGCCTGTTAAGCCAAAGCGCACATTCCATCACGTCACCCCCAATAATATAACTCTATTATAGCATGAAACGGCGGAATTTTCAACAACTTTTGCAAAAAAATATTTCCGAGATGGCATTTTTTTGTGAGAAAAATAGAAAATACTGCCTGTCCTGATTATTTTGTGTTAAGAATACGATGAAGTAGTATTAAATTTTCGCGGGCGAGCATATCGGGCTTGAAATTCCGAGCGGATTGGTGTATAATTATAAATGTATTATGGGCACCTATAAAAGCCTTGTTTGGGGGATAAATCGACAGAGCGCGCCGTCTGCTTCGGTCAACAGGCGAAAGATCTTCGGCAACGGCGTCCGTGCCGTCGCTTGGGGGCTTTCGCTTCGCAACATTGTGCTGCGCCTCATCACAAGGCATACAGCCTTGCTTCGTCGGCTTTCCCTGCAGCCGATGTTCCCTGCCGGTTTCCTCTGTTCAAGCCGGTTTTTAGAGGTGACCTTATATTAGTGACCCCGACCGAGAAAGGAGTATTATATGAGAAGAACGAAGATTGTCTGCACGCTTGGTCCCTCGACAAGGAGCGACGAGGTGCTCCGCCGCCTTATCGAAAGCGGCATGAACGTTGCGCGGCAGAACTTTTCCCACGGCGACCACAGCGGCCACAAGGCAACGCACGATCAGGTCGTCAGGATAGCGCGCGAGCTCGGTCAGCCCGTTGCGACACTGCTTGACACAAAGGGACCGGAGGTGCGCCTGAAAAAATTCGAGGGCGGAAAAAAGACCGAGATAAAGACGGGCGAGGGTTTTGTCCTTACTACCCGTGATATCGCCGGCAACAAGGATATCGTGTCGATAACCTACAAAAAACTCGCCGACGACATCGACGTCGGGACGCGCATTCTTATCGACGACGGCAACGTTATACTACGCTGCACCGATATCATAAGAAACGCGGACGGCACCGCCGATATAGTGTGCACCGTTCTTAACGGGGGACTGCTGTCCGACAACAAGGGAGTGAATATCCCCGGTGTCAAGCTGTCCATGCCGTACCTCAGCGAGGCGGACATTTCGGATATACGCTTTGCGGCTCGGGAAAGCTTCGATTATATCGCGGCAAGCTTTGTGACCTGCGAGGCGGACGTTCTTTCGATAAGGAAGATACTCGAGGAAGAGGGAAGACCCGATATCCGCATTATCGCGAAGATAGAGAACGGCGAGGGCGTCAAGAATATCGACGAGATACTCCGCGTTTCCGACGGAATAATGGTAGCGCGCGGCGATATGGGCGTTGAAATACCGTTCGAGGAAATACCGCAGATACAGAAAATGCTCATCAAGAAAGCGTACAACGCGAACAAGCAGGTAATAACGGCAACGCAGATGCTTGAAAGCATGATACACAATCCGCGCCCGACGCGCGCCGAAACGACCGACGTTGCGAACGCTATTTACGACGGGACGAGCGCGATAATGCTCTCGGGAGAAACGGCGGCGGGCGAGCACCCCGTTGAGGCGGTAAAGACAATGGCGCTGATCGCAGAAACCACCGAAAAGGCTATCGACTACAAAAAGCGCTTCTATAAGCTTGAAACAAATAACGGCGTGAACGTATCCACCGCAATATCCCACGCGACGGTAAGCGCTGCAATGGATCTCGGCGCGACAGCGATAATCACCGTCACAAAGACGGGCACGACGGCGCGCATGATATCGCGCTACCGTCCCGAATGCCCTATAATCTCCTGCACGACGAGCGAGGTGACATGGCGCCAGATGGCGCTGTCATGGGGCGTTATACCGCTCATGGCGGAGGAAATGATGACCAGCACCGACGACCTTATACACCACGCGGTGGAAAAGGCTGTGTCGGCGGGTCTGCTTAAAAACGGCGACCTTGCGGTCATTACGGCGGGCGTTCCTCTCGGCGTTTCGGGAACGACTAACCTGATGAAGGTGCACATCGTCGGGGACGTGCTTGTTTCGGGTCACGGCGTTTCGGGCGGAAAGGTCACCGCCACCGCCTGTGTATGCAGGAACGAGAGCGACGCGCTGTGTCAGTTTGAGAGCGGGGAGATAATCGTTATACCCAAGACCTCTAATGCGATACTCCCTCTGTTAAAGACGGCGGCGGGAATAATCACCGAGGAGATCTCCACAGATACCGAAAGCCATGCGGCTGTTGTCGGAATGGCGCTTGATATTCCCGTAATAACGGGTGCGGCGAACGCTACGCTTATCCTGCGCAGTGGAACGACGATAACCATGGACGCCGAAAAGGGCATAGTTTCGGCGGCGGAGCCGATATGACGGCGGCGGCAATGGAGCGGCGAAAGCTTTTGTTTGTCTACAACCCGTTCTCGGGGAAAGGCGACATAGTGCGCTCGCTTCACGAGGTGATCGCGGTGTTCACGGCGGCGGGCTATGACGTGACGGTGCACCCTACCTCCGAAAAGGGTGACGGGCGCGATTTTATAAGGGACTGCGGCGGTGAATACGACCTTGTATGCACCTGCGGCGGCGACGGCACGCTGCACGAGCTTTTCGAGGGGATAAAGTACCATAAGGGCAAGCGCTGCGGTTATATTCCCGCGGGGACGATGAACGATTTCGCAGGCTCGCTGTGCATTCCGAAGGATATTCCCGAGGCGGCAAAAATGATTGTTGGCGGGAATTTCCGCGATATTGACGCTGGCGTGCTCGGCGGCGAGCGGTTCGCGTATGTCGCGGCGTTCGGGGCGTTCTCCGAGGTCAGCTATTCGACCGACAACCGCCTGAAGAACGTTTTCGGCTCGTTCGCGTATTTTCTGCAGGGTGTAAAGCTTTTTGACATAAATTATTTTGACGAACGCTCTGTCGGTATGAAAATAACCTGCGGCGACGAGGTTTTCATCGGGGATTTTATTTTCGGCATGGCGGGAAACAGCCTTTCCGTCGCAGGTATGACAAAGCTTATTTCTGCGGGCGCGGAAATGGACGACGGGCTGCTTGACTGCCTTTTTATAAGGCGCCCGAGAAATCTTTCGGACATAGAAAAAACGCGGGCGGCTCTACTTGACGAGGGTCACACGTTCGGGAATGTTGTCCGCCTGCGCACCGACAGGCTCGTTATCGAGAGCGACAAACCCATTGAATGGGATCTGGACGGCGAGTTCGGCGGGAGCACGCTTCTCGCCGAGATATCGATCGAACCGCGCGCAGTAACGATAGCCGTCCCCGAAAGTAAAACATGACCGCGCCGCAAAATACGATAAAGCGCCCGCTTGACAAAAGCATATGAGTTGTGCTATAATGATAATCAAGCGAGCGCCTGTGGTGGAATTGGCAGACACGTTGGATTTAGGTTCCAATGCGAAAGCGTGCAGGTTCAAGTCCTGTCAGGCGCACCAGTCGAGTGCCTCGACACGCATTTTCGCGCGTTGAGGCGCTTCTGTTTTTTAGGTTTTCTCCCGCGATAAAAAATCTATTTCATATACCATAGACAAATAAGCACGGTAATTTTGATACAATGGTATCTGAAACTACCGTGCTTTTTCTTTTTTGCCTAAAAGCCTTTGTGAAAGGGCTTTTGGGCATTTTTTCATTTTATTGATAGTTTTATTTTGGCGTTGGACACGCTTTTTGTAGCTTTCTTTTATGTGGCATGGCGATGTGCTATAATAAAGTTGTAACACCCACCCCAAAAAAAGTGATATAATAAACAAAGGATGGGAAAGCAATGGCAAGTTACGACGAAGAATTCAAGAAGAGGATAGTGCGGATGCACTTGGAATAAGGACGGACGATAAGAAGTCTGTCGGAGGAGTACCATGTTTCCGAGAACGGGATCGGGTACTGGCTGAAAATGTATCGCGAAGAATGCTCAAAGGATCCCGCTGCAAAGGAAGAATACGACCTCATGAAGGAAGACCTCAAACTCCGAAAGGAGCTTGAAGAAATGAGGAAGTAAAACGAATTCCTAAAAAAAGCAGCGGCATTCTTCACGAAGGAGATCGATTTCTCGACGAAAACAAAGAGTCGATGGGACTCATATGGCTTCTCAGACGGTGATGATCACGTACTGCTATGGTATAATTCCGTCAGACCTCATTCGTTCAATAACGGTCTTACACCCTGGCAGAAACGGATGGATTGATTTTGTGGGAAAGTGTTACAATTTTGCTTGACAAGAACAATCTGACGATCTCCATATTTTCACTCCACCCTGAACCCGTAAAGTTCATTTTGTATCGTGGTCCGCAGCATTCCGCCGATCTCTGCCTTTTCAAAAAATTCCCCGCGGTTTCTGAACCACTTTCCGTTAAAGCAAACAGCGATATCTCCCTCCGATTCGGAGCTTTCAACCGTTTGGAGCTCTTCCTCGTAATAAAACGACGCCTTGTTCGGGGCTTTGAGCAGCCAATACAGGTCGAACAGATCCATATTATCCTCATCAAATTCTATAAGACTGTAAAGGTCGTCGATAAGCCACATCATGATGTTCAGGTTTCCGAAAAACGGGCTGTACTTTATTCTCTGCGCGAGAAAATCCCTTGCCTGCAAATAAAGCGACACGGCGTCATTGATCCTGCCCTGCTTTTTGCGTATCCTTGCGAGCCTTGTCGCTATCTCGGGGAGCGGCTCATGCAGATAACGCGCATTTCTGACTTTCGGGTAAAGGCTCTCGATGATCTCCTTGTATTTTTCGGAATCCTTCTCAACGCCGTAGCCGTTTTTATACATATCGGCAAGCTTGTATTCCGACTGAATGTCGCCGTTTTCGGCGGCAAGGGTAAACCATCGGAATGCTTTTTCGTAGTCGCATTTACCCGTTCTTCCGTAGTACCATATATATCCCAGCCCCGGGTACACCGATTTTTCGCCAAGCTCCGCCGCCATTTCGTAGTATTTCAGCGCAAGCTCAAAGCGGCGGCTTTCATAGTAATAAAAGCCCGTTTCGGCGATGTATGCCGGTTCGTGGGTTTCGTCAAACAAATACCGCAGCGCCTCGAGATAGATCAAATCCTCCTGCTCGGTATGAGCTTCCCCTCTGTTATAGTTATCGACCTATTTTTTTGCTTCCGATATATTCATACACAACTCCTCCTTATTGAGATATATTATAGCATGATCAGCGAATTTTGCAATGCCGTTTTTGAGACATTTTCGCTTGTGGGCACCTCTGAAAAGCGGCTTGAACAGAGAAAATCGGCAATGCGCTTCTCAACAACGTGACCGTAAGGGCGGCTGTGTCAGATGCTCTGTGAGTTCAGTGCCTGCCCGTAGATCTCAATAACGACAGAGTTCCGAACGCGCCCGCCGCTGCGGCGGTACTGAAGAGCGTTGTCGTTCCGGCATTTTTGACATATTTTCATAAAATATATTGATTTTGCGGATCATTTATGATATAATTAATTTGGTTAATTACAAGATGGAACCTGTTGCGGCTGCAATGCTGCTTCGGAGCCGTCCGGCGCTTTTTAACATTTACAAGGAGGACCGACATTGGATCTTATGACCGAATTAAAGGAACTGGGAGCAAATACAGACGAGGGACTTGAAAGGTGCATGAACAATCAAGAGCTTTATGAGAGGCTGCTGAAAAAGGCGCCCGCGAATGTTGCAAAGCTTGAGGTGTTGAGTTTCCTCGACGCAGGCGATATCAAGACGGCACTCAGCAACGCGCACACCATAAAGGGCATTGTCGGAAACCTATCGCTCACGCCGCTTTATACGGCTTACACCGAGATAGTTAATCTTTTGAGAGCGTACAAGCCCGCCGAGGCGCGAGAGCTGCTGGTCGGAATACTGCCCGTTCAGGAGAAAATGATCGGCTGCATAAAGAGATATTCATGAAAGCTGCGGCAGTTTTATTTCCGCCCGCATATTGCGCCGCCGAAAAACTGACCTTAATTTACCGAAACGGTTATCGAATGCTCGGGCGTTATTGGCTATAATTAAAGTGAAAATACATTGTTTAGGAAAGGTGAACAGATTTGAAAAAATTATCAATTGTCGCATTGCTGCTTTCTTCCTTGATGTTATGCTCCTGCAGCACAGCGCCGCCCGAATTTTCGCTTGGCGGTAATGCAGTGCTGTCGCTAAAGGAAGAGCTGACAATGGCGCCTATAAACGAAACCGTTTCAAAATACCCGCTTGACTCCAACCCGCTGATTTCAAACATATTCTGCGCAGACCCGACGGCGGTGGAATATGACGGCAGGCTGTATATTTACGGCACCTGCGATCAGCAGCAGTTTGAGGCTGTCGGTGCCGGCGGGAAGAACACCTATGAGCGCATTAAATCATTTGTCATGCTTTCGACTGACGATATGGTGAACTACACCTATCACGGGCGCATTGAAGTCGGCGAGATCTGCCCGTGGATATTCGCTTCCTGGGCGCCGTCGATAGTATCGCGGGTAGAGGAGGACGGGCTGACCCATTTCTACCTTTACTTCTCAAACAGCGGCTGGGGAACGGGCGTTATCACCGCGACCTCGCCCACGGGACCGTGGAGCGATCCGCTGGGGCAGTCGCTTATCGATGGGAACACTCCGGGGCTCAACGGCTGCGAGTCGCCGTTCGACCCGGGAGCGTGCATTGACGACAACGGGACGGGCTGGCTGACGTTCGGCGGCGGCACCGATGGATCTCGGATAGTAAGACTGGGCAGTGATATGCTCAGCCTTGACAGCGATATCGTTAAGATACCGTCGCGCTTTCATTTCGAGGCGAGCGAGCTGAATTACATCAACGGAACCTACGTTTACACCCACAACAACGACTGGGACAGCCACATCACGGGCTGGGACATTGATGGCGTTATCCCGCCGCCCTCATGCAGTATGTCCTACATGACGACGAAAACGCCGCTTGACCCCGACAGCTGGGTCTACCGCGACTATTACTTCAAAAACCCCGGCGAGCAGGGCATGGAGTACAGCAACAATCACACCCATTTGCAGAAATACGGCGGCAGGTATTATCTGTTTTACCACTCGCTTTTTCCGCAGAAAGCACTGGGGACGAGCGGCGGTTTCAGGAGCCTTTGCGTGAACGAGGCGCAGGTAGACGAGAGCACCGTCACCATTGAAAAGGTCACCGCAACCAAACAGGGCGTTGAGCAGATAAAGAGCCTTGACCCGTTCGGGCCCGTTGCGGCGGAAACGATCGCCGCCTGCTCCAACATTTCCTACTATTCGGACGGCGGCAATATGTGGATATCGGGCGGGAACGGCGACGGAAGCTCCGCGTGGACATATGTCCGCGGGGCGGACTTCGGCGGCGGCGCGGATTATTTCGCGGCGGACGTCCGCGGCAAGGGAAGAATAGAGGTGTATGTAGGGGATTCGGAAAACGGCGCTTACACCTATATCGAGTTTGACTGCGACGAATGGACGACGGTTTATAACAGGTTCAGCACGACAGCGAGAGGCGTGAACGACGTTTATTTCGTCCTGTCGGACGGCGCGGAGCTTGACGCGTGGCAGGTCGCTGCAAAATAGGCAAATAATTGAAAAATATGGCGCGCCTGCGGAACGTTGGCGCGCTTTTTTCGGCGGTTAACCGCCGCATATTACAGGCGTTTCCTTTATATTTCTTAACGAAATATTTATTGCTTTTTGTCGTTTTTCATGTTATAATTCAGTGATTATTCAAAAAGTGGCATAACCGCCCGAAATACGTTGATTTGAAAAAAGGAAAACATCTTATGAAATTAAAGAAATTCGTATCCCTGCTGCTTGCGGGTGTAATGTCCGCTTCAATGCTTACAGGCTGCTCGGGCACCGCGCAGAACGGCAATGACGGGAGAATATCCATAAGTATGTATATGTGGGACAGATCCTTGTTCAAGGAGCTTACCCCGTGGCTGGAGGAGAAGTTCCCCGACATTGATTTCACCTTTGTGCAGAGCTATAACACCATGGAATATTACAAGGATCTTATCGCAAGAGGCGAGGAAATGCCCGACATCATAACCTGCCGCCGATTCTCGCTGAATGACGCTGCGCCGCTTGCCGACAATCTGATGGATCTCAGCAAGACCGAGGTAGCGGGAACGTTTTACAGCAGCTATCTTGAGATCAACCGCGAGGAAAGCGGCGCGATACGCTGGCTGCCCATGTGCGCCGAGGTCGACTGTATCGTGGCGAACAAAGACCTTTTCGACGAGCACAATATCCCCCTGCCCACGAATTATTCCGAGTTTGTGGCGGCGATCGACGCCTTTGAGGAGCTGGGGATCAAGGGCTTTCAGGCTGACTGGTACTACGACTACACCTGCCTTGAAACCATGCAGGGCTGCGCTGTCCCCGAGCTTATGAGCCTTGAGGGGACAAAGTGGCGCATGGAGTACGAGAGCGAAAGGTCGGGCGATCGGGTCGGTCTTGACGACAAGGTGTGGCCTGTTGTTTTTGATAAGTATGAGCAGTTCTTAAAGGACGTCCGCTTTGAACCGGGCGACGAGGAGCTTCAGTTCAGAGAGACAATGGAGCCTTTCTATGCGGGTAAGACCGCTATGATAAGAAACACGGCGGCTCTCTGCGACAGTATCAAGGCTGAACGTGACATGAACTGCGTTATCCTGCCCTATTTCGGCGAAACTGCCGAGGATAACTGGGTGCTTACATACCCCATGTGTCAGGTTGCGGTGTCAAACGGCTTTGAGGGCGACGAGGCTAAAATTGCGGCAGTGAACGAGGTGCTTATGGCGCTTTTCAGCGACGAGGGTCAGAAGCACGTTGCCGCGGGAACATCTGTCCTCTCCTACAACAAGGAGGTTAAGATAACCCCCTCGCCCGCGCTTGACTATGTTCAGGACTGCATAAGCAGCAACCACCTGTATATGCGCCTTGCCTCCACTGAGGTGTTCAGTATTTCGCAGGACGTCGCTCACAAGATGATGACGGGCGAGTATGACGCCAAGAGCGCTTACGAGGCGTTCAACGCACAGATAACCGATTACAAGAACCCCGAGGCGGAGGAGGTGCTGTTCACGCAGAACACGGCTTATTCCAACGATTTCGGCGTTCACGGCAGCCCTGCGGCTTCCTCTCTGATGAACACGCTGCGCATCAAGAACAACGATGATATCGCGATAGGATATGCGAGCGTTGCGAGCTCGCCGATATTTGCGGGCGAGTACACCGTTCAGCAGGTCAAGTGGATAATGACATTCAGAAACGCGCTCTACCGAGGCGAGTACACAGGCGCGGAGGTTCGCCGTATCATGGATTGGCTCGTTAACGTAAAGGAGGACGGCGCCAACCCTATACACCACCGCAACCAGATGCCCGTGACGAGCGGCCTTGAATACACCGTAACCGAAACGGAGCGCGGAAAGTTCTCTCTCGGCGATATTACCGTGAACGGTCAGCCGCTTGACGACGACGCGGTTTATAATGTCTTGCTTGTCGGCGCGGATACCTATCTTGAACACCCGACATTCTGCGGCTGTCCCATGCCCGAGGACATCAAGACCAAGCGGGAGGACTACATAGTGAACGATTTCACAAGTCAGGAGTACATTTGCGAGGCGCTTGCAGAAACGCAGCAGTTCCTTGCTCCGACGGAATATGTGACCGTTATCCGCGGCTATTGATAAGGGGAAATTGTCAGAAGGGAGGGTCGGTGCGTGAGAAACAGAATCATTTCATGCCTTCTTTCGGCGGTCATTGCTGCCGCAGTGGTCGTGTCGGGATATGCCTATTCCGGCTTTGTTTCCAAAACGATTTTTGAGGAAAGCACCGCCCACCTTGTTGAGATATTCCATCAGGCAAATCAGGCACTGTATAACATGGTATCCTTCAATTGGAGCCGTATGCGAATGTGGACTCCGTTTATCGAGTCGGCGGCAAGCGAGGAGGATATCACGGCGTATGTTGAAACAGCGCGCGAGGAAAGCAGCTTTACCGACTTCTTCTTCATCTCGCGCGACGGCGAATATATGACTATCGAGGGAAAGAAGGGCTACCTTGACCTCAGAAGCAGGCTTGAGGAGCTTGTTGTTGAGCATATGCCCATAGTTATTAATTCCGTTGTGCCGGATCAGCCCGAGATCATGGTTTTCGCCGTACCTGCCGCACACGGCAGCTTCCGAGGCTTTGAGTATGAGGCTATCGCCATAACCTACAACAACTCCGACTTTGTGGACGCTTTGAAGATCTCTGCTTTCGGGGGCAAGGCGGGCACCTATGCGGTGCTGCCCGACGGGCGCATAGTCGTTGACAACGGCGGCGAGGATTTCGGCAATATTTACAACCTTTTCGCGCTGCTCAAAAAGTCTGACAGAGTGTCTGCGGAAAAGCTTGACGAAATTCAGAGGGACTTCCTTGAGGGCAGGGCGGGTCAGGCAGTGTTTGACATAAACGGCGCGAGCTGTTATCTTATATATGAGCCCGCGAACTTTCAGGACTGGATGGTTCTCGGGGTAGCTCCGACAGAAGTTGTCAACGCAAGCATGAACAAGCTCCAGTCGTCTACAATGGTAGTTGTTTCGGTGATAATCATTGCGCTTGCGGTATGCCTGCTGCTGCTTGTCATTCGCCGTAACAGGCAGAAGCTCAGACTGAAGGACAATGAACTTATCGCGCGCGACGAGCTGTTCTCAACGCTGTCTGCGAACGTCAACGACGTGTTCCTTATGCTCGACGCGCAGAACTTCGACGTCGAATATGTCAGCCCGAATATAGAAAAACTCCTCGGAATTTCCAAAAAACAGGTGTACAAGGACGCTCACGCGCTTGAAAATCTTATCCGCAATAAAGAGAACGCGCGTATCCTTGATATTCTTCCGGATATCCGTCCGGGCTGTCAGGTGGAATGGGACAGGGAATATGTCCACGGGTCGAGCGGCAATGTCTGTTGGTTCCATGTATTCGCTTTTTGCAGCGATATTCAGGGGGCGAAGAAGTACATACTGGATATGTCTGACAGGACAGAGGACAGGAAGATAAATCAGGATCTTGAAAACGCGGTGCACGCCGCGCAGAAAGCCAGCCTTGCGAAAACGACGTTCCTCAACAATATGTCGCATGATATCCGCACGCCGATGAACGCTATCATAGGCTTCACGGGCATAGCGCTAAAGCAGGACACTAACCCCGAGGTGAGAAACTGCCTTGAAAAGATAAGCACAAGCTCCGAGCATCTGCTCACGCTCATAAACGACGTGCTTGACATCAGCCGTATCGAGAGCGGCAGGATAAAGTTCTCGCCCACTCCCGCGAACATTACGCAGGTAACCGATATGGTGCTCAGTATCGTTCAGGGCTTCCTTTCCAACCGCAACATAAACTTTACCGCAAATATTGGCGAAACGGACACGCCGTATGTGCTTGCCGATTCGGTGAGGATAAGGGAAGTGCTGGTTAATATTCTCGGCAACGCCGTCAAATTCACCGATGACGGCGGCAGCATAACCTTTGAAACAAGCTATCGCAGCGGCAGCGAGCCGAACCGCATTTTCGTCACCTACACCATATCCGATACGGGCGTCGGTATGTCGGAGGACTTTGCGGAGCACATCTTTGAAGAGTTCACACAGGAGGAAAACGGCGCGAGGACGCAGTATAAGGGAACGGGTCTTGGTATGGCGATATCCAAGCGTTATGTTGACCTCATGGGCGGTACAATAACCGTTAAGAGCAAAAAGGGCGAGGGCACGGTGTTCACTGTGGAGCTGCCGCTTGAACTGACCGATGCAAGCCATGTTGCAACAAAGGCTATGCCCAATACCGGCGCCGATCTCAGCGGCGTAAAAATACTCCTTGCCGAGGACAACGACATCAACGCGGAAATAGCGACCATACAGCTTGAGGAGCTCGGTATCAATGTCACAAGGGCACACGACGGCGACGAGGCTGTAAAGCTGTTCTCGGAAGCGCCGCCCGGCACGTTCGACCTGATATTCATGGACATCATGATGCCGAAAAAGAACGGCTATGAGGCAACAACGGATATAAGAACGCTGCCCGACCGCCCCGATTCCCGCACGATACCGATAATTGCCATGACCGCCAACGCATTCGTCGAGGACGTTCAGGCTTCGCTGGACGCGGGAATGAACGGTCATCTTGCAAAGCCCATTGTCATGGACGAGGTGATCAGGATTATTCTTATGAATATTGATAAATAAGGTTTTCAGAGGTGACCATATTTTATTCCTACTGTGTCGGCGCGGCAGAACGGCAAAAAATCACCCCCGTGATCGCTTGGGTCACGGGGGCTTTGTTGTATGCTTCGGCGGTATTTCGGTATTCCCGCCGAAATGTGCCGTATGTAACGCGTTTACTGCGTGAGCCGTTCGAGCTCCTCCGCCATGGTTTTTATATCCTTTACCATAAATCCGAGGTTTGCCGCGCCTGCGCTGTTCTCCTGAATTGCCGCCGCTACCTGCTGTACAGCGCCGCAGTTGTTTTCGATGTTCCTGCTGACGCTAACAAGCTTGTCGGACACGCTTTCTCCGTTCGCAGCAACGCTTCCGATAACGCGGTCCATTTCCGCAATGTTGCGGGAGATTTCGCTTGTCGAAAGGCTGAGCTGTTCGGCGGAGGCAGTTATTTTGTTCATGCTGTCAAGCCCCTGCCTTGTGAGAGCAGAGTTGTTCTCCATAGAAGAAACAGCCGCGTTGATGTCCTCTGTCACCTTGACGATTATCTGACCTATCTCGGCAGCGGCGGTCTTTGTCTTGTCGGAGAGCGACTTTATCTCGCTCGCAACGACCGAGAAGCCCTTTCCTGCCTCGCCCGCCCGGGACGCCTCTATCGAGGCGTTTATCGCGAGAATATTCGTCTGCGTTGAAATGCCCGTGATGACCTTCGCTATCTCTACTATCTGATTTGAACGGTCTGAAAGGCGCAGAATGATGTCGCGGCTTTCGTCGCTGCCGCGGCATATTTCGTCCATGCTTTGGGAGGAAAGCTCTATCTTGCGGTTATTTTCGGCGGTAATTTCGTCGGAGCGGGCGGTGAGCTCGGATATCTCGCGGCTCATGTCCGAAAGCTTCTTCAGGCTCTCGGATATCTCCGTCATGCTGTCCTCTACCGACTTGATATGTTGGAAGTTCTCCTCGCTGTCGTGCATTACGTTAGAGGACTGTTCCGAAATGCTGCGGTTCGCCTCGGCGGAGGAGTTCGCGATATTGTCGAGCTCCGTAACGGTGTCAAGCAGCTTATGCGACATCTTCATTGATTTTTCCTGCATGAGCCGCTGCTGCTCCGCACCCATAAGGCTGCCGAGCATTGAAGCCGTTCTTTTGCACAGCATGACGAATATCGCCGAAACGGCAAGCAGCACCAGCGCACGCGGCAATATCCCGAAAAGCACGAGCCCCTTTATCGTGGTGAAATTGCGGTCGGTCACAAGATCGAAATTATAGCACAGAAACTGCCCGACGGAAACGCCTACGATAGTGAGCGAGGTCGCGAAGTAGTTGAGCTTCGCCGAGAAATAAAGGCTGGCTATCGCTATCGGGTAGACGAACAGAAGAACGGCGTGATAAGCGAGCGTTACCGTCAGAATGACGGTGAAAACGACCGAGCAGAGAACGATGACGAACTTGACCCAGCCCTTCTCGATCTTCAGAATATTGACAAGAAGCGTCGGTATGAAAAGCAGCACGGTACCGATGATAAACGAGGTTATCATTGTCCCGAGCTCGACGGTGAATATCCCCACGATATCCAGCACGAGAACCAGCACGAACACTGCCGCCGTAATTCTCATGACATTCGCCGAAGCGCGGTTTGCGCCGAGTTCGTTTTCCTTTAACAGTTCCATAATTTCCTCCTTTAGTTATCGCGTTTTGTCGTTAATTGCCTGATAAATTCCTCGCGGGAATAATCGTCCGTGCTGCTCGGCGGTTCGGCAGCCTTTCCCGAAATGACGAGCGACATGACCGCGCTGAATTGAAGCGAGAGCATTTCGGAGATCTTCCGTTCGTTGTAACGGCAGATCCCGTTTGCGACAAGGCTGCATATCCCGAAGGTGTATATCCACACGTTTTTGAACAGGATATCCGTTTCTTGTTCGTTCAGCCCGTAGTCGCGCCGGATAAATTCGCGGCAGACGGTGCCAGTTTCTCCCAGCCGATCAAACATATCATCAAAGCTGTCCGACTGCCTCCGCTCGCTCATAAACAAAAGCTTAAAAAGCTTCGGCTGTTCCGCGGCGAACATTATCATCTGCATACCGACGCTCTTGAACGGCGGCTTTATTTCGGTGATGCGCTGGGTGTATTCGTTGAAGCTTGCCATTGCGGCGAGATACACCTCGTCGGCAAGCTCGCCCATGTTCCTGAACGCGGTGAACAGCGGTCGGGTGGACGTTCCGAGCGCGGCGGCAAGGTTCCTTGCGTTGAGCGCGTCGATACCCTGACGGGCGACAAGCTCCAGCGCGACCTGCACTATCTCCTCACGGGTAAACTTTGCTCTAGGCGGCATTTCATCACTCCATTATGTAACATTAGTTGTATAACACTTGTTACATTATATCACAAAAAATTAGTCTTGTCAATAGTTTAATCTGATTATTATCTATAAATAAGCTGCGGAGGGAATGACCGGCGCTGCACCCGCCGCCGACAGCTTGACGATTTCCGCCGAAAAACCGCGCCCCGCTTGCCGACAGCTTGACAATTCCCGCCGAAAATGATAAAGTATATATAGCATTGTAAATCAACGAAAAACGAAACGAGAGGGCTGTTGTGACCTTTACAAGATTTATTGACCGCGCGGCGCGGATACTTACCGCGGTGCTGCCCGTTATTGTGGCGGTGCTGCTTACGGTGCTGCGCATACCGAACGAGCTTGAAATGATCGCGGAGGACGAGCTTTATCAGCAGGCGGGCGTTATCCCCGACAACATAAAAATAATCGCGATAGACGAAACGACCCTTGACAGGCTGGGCCCTTATTCGGGTTGGGACAGGTCCTGTTTTGCGGAGCTTATCGAAGCGCTGAACGCCGACTCTGCTGCAAAGCCGCTTGTTATCGGGCTTGACGTCATCTTTTCGGGGACGGATAACTCGGCGGCGGACGAAAGGCTTGTCGCGGCGGCAAGGGACGCGGGAAACGTTGTGCTTGCTTCAAAGCTTGATACCGATACCCACGCGGCGCGCTCCGACGACGGCGGGTATGCCCTTAAGACCTTTATCGGCGGCGAGGTGACTGCGTTTGACGAGCTTAGCGCTGTCTGCGAGTCGGGCTTCACCAACATAATCATCGACAGCGACGGCTTTGTCCGCCGCGCTTACACGAGCGTTGAAAACGGCGGCAGAGTGTACAAAAGCTTTGCAGGTATTATTGCGGAAAAGGCGGCGGGAGTTGATGTCCTTTCGGGGCTGCCGACAACTGTCGAGCTTCGATATACCGGCAATCCCGGGGAATTTGAGACCGTTCCCATGTCGATGGTGCTTGACGGGACTGTCCCCGCGGGTTATTTCAGGGACAGCGTGGTGCTTGTCGGTGCTTATGAGGAGGGAATGCTCGACTCCTACAAGGTGCCGATAGACCGTCAGACAGAAATGTACGGCGTCGAATGCCACGCTAACGCAGTGACCGCCTTTCTTGAGCATCGGTTCATTGAGAGCGTGCCGCTGTGGGCGGAAATAATTGCGGCGGCTGTTGTGGCGGCGGCGTTCGGGCTGATAATGAGGAAATGCAGGCTTCGGACGTGCGTGCTCGCCATGGCGGGGATTGTTGTCGGATATCCCGCGGCGGCGCTTGCGCTGTTCGGTCTGACGGGAGTAAGGGCGTCGGTCATATTTATACCGCTCGGCGTGGTGCTGGAGTTCCTTGTTTTTGTGCTGGCGAGGTATGTTGAGCTTCAGAAAAATCGCGCCGATGAAATGCAGAAGATGCTTTTCTCCATGGCGGACTGCATGGCGGAGGCGATAGAGGGAAGAACGCCCTATAATGCTAATCACACAAAAAATGTAGCGGAGCGCTCTGTCCGTATGCTTGACTACATCAACCAAATGCACAGGGAACGCAGGACAGACCTTCATTTCTCAAAAAAGGACAGAAATCAGCTTTATCTTGCGGCAATGCTTCATGATGTCGGAAAGATGGACATTCCGCTCGAGGTCATGGACAAGCCCACAAAGCTCGGGCATCATGAGGAGCCGCTCCGCGCAAGGCTGGAAATAATAAGGCAGCGGCTTTTGAACGACGCGCTCACGGGCGCTCTCCCCAAAGAAAAGGCAGACGAGCAGCTGGCACAGATACAGGGCTTTCTTGACAAGCTCGGGCTGTACAACTGCGGCAGAAAGCTTGAGGCGGAGGAATGGGCAGTTATCGACAGAATGAGCGCCACGGTGTACCGCTCGGCGGACGGCGAGGAGATACCGTTCCTGACCCCGCAGGAAAATGACGACCTGCATATCCGCGCGGGAACGCTGTCCGACGACGAGCGCCGCATAATGCAGAGCCATGTGGTGTACACCGACAAGATATTGTCGCATATGCATTTCGGGGCGGATTACCGTGACGTCAGGGCAATGGCGGCAAATCATCACGAGCTGCTCAACGGAAAGGGCTACCCCAACGGGATAGGCGCGGACAAGCTCGACACCATGACGAGGATACTCACGATAATGGACATCTATGATTCGCTGATTGCGGACGACCGACCCTACAAAAAGGCGAAGTCGGTAAAGGCGGCTTTTGAGATACTTGACGAGGAAGCGGCGGCAGGGAAGGTGGATAAGGCGCTTCTCGATATCGCAAAGGAAATCTGGCTGACGGGGGATAAAACGGATAAAACGGACAAAAAGGGAGATAACGCATGAAGAAGATTAACGCAAAATGGATAATAATACCCGCTGCCGCTGCGGTGCTGATTGCGGCGGCGGTGGTGACGGCAGTAATGCTGCTTTCGCACAAAGAGGAATACCGCCTTGTCAGGGTGAACAGCTTTGAGGGCGATGTTTCGGTGAACCGTCTTACGGAGGGCACTCTTAATGCATTCAACGGAATGAAGCTTGTTTCGGAGGACGAGGTGAACGTTGAGGAGGAGTCGTTTCTGGAGCTCCTCGCCGACGAGGACAAGCATATCATCGCGGAGGAAAACACGCGCTTTCTGCTCAATTCAAGCGGCACTGCCGAAAAGGGAATGATATCCATTCAATTGATATACGGGCGCTCGCTTTTCACCATTGACAACAAGCTCGGTGAAAATTCATTCTTTGAGGTCAGAACGCCCAACGCAACGCTTAGCGTCCGCGGAACGTCCTTTTCCGTAGAGTACGACATTACAACGGGCGAAACGACGGCGGAGGTGTTCGAAGGCTCGGTATGGGTTGACTACGGGAACAGGCGGGAGATCCTTGAAAAGGGCGACACGCTGCGGATAACCCCCGAAATGTCAGGCGGCGCGGTCGTTGATACCGAAACGTCCGGCGGCTCGGCAGTTACCCCCGAAGCGTCGGGCGGCACGTCTGCCGGTTTGGAAAATCCCACAGAATACCCGCTTGAGCAGAGGACCCTATCCATCACACATTATTTCAAAAACGTCCCCGATTATCTCGGCGCGGGCGCGGATCACTTTGAATTTGAAGCCGATCTCGGCGACAGAACATACGAAACATCTGTAAATCCTACTGAAGAACTTTATAATCTGGGGGGACTGCCCAAGTCGGTCATGGATATTGACGAGCAGTTTATCGTCCCCGTTATGGACGAGTTAGAGTGGCTGATAAATGCCGAAATAACGACGGATTTCCTCACCGGCTATGACCCCGAGCTAAATAATTATATCAACGATATTAATCGCTGGTACAACGGCTTCCCGTCGCGCACGATTACATTCACCGACCATGAGGGAGTATCCTCCGAGGTCGATTTCGACATGGCTACGTTAAGCTGGATAATTGCCGACTCAACAAAGGAATATGCGGACGAAACTGCCTCCTGCCTGCCTAGGGGCGCTGTTAGCAGCGAGGGCAGACAAAACTGCCTTGTCGGCGTGATGTTTACGTTCTCTTCGGGCAACGGCGCGGCTGCGGCGCCCGTGCAGCTTATGCCGCCCGACAGCAGTTTGGAATAAGACAACAGCCTGACGGCTGCCCCGGGCGATAAACACGGCTGAGGATAACAAAAAGACTGCACTTCAATTGAGGTGCAGTCTTTGCTGTTAATATGTTGTTTACACAAGCAGATTCATGACCTTGCCCTGTTCGCTGTCCTTCAGCCCTGCCGAGAACCTGTCGTCCGCCGCCTTTTTTGTGACGGTTGTCGTTTCGCCGCCCGTCACATAGGTATCGCCGCATTCGGGGCATATCCCGTGCTTTATTATCACGCTCTGATAAACTACCTCTCTGTCCTCGCGCGACGCCTTTGCCTGATTATGGTTGACGTGCTCGTATTCATGGCTGCGCACGACTGCCTCGGCGCTTGCGGGGTCGATTTTTCCGGGGCTTTTGAATGACACGCCGGGGTCGTCGGAGCCGTCCTGATATTTGCGGTTCTTGCAGGTCTGACACTCGCCGTTGTCCAACTCGTCGTTTTTTTCTTTCAGACTGTTTAGGCGCTTTTGGAGGTCATTTATTCGCTTTTCGAGGTTCGCGATCCTGCTGTCGAGTTCATATGAGCCGCTTTCTTTCTTCTGCCGTTCGTAATCGTCGAGCTGCTTATTAAGCTTAGTCAACTCGCTTTCGACAGAACGCCGAGAGCCGCTGCTGCCATTATTGCCGTTGTTGCCGTAAACATAGCCGTTATTTTGAACGCCCGCCATGCTCCCGCTGACCGAAAATCCCATAAAAACACACCTCCTCATTGTTATCTTACTTAATTATACCACAATGATCTCAAAAAATCAAGCGTTAATTATCCTCCCGCGCCGCTATTCATCAAACAGGGTGAGCTGTGGGTCGGTCGGAAAGACGGCGGTGTCGGGAATTAAATTCTCCCCGATACGGAAGTCTATCCCCGCCTTTCTTGCCTGACTTATCTGAAATTTCCGCTCGATACGGTACATTTTCCCGTCCTTGATGAAGTGCGCGCCCGTCTGATGAAAGCTGAACGGAATGTTTTTCTCCACGCACTGCCGCCTGATATCCAGTATCCAGTCATAATTGCAGGGCCTTGCGCACAGCCCCGATTCGCCGCTTGCGGACACCTGCTCTATACTTCCGTCAAGATAGGCTGAAATATCTATCCGCTCCAGCAGCGGCGCCGCGATTATCGACTTATGCTTTATCGGCAGCGACAGGAATATCGGCAGGCGGAAGTCGGCTCTGTCCTGATTTTCGACAGTGCAGCCTATCATCACGTTGTCGTAGCCGCTGCCCCAGTCGGGCGGCAGGCATTGTTCAAGGCGGTCAATTCGCTTGGTGAAGAAATAAAACAGGCAGTCGCCCCGCTGCTTTATCATCTGCCAGCACTCGCCGCGCCATTCGTCCGCGTCGCTCAGCAGGAAATCCGATGTGAAGCAGGTGAACACTATTTTCCCGGGCGGCAGCTTATAGCTCCCGTCGCGCTGTTTTTTCAGCGGCAGGTCAAAGTTCTGCGTTTTGCGGCAGAGGCTGCTGTCAGAGCCGCCGTGCATTTCATCCTGCCTGTAAACATAGCAGTATTTGCAGCCTGCGCTGATTTTGGTGCAGCCGTGCCACGGATTCCAGTCCGCATATATGCTGTTCTTTATTTTTCTCACCCTCTCGGTAAATCGGCGGTCATTCTGCCTTTATTGTAGCACAGAAAATACTGTCGGTCAAGCTGTAAGCAAAAAAAAATAATTCGTGGGTTGATATTTTGATGCAGATAAACCGCAGGTTGAATTGATAAACTATAAATACGTTGATTTCAACGGCAGATTGTGCTATAATGAGTTCAAAGGAGGGGAAAACATGGAAAACAGCTTTAACACAAATCTCCGCAGGATACGCAGGGAAAAGGGTATCACACAGGAACAGCTTGCGCTTGCGGTGGGGGT
Organism: uncultured Clostridia bacterium; assembly: GCA_945935925.1. Classification (GTDB taxonomy): domain Bacteria; phylum Bacillota; class Clostridia; order Oscillospirales; family Ruminococcaceae; genus CAG-115. The sequence goes on along the minus strand of CAMERU010000005.1, from coordinate 9,360 downwards.
ATCCGCGCAGGCGGTGTCAAAATGGGAGATGAACAGCTACCCCGACGCTGCGTTGCTGCCGAAGATCGCGGAGCGGCTCGGCACCACGATCGACGAGCTGTTCGGACTGAAGAACGAGAACATCTCGATTTACGACAGGGTCATGGAGCACATCAAAGCCGCTCCCGCCGAAAAACAGTTCGAGGAGGCTTTCAGCATTTGCAGGGCGCTGATAATGGGTAAGGGCGGCAGCCCGAGGTATGAACCGCTGACGCCGGATATACTTGACTGCGAGTACGAGATCCATAGCCGTATGGATTTCTTCGAGGGCTTTATGGAAACGCGGAACAATTCGGATCTGCAATATTTTTTCCTGTTCCCCGAGCCGGAGTGCGGTTATGACAAGGTGCTTAAATACGACGAGCGGTATGTGAAGCTGTTCAGCGTTCTGGCGAAACCGAACGCGCTGAAAGCATTGTATTTCCTCGCGGGCAGGGACGGCACGATGTTCTTCAAAAAAGATACGCTCATTCACGAGCTTGGTATCTCCGACGAAAACGCAAGGGAAATAATAACCGCTTTCTGCGATATAAGGTTTATATGGGAGGCGACCCTGAACGTAGGCGAAAGCAGCGAGAAGATTTATCAGTTCCTTGCGCGCTGCGAGCTGGTTGCTTTCCTTACCGCCGCGCGGTACTTTATGTGTCCGCCCAACAGCTTCAACTATAACAGCGATTGCAGGCATAAGCGTTATTTCATAAATGACACCTACAAAAAGGAGGTTGGTGATGAAAAAGAAAACCGATGAGAAGCAGAATCCGCTTCACCGTGACTACGGTCTGCGGAGCAATATCCGCTGGATCTTTTCGGGAATGCGGCGGTATTCTGAGCGGCTGCTTGTGCTCATTCCGATAGGGATAGTCTGCGCGCCGATGATGAATTACCTGTGGACATTCATCACGAAATTCGTCATTGACATGATAACGGGCGAGGCGGGCTGGGAGGCGCTGCTGTGGCTTGTGGGCGCGTTCACGCTTTTACAGCTTGTTTCCACCATGCTGAACACATATTATCACAGCGAGGCATGGTGGCGGTTTGTCGCGGTGAGGTTCGGTTTAATGGCGGAGAAAAACGCAAAGGTCATGAGCATTGATTTCGAGCACCTCGAAAACCCCGACGTCATGGACTGCTATCAAAAGGCAAACAACGCCTGCAACAGCAACGACGCGGGCGTTGAGGGGATGTCAAGGGGCATGGTGGATCTTGCGATGTCGCTTGCGGTAACCGTTGTCGGGCTGTGCATTATGGGAACGCTGGATATCCGCATAGTGCTTATCATGACCGTTCTTGCCGTTGTTAATTTTGTCATAACCGACCGCACGAACGCTTCCTGCAAGAAAAAGGTTTGGGATCCGCTTGCGCCGTGGTGGCGGCGGGATAATTATATGAGGCGGCAGATAACCGACTTCACGCCCGCAAAGGATATACGGCTTTTCGGGCTGCGCGAATGGCTTGTGGAAAAATACCGCGAGCTTAAAAAGGAGCGCCTTTCCGCGCAGAAAACCAATGCAAAAATGTGGTTTCTTGCGTCGGGTTTATCGGCGGTGATGTGGGCGGCGGCGCTGTGCTCTGTTTACGGCTGGCTTATATGGTCGGTGGTGAACGACGGGCTGTCGCTGGGTAATTTCAGCCTTTATCTGGCAAGCGCGGGAACGCTGTTTCAGCATATAAATAATCTTCTTAACTGTGTGAGCTCACTGCTTCAGAAAAGCAGGCAGGTGGATGACTTCCGCAGTTTCATGGATATAGACGGCGGCAGTCCCGACAGCGGCAAGCCTGTGCCAAGGCTTGACAGCTACGAATTTGAGTTCCGCAACGTATCCTTTAAATACCCAAAGGCGGAGAATTACGCGCTGAAAAACCTGTCGATACGGCTGAGGGCAGGGGAGCGGCTCGCCGTTGTCGGGCTTAACGGCGCGGGAAAGTCTACGTTTATAAAGCTGCTGTTGCGGCTGTACGAGCCGACCGAGGGAGAGATACTCCTCAACGGCGTCAATATCCGCGAATACAGCAGGGAGAGCTATTACGGGATATTCGCGCCGGTATTTCAGGACGTCGAGCTGTTCGCGTTCCCGCTTGCGGAGAATGTTTCGATGCAGTCGCCCGAGGAAACGGACAGAAAGCGCGCGGAGGAATGCCTTGCAGCGGCGGGCTTCGGCGACAAGCTTGCGGAACTGCCGCGCGGAGTTGACACCGAGATACTCAAGGTCATTCACGACGACGGAGTTGACCTTTCGGGCGGCGAAAAGCAGAAGCTGGCGCTTGCTAGGGCGCTGTACAAGGACGCTCCCGTGGCAGTGCTTGACGAGCCGACGGCGGCTCTCGACGCCCTTGCGGAAAGCAGGCTTTACAACGATTTCGACAAGCTTATCGGCAATAAGACAGCCGTTTACATCAGCCACAGGCTGAGCTCCACGCAGTTCTGCAGCAGCATTGCGATGTTCAGGGACGGCGAGCTGTGCGAGTACGGCACGCACGACAGCCTTATGGCGAAAAACGGCGCATACGCGGAGATGTTCCGCCTGCAGGCGCAGTATTATGTTGAGGGAAAGGAGGCGGCAAATGTCTGAGCAGAAACAAAAGGGGATAACGCGGGAAACGCTGAAATTCGTGTTCGCGACCGCGTGGAGGGAGCGCCGCTCCGTTTTCCTTGTCTATATAATGAGATTTATCGCGGAGTTTGCCGATAAAATGCAGAACGCGATAATGGCAAAGCTCATCATTGACGAGCTGGTGCTTGTCATCAGCGGCGGCTCGGCTGCGCAGCACCTTGCGAACGCGGTTATGTTCGCGGGAATATATATCGGCGTTCAGCTTCTGACAAGCGTTCTGAAGAACGGCGCGGATCAGCTCGAATCGGTGCACGGTGAGTGGTTCGCGGAGTATGTGGACATTCAGCTTGCCGATCACTCCATGAAAATGGACTATGAACACACCGAAAACCCCGAGGCTCTCGACGCGCTGGAAAAGGCGCAGGAGGGAATGAGCTGGTACAGCGGCGGTATCGTGGGCGTGCTGGGCGCGGTGTTCGGGCTTGTCAACAATGTGGCGGCACTGCTGGGCGTTTCGGTTATAATACTGATGACCTGCCCGTGGCTTCTTCCTGTGCAGGCGGCGGCGATTGTCGTTATCACGATATTCAACGCGAAAAATAACAAGATAGACCGCGAGAGCTTCTTAAAGCTTGCGAAAAGCAACCGTGTTTTCGGATATGTTTTCTATCAGCTGGCAGATTTCAGGCTCGGCAAGGATATCCGCCTTTACAACAGCGGCAAAATGATGGGTGACAAGGCGAAGTATTACTCCGACGAGCAGATAGGCGTATGGCACGAAACCGCCGAGAAGCAGCGCCGCAACAGCTGGGTAATGGACGCGGCGAACGCTCTGCGCGATGGGATAAGCTATTTCTATATAGGCTATCTCGCGGTAACGGGTGCTATCACCGTCGGCGACTTCTCAATGTGCGCGAGCGCCGCGGGGACGCTCTACTGGAGCCTTTACGGCGTTGTCAGCGGCATTCAGGGCGTAAATCAGAAATGCGCCTATGCGCACCGCTATATCGAATTTATGCGCTATCCCGCCGCTATGGAAAAGGGTAATAGGGCGGTCGCAGCGGGAGAGCATACTATCGAGTTCCGCCATGTCGGATTTAAATACCCGCGCACCGACAAGCCTGTGCTGCGCGACATTAACCTCACCATAAAATCTGGCGAGCACCTGTCGATAGTCGGACTTAACGGAGCGGGAAAAACAACGTTCATAAAGCTGCTGTGCAGGCTTTACGACGTCACCGAGGGCGAGATACTTGTCGACGGAGTGAACATAAAGGAATACTCCGACGAGGAGTACCGCCGTTTGTTTGCGGTGGTATTTCAGGATTTTCAGCTGTTCGCGTTCAGCCTGCGTGAAAACATCGCGTTCGGGGAACGCGCCGACGATAAGGAGCTTGAAAACGTGCTGCGGCTAGCGGGGTTGTGGGAGGACGCGCAGAAGCTGCCCGACGGGCTTGACACCATGCTTTACAAAAGCTTTGACGAGAACGGCACCGACCTTTCGGGCGGTCAGCGGCAAAAGACAGCCATTGCGAGGGCACTGTACCGTAACGCGCCCGTTGTCATACTTGACGAGCCTACTGCGGCGCTTGACCCCGTTGCCGAATACGAGATATACCGCCAGTTCAACACGCTCGTCGGCGGAAAGACTGCCGTGTACATCTCGCACAGACTATCCAGCTGTAAATTCTGCGACCGTATCGTGGTGTTCGCGGAGGACACCATTAAGGAGAGCGGCACGCATGACGAGCTTGTTTCGCTGCAAGGCGGCATATACGCGAAAATGTTCGCCGAGCAGGCGAAGTATTATATCGGCTGCGGCGCGGTGTAATGCCGTAAATTTGTCGGGGGCGTTTGCTCCCGACATTTTTGTTGAAATAACGCGGCGGATATGTTAACAAAAACGGAGATGCGGCAATGAAAAAATACTTATCGTCGAGGACGACAGCGACCTGTCCTTTATCGTGTCGGAAATGCTGGAGAGCTACGGCTATTCGGTGACGACCGCGGAAAGCGGCGCGGAGGCGTTCGACCTGCTTTCGGCAAACGCATTTCAGCTTATCCTGCTTGACGTCAATCTTCCCGACACAACGGGGCTGGAGCTTTGCAGGGAGCTGCGCAGGGCGTCGCAGATACCCGTAATCTTCGCGAGCGCGCGTGCGGACGAAAACGACCGGATAAGCGGCTTTGATATCGGCGGGGACGATTACCTGCCCAAGCCCTATTCAATGAAGGAGCTTCTGTCAAGGGTGAACGCCCTTTTCCGCCGCACCTACGGAAGCGCCGACCGCGAAAAGACCGTTGCCTTCGGGGATATCGTCGTGAACATAACCATGCGCACAGTCACGCGCGGCGGCAAGCCCGTTTCGCTTTCGCTGCGCGAGTTTGACCTGCTGGCGTACCTCTGCTGTCACATCAACACCGCCGTTTCAAAGGAAACGCTGCTTTCGGAGGTTTGGGGCGCGTTCTCCGAGGTCGAGCCGTCGACGCTTACGGTGCATATTCGCTGGTTAAGGGAAAAGCTTGAGGAAAACCCCGCCGCGCCGCGCTTCATCAAAACGGTTTACAAGGTGGGATATATGCTGGAGGTGGGGGGATGAAAAAGGCTTTGACGACTGCACTGCTGTTCATCGCCCTGCTTGCGGCGGCGACTGCGTTTATTTACAGCGCGGCAGATAAGCCCGCTGCCGACACGGGGGGCTTTGCCGTCGCGGCGAACGAGATAGAGCGGCTTATCGCCGAGGGGAAAACCGAAGCGGCGGCGCAGTGCGCGGCGGAGCTCAGGACGGCGCTGTCGGGATTTACCGCTGAAAGCGGCTGCGCTGCTTATATATGGGTGATGTTCGGCGCCTGCTCTGTGGTCATATTTGCCGCGTTTATGTATGTCGGCGCTGCGATACTGCGCCCGTTTGATAAGCTTTCGTGCTTTGCGGAGCGTATCGCGGGGGGAGATTTCGACCTGCCGCTGAATTACGAGCGCGGGAATTATTTCGGGCGGTTCACATGGGCGTTCGACTGTATGCGCCGCGAGATCACATCGGCGCGCGCCTGCGAAAAGGCTGCGATCGAAAATAACAAGACCGTGACAGCCTCTCTCCCATGACATCAAAACTCCCGTCGCTTCAATACGCGCCTACGCCGAGGCGCTGGAGGCAGGCTTTGGCGATAACCCCGAAAAGCGCGCGAAATATCTCGGGGTGATCATGCGCAAGTGCGACGAGGTAGCGGCGCTGACTAACGATATGCTGCTGCATTCCGTTTCCGACCTTGACAGGCTGAAAATGCAGCCGGAGGATATCGAGCTGTGCGGATTTCTCACGGAGGCAGTCGGCGGGCTCTCCGCGCGGAACAATATCAGGCTTGATCTGCCCGCATATCCCGTGCGGGTCAGCGCAGACAGAAACAGGCTCCTGCAGGCTGTCGGGAACGGCGCGGGACTCGGTTTGTACATAGTGAAATACATCGTGACGCGCTCGGGCGGCGAGGTTTTCGCCGAAAATCTTTCCGACGGCTTTCGGATTAAAATTATTCTGCCCGTCATCTCTTAATTACTTCTTAATAACTTTTGCGGTATAATGATATCAACAATTAAGGAAAGGTGCGATTGTTATGAAAAATACTGTTTTATCCGCAAAGGGAATATGCAAAAGCTTCGCGCATAACGGAGTTCAGAATCACATTCTGACCAATCTCGACATTGATATCTACGAGGGGGATTTCACCGTTGTAATGGGCGCTTCCGGCTCGGGAAAGTCAACGCTGCTCTATGCGCTGAGCGGCATGGACAGGGTGAACGGCGGGTCGGTAATGTACGGCGGAAATGATATCGCAAAGCTTTCGGAAAAGAAGCTTTCACAGCTGCGCTGCGGTGATTTCGGATTTGTTTTTCAGCAGATGCACCTTGTCAGCAACCTGACGCTTTTTGAGAATATCGCCGTGCCGGGGTATCTCAATAAATCCGTACCCGCGGGAGAGGTGAACAGGCGCGCCGAGGAACTGCTTGAGCAAATGGGGATATCGCATATAAAGACGCACCTTCCGTCGCAGTGCTCGGGCGGCGAGCAGCAGCGCTGCGCGATAGCGAGGGCTGTCGTCAACAGTCCGAAGCTGCTTTTCGCGGACGAGCCGACGGGCGCCCTTAACCGAAAGAACACCACCGAGGTGCTCGACCTGCTCTCCGAGCTTAACGCGGGCGGTCAGAGCATTCTTATGGTAACGCATGACGCGCGACAAGGATCATCTACATAGCCGACGGCTCCGTAATAGGCTGCCTTGACCTGCCGCCCTATACCCCCGACGCCGAAAAGAGCCGCGAAACGCAGATAAGCGCGTGGCTGTCGTCAATGGAATGGTGAGGTGCGGCATGGAGATAATCAAGCTTATCAGGGCTAACATAAAGCACAAAAAGGGCGCATTCAAGAGTATCGCGGCGCTTATGGCGATAATAACCCTTTGTCGTTTTCATAATCCTGCTCGTCACTATCGTTATTATATCAATGTGGCACAGCATTTCTACCTCGGTTGAGATGGAATATGTGAACCTCGGCATATTAAAATCGCAGGGCTTTACGTCGGGGAAAATACGTCTTGTTTATATTGTACAGTATATTCTTGCGGAGCTTATCGGCGCGGCGATAGGACTTTTGCTCGCGGTGCCGCTTACAACGGCGCTGGGCTCGCTGTTTCAGCCGATAACGGGACTGCTTACAGCGACAGATGTTTCGGTGCTGAAATGCGCGGGTATTTCGCTGGGGATAATAGCTTTGTGCGGCTTATTCGTAATTCTCGCAACAAGCAGGGTAGGCAGGATCTCTCCCGTCCGCGCGATTTCGGGCGGACAGGCGGAGGTGCATTTTGACAGCAGGCTCAATGCCCCGATAAAGGCAAGACCGCTTTCCTTCCTCATCGGTCTGCGGCAGTTTACCTCCCGGGGAAAAAGCTACATAGGCTCGGTGTTTATCGTCGCGCTTCTTGTTTTCTTTATGATGACGATCTCCGTTCTTTCCGAAAGGCTTTCGGGGGAGAAGATCATTGAGGGGAATATTGATCCGCATATCGTCGTTACGATGTCCGATGAGTTTGAAATAAGCGATATCGAGAGATTTGATGCGGAGGTTCGGGCAATAGATGAGGACGCAAAGATATCCTTCGGATATAATGAGTACATCATGGCGGATGGGATCGAGCTATTCTGCACCGCCTGCACTCCCGCAGAGCTTATGTATAAGCCGCTTGAGGGAAGAATGCCGATTTACGACAACGAAGCGGTGCTGACCGAGATCGCCTCCGAGGAGCTTGGCAAAAAGATCGGCGATACGATACTTGTCGGAAGCGGCGAAAACGCGAAGGAGTTTATCATCACGGGCTATTATCAGTCGATAAACGACCTCGGGCGGACTTTCCTGCTTACCGCCGAGGGCTTGTACAGCGTGAGCGGCGCAAAGCCGTCCTGCTGCATTGAGCTGTCGGACGATACGCTTGTTGACGCGGTTTCAAACGCGCTTGACGAAAATCTCGGCAGCGTTATTTATTCCAAGACGGAGAAAACAGAGCGCAGCAGCGCCACCGAGGGCGTGAAAAAAATGATAGACTCGATTTGTCTTATTATTGTTATAGCGGTGTTCAGCGTATCGATACTGTTTTCGATCGTGGTCATAAATATGATCTGCGCGAAAGCGTTCATAAAGGAGCGCACGGATATCGGAATACTGAAGGCGCTTGGCTTCACCGAAAACGGACTTCGGTTCCAGTTTGCGTTCAGGTTTGTTATCGTTTCCGCTGTCGGCTCGGTGATCGGAGGCGTGTGCTCGCTGCTGCTTACGGGGCGGCTTCTTTAGCTGCTGCTGAGAATGGTTGGACTTACGCGGATCGAAAGCAGCATAACGTTTTTGACGTTCATCATTCCCGCCGCCGCTATATGCGCCAGCTTCTTCCTTTTCTCCTACATTGCCGCGCGGCAGATAAAGAGGGTAGAAGTAAGGGAGCTTATCTCGGAATGACAGGTATGTTTTCCGATAATTCCTGCATAAATTACACCGTCGGGGCGCTCGTTTTTCACGGATGCCGCGGCGGTTTTTTGTGCGAATATGTAACCAACTTTGTGGGGTTAAAGTTTTGCATTGAGTGAAAACGCTCCGATTGGGAATGCACGGCTTTGTGTCACAGCACATTATGTTAGGGCAAATCATCCGCGTTATTTATTACGTTTGTCATTTTCTACAATTTCACTGTCCTAAAAAAGTGATTTTGTATAGAGAATGTGAAAACAGGAAGAAATTTTCGTTACAAAATGGATTTTTTCTTTGAAAATTATTGACAAACCCGATTTTACGGTAGTATAATAAAAAGAGTGTTTGTAATAACTTAGGCTCATTGGCAGAAAGTTACTTTAGGAGGAGTTCTATGGAACGGCTGAAACCGGCGTATCTGCCGGTGAATATCTGCTACGCGACCAACGAGGACTACGCGCCGTATCTCGCGGTGTCAATGTATTCGCTGCTTTGCAATGCGGATAAGTCGCGCGTTTACGATATCGTGATACTTCACAGCGCGATATCGCCGGAAAAACTCGCGCTTATTGAAAGGGTAGGCGCGCTTTTCCCGAACTGCACGGTGCGTGCGGTGGATATGACGGATTTCCGCGAAAGCGTCAAGGACGCGACCCACGCCTACATAACCGCGGAAACAAACTACCGCTTAGCGATTCTCGGCGAGCTTTTCGCAGCGTATGACCGCGTGCTTTATCTCGACTGCGACACGATTGTCGAGG
>CAMERU010000004.1 GCA_945935925.1 uncultured Clostridia bacterium | reverse complement strand
CCCGTGCGCGGGAAGCGGTTTTATAACTACGAGAACATTTATATCGGGCAGTCGGTCAATGTTTGTCAGCGGGTGCACAATCACTTCAACGGCAAGGGAAAGGGCGATATCTACGCGGACATAAAATACGGCAAGTATGCCTATGTGCGCATTGTCCCCGTGAAAGCAAAGCGGCTCAACGACATGGAAACCGCGCTTATAGAAGCGTTCAGCGCCACCGACAGCTACAACAAAACAAAGGGCGGCGCAAAGGTAACGCGTGTTAAATAACGGAGAAAAGCTATGAAAGATGTTTATATGCTCCCTCTCGGGGAGCTTGGGGCGAATTGTTATATTATTCCTGCGGCAGATAATAAGGCGGTGGTTATTGACCCCGCTTCTGCAACGGAGGTGATGATATTCCTGCAGTCGAACGGGCTGACGCTCGGCTCGATAGTATTAACGCACGGGCATTTCGACCATTTCGCGGGAGTAGCCGCGTTAAAGGAGCAGACAGGCGCGGAGGTGCTTGCGCCCGCGCTTGACGCGGAAATGCTGTCAAGCGCCGCGAAAAGCTGGGCGGACTTCATGCCGCGGACGGAGTTCCGACCCGTTGTCCCCGACAGGACATTTTCCGACGGGGAGGAATTTACGGCGAGCGGCGTTGAATTTAAGGTCATGGCTGCGCCGGGGCATACTGCGGGGAGCTGCCTGCTGTTCTGCAGGACGCTCGGGAACGTCATTTTCTCGGGCGACGTGCTTTTCCGCGGCGCGACAGGCAGAACGGACGGCTATTCGGGCAGCAGGACGCAGATGAAGCAGACGCTCCATGACATTAACCTCATCGAGGGCGACTACACGATATATTGCGGTCATGACGAGCCGACGACGCTCTCAAACGAGAAGAAATACAACCCCTACATCGGGGCGTACTGAGGAGCGCGGCATGACACTTATTTTCAGCGGTCACCCGTTCGCATACGAAGCGGAGCGCCTTTTCCGAAGCTTTTTCCCGCCTGTTAAGATAACGCTGTCGCACAGCGCGGAGGACGCCTGCGGCGATTTCTGCCTTACCGAGCGCATTCGGGACGGCGAGAGCGTTACCCTTTCGGTCGAGCTCCGCGCGGGGGAGCATTGCGGGCGCAGGGAAACGGTCGTTCCCGCAGATACGCCCGACAAGGAGCAGGAAAGGGAGCTTTGCATACTGCTGTACGGAGTGCTTTCGGAATACACGGGGGTCATGCCGCCGTGGGGCATTCTGACGGGAATACGCCCCGTGAAGCTGCTTGCGGATATCGACGAGCGGACGGCGGCGGAGCGGCTGCTTGTCGCCCCGGAAAAGACAAGGCTTGCCCACAGGATAAACGAGATACAGCGCCCGCTTATCGGGAGTATCCCCGAGCGGTCGTTCAGCCTTTATGTTTCGATACCGTTCTGCCCGACGAGGTGCAGCTATTGCAGCTTTGTCAGCCACTCGGTGGACAAGGCGGCGGGGCTTGTCGGGGATTACCTTGACAGGCTGTGCGAGGAGATAGGCGCGGCGGCAGAAGCGGCGCGGGCGGCGGGGCTCAGGCTCGACACGATATATTTCGGCGGCGGCACGCCTACAACGCTTTCCGCGGAGCAGCTGAAACGGCTTTTCGGCGCGCTGGAGCGCTTTGACCTTTCGGGAGTAAGGGAATTTACTGTCGAGGCGGGCAGACCCGACACCATCACCCGCGAAAAGCTGGAGGCGATAAAGGCGGCGGGCGCGCGGAGGATATCGGTAAATCCGCAGACGATGAACGACAGCGTCCTCGAAGCGATAGGCAGGCGGCACACCGCCGCGCAGACCGAGCGCGCCTATGAGCTTGCGCGGGAGGTCGGGTTCGACAGCATAAATATGGATCTCATCGCGGGACTTCCGACGGACGACGTTGAGGGGTTCAGGAGGAGCCTTGACCGCGTGTGCGAGCTTGCGCCTGAGAATATAACGGTGCATTCGCTTTCGCTGAAGCGTGCGGCGCGGCTGTTCCGCGAGCGTGAGAGCGAGCTGTCGGGCGCTTTTGAAATGCTGTCATATGCGCATGAAAGGCTTGCCGCCTGCGGCTACGAGCCGTATTATCTCTACCGCCAGAAAAATACCGCCGACAACTGCGAAAACACGGGCTACGCAAAGCGCGGCACCGAGAGCCTGTACAACGTTTTCATCATGGAGGAGGTTCAGACCATCATCGCCGTCGGCGCGGGCGCTTCGACAAAGCTTGTCGATGTTCCCAAAAAACGAATTGAGCGCATTTCCAACCTCAAATACCCATACGAATATTTGGACAGATTTAACGAAGCACTGGCGGCGAAAAGCAGAATAATTGGTTTTTTTGACAAATAAGAGCGAAAATATTGCACACTTATGGAATAAAAGGTTGACAAGTAAAGATATTTATTATACAATTAATATGCAGTTATTCTGCAAATTTGCTCAGGTATTATATTATGGAGGTTATTTATGGACGCAAAAACAACAGGCATTGTTGCATATCTTACATGGATCGGATTTCTTGTCGCTTACCTTGCGGGCGATAAGGAGGGCGCAAAGTTCCACCTTAATCAGGCTCTCGTACTTGCCATTGCAGGTCTGGCGCTTTCCGTTATCGCAAGCATTACAGCTTTCATTCCGTTCATCGGCTGGATCATTTCCATTGTTGCCGGTATTGCCGATATCGTTGTTCTGGTTCTTATGATAATAGGAATAATCAACGCTGCCAACGGCGAAGAGAAGCCCCTGCCCATTATCGGCGGCATTCAGATTCTCAAGTAATATTACCCATTTTAACACATGGAAACCGCTGCGATATACAGCGGTTTCTTTTTTTACAAAAATATTGTTATATTAGTTGCATTTCCCGACAAAAGGTGATATAATAAAACAGAGTATTTAAAAAGGCACTCGATGTGTCGGAACAGAAACAGGAGATAACAGAAAATGGCACTTGATATAGGAATTGACCTCGGTACCGCGAATATCATCATCACTGTCGCGGGAAAAGGCATTGTATTAAACGAACCGTCCGTTGTCGCTTACGACAAGAAAAAGAAGGCAGTCGTCGCGGTCGGGACGGAGGCATACAGAATGATCGGCAGAACGCCTGAATACATCGTGGCGGTGCGCCCGCTGAAGGACGGAGTAATTTCCGACAACGACATGACGCAGGCTATGATAAAGGAGTTTATCCACAAGGTAAACGGCGGCTTCATGGTAAAGCCGAGGGTCGTTCTCTGCGTTCCGAGCTCCGTTACGGACGTCGAGCGCAGGGCGGTGGTCGAGGCGGCGCTCTCGGCGGGCGCGAGAAAGGTTTTCCTTATCGAGGAGCCTATCGCGGCGCTTATCGGCGCGGGCGTTGACATTTCAAAGCCCAACGGCACAATGGTCGTTGATATCGGCGGCGGCACGGCTGACGTGGCTATCGTTTCCTTTAACGGCATTGTTCAGTCGCGCTCCATAAAAATGGCGGGCAACAAGTTTGACGCGGCGATAATCCGCCATATCACACAGAAATACAAAATACTCATCGGCGAAAAGACAGCCGAAAAGGCTAAGATAGAGATAGGAAACGTGTTTGCTCCCACGGGCGAAAAGAAGATGATCATTCGCGGCAGACATCTGCTCAAGGGGCTTCCCGAAAGCATTGAGATAAGCGACGCGGATATATACGAGGCGCTCCACGATAACGCGATGGAGATAGTCGAGCAGGTAAAGCTCGTGCTTGAGTCGACGCCGCCCGAGCTTGTCGGCGATATCCTCTCAAACGGAATAATGCTGACCGGCGGCGGAGCAATGCTGGGCGGGCTCGCGGAGCTCATTTCGGAGAATGTCGGCGCGCCGTGCTATGTTGCGGATAAGCCTATCGAGTGCGTTGCGCGCGGCGTTGACACCGCGTTCAAGATGTCCGACGATCTGCTTGACGGCTTCGAGCAGGTTCAGCTTTACGGTTTCAGATAATATAATATACTATATTATAAATATTCGGGGAAAAGGGGGCGACGTTTTTGAAAAAAATTAAAACTATCGGTGTATGCTGCACTTCTGTTCATAAGGAACCTGTCAAGAATTTCATAGACTCCCTTGCGCTTGCCGCAGAAAAAAGCGGCGAATACCGCGTTCTCGTCTTCCAGTGCTTCGGCGACCTGTTTTATTTTAACAGCAGCGATCGCGGCGCCAGCTCCGTTTTTGATATATTCAACTGTGATATCATTGACGCGATGGTGATACTTCCCGTTTATATCCACGACCGCAGCGTTGTTAAAAAGATTGTCGACAGATGTATCGAAAACGACACGCCCGTCATTTCCGTAGCGGAGAAGCTTGACGGCGCGTATTTCTGCGACCTCGGCTTCGGCGAGGCGTTCGGCGATATTGTTGAGCACGTTATTTCCGTTCACGGCTGCAAGCGTATAAAGGTCATGGCGGGTTTTCCCGACAATGAATTTTCGCTCACGAGGGTGAACAGCTGCGCGGAGGTCATGAAGCGCCACGGGCTGGAGCTCACTGATGGGGATATCCTTTACGGAAATTTCTGGGACGGACCTACCTATGAGGCAATGGACGCTTTTTTTGCGAGCGGCGAGCCGCTCCCCGACGCATTTGTGTGCTGTAACGACGCAATGGCGATAGCGGTCTGCACAAAGCTCATCGAGCACGGTTACAGTGTGCCCGACGATGTTATCGTAACGGGCTTCGACGGTATCGAGATGGAGCGCTATCACGACCCGCGGCTGTGCACTGCGGTCTGCGACAGCGACAGGAAGGTGCAGACCGTTCTTGATATAATAGAGGAAATTTCATCGGGCGTTTCAAGGGAGCCTTATACCGCGCGTGTTTTTTATGAACCCGTATTTTCGGAGAGCTGCGGCTGCAAGGCGAGGAACAGCGCGCAGAGGAACCGTATGCTCACCGGTTATGTCAGGGGGTATGAGGAACTGCGCGATTTTGACACGCATTTGGATAATATGGAAAACAAGATCGCGGCGAACCCGACCACCGAAAATGTTTTAGACGTTATGAGGGAATACGGCTTCAAGGGCTCGGCGCTCTGCCTTACAAAGGCGTTTACGGATTATTTCAGCGGCGGGTCCGACTCGGACGAGATCCCCGAAACGAGCTATCCGCAGCAGATGGTGATGTTCAGCAGCTCAATCGAGAACTATCCCTGTGCGGAAGGCACGGTATTCGGCTCGGAGAAGCTTCTTCCCGACCTTGACAACGCCTTCTCGGGTATGGCGCGGACGCTTTTCATTTTTCCTGTGTTTTTTCAGAGCAGCGTAATGGGTTATTATGTTACACCGTATGTCGGGCAGAACCGGCACAACGACCGCCTCTGTGCTTTCTCGACGACGCTGAACCGCTGCCTTGAGATGATGCGTTTGCATGAGCATTTATCGCTGCTCAACAGCCGATTGAGCTTTTTGTTCACGCATGACCAGCTTACGGGCATTTATAACAGATACGGATTTTACGACAAGTTCTCGGGCAGCTTCGACGGCGTAAGCTCGGATAAGGATATCTTCATCATCTCCGCTGACCTTAACGACATGAAGGGAATAAACGACCGCTTCGGACACGCGGCGGGCGACGACGCGCTTATCGTCACAGCAAAAGCGCTGACCGAAGCTGCGGCGGGCGACGATGAAACAATATGCTCCCGTTTCGGCGGTGATGAATTTGTTGTCGCAAAGGTGTGCTGCGGCAATGCGCAGGAGCAGGGCGAAAGCTACCGCCGCAGATTTTTCGCCGCGCTGGATACGCTTAACAAGTCGTCGGGCTATCCGTTCACCGTTAATGTCAGCATAGGGCTGTTCTGCTCACCGCTCAAGGGCGTGAACAGCATTGACTCGCTGCTCGAGCTTGCCGACAGGCTGATGTATTCCGACAAGGCAAGGTACAAGCGCAGACCGCGCGACCTTCCCTAAAATTATAATTCGACCCGAGAAGAAAGATCTTCTCGGGTCTCAGTCTGTCGAAAAAGTCTAAAGATTTTTCCGACAGAGAGCATCCGCACTGCGCGCACGGTATGTCGGCATAGCCGCCATACCGCACACTTGCGCGGATAGAAGTGTTTTTTGCCCCGGGAGACCCGTGGCAAAAAACGGATTTAAAATGCCCGCTACGCGGGCAAAACGTATTTTTTCGACAAGCTGCACCCGAGAAGAAAGATCTTCTCGGGTCTTTTGTGTTTTCTTCCGTAAGTTCCATCAACGACAGGTACAGCAAAACCGGCTGCCGAATCAATATCGTAAGCCGGTTGCTTTATTGCTGTATGTCAGATAATATTCCGCCGGGTCATTACTGTGTTCTGAAATAATTCCAGACGCTTATGCCTTCGGGAAGATCATGCTTTGACGAGCGGAACTGCGGCAGCTTGTTCCATGTGACGAGGTTGTCGCTTGAGAAATACTGCTTGATAAGCTCCTCGGTAATGCGCTCGGGGTTGGGGCGGGGAGTGCCCTTCATGTCGGTGATAGGCATTCCGCCTGTGCCCTCATAAACGAAGTCGCCGTTCCAGATCATGTAGTAGAGCCATGTCACGCCCTCAGCCATGCACTGATCGGGGTCGGGGATATAGCCCGCCTCCGAGAGCGCGAGCATTTTGCCCTCGTAGGTGTAGCTTTTCAGCTCCTCATACTTGCTTGTCGCGGGAGAATGGTCCAGCTTGTCGGCGTAGAAGTCAATACCCGCGATATCGTAGGTGTTGGGGTCAACGGTGGTGTATTTGCTCTGTCCGTTCCACACCCATATGAGGTTGGTGAGCTTGTGGTAATTCTCAAGGCGGTCAAACATCATATACCAAAGGCGCTGATAGGTCTCGGGGTAGGTGCCGTCCTTTATGAGCTTCTTGTCCGCGGGCTGAAGTCCCCACCAGAACCACGATCCGCTTGCTTCATGGAACGGGCGGAACAGAACGGTAATGCCCTCCGATTCCATTCTCTGAAGATAGCTTGCTATCTTGTCTATGTCGTGAACGGCTACCTCGTATTCCTTTGTGCCGGGAGTAGTCGCCTTGAGCGGGTCAAAGTTTATGATGTCCTCCTGATAGAACGCATAGCCCTGCGAGCTGTCGTTGATATCGCGGGGAACGTTCCAGTGCCATGTGAAGGTGACAAGTCCGCCGTTGTCCCTGCCCCATTCGATAGCGCCGTCGACCATGCTTGTGTCCTCGTAGGAGCCTGTGCAGAAAATGAAGTCGAAGCCCCTCATTGCGGGGAGATCCTCCGAGGCAAGGTAGAACACCTTATCCTCATACATCTTGTTTACGTCCATCTGCTGCTGGCAGGATAATATCTGCTTTCCGTAAATGCTGCGCAGGTAGTTGAAAACCTCCATGGTGTTTTCGTTTTTGAGAGCGTTTTCGGAAACGGGCTTATCGAGGTCGACAGTCTTTGCGGCGAGCGACGCTTTGAGCGCGTCGAAATCCGTTTCGTATGAGAGAGCGGCTTCCATGTCGATATCGCCCTCGGCGGTGAATTTAACGGGGTTGGACAGCGCGCCGCCCGTTGTTGTGCCGTCGGCGGAGGTGCCGTCGGAGGTGACCGCGTCGGAAGCGGAGCTGTCGGCAGGAATGCTTTCGTCCACGGAGGACTTTGTGCAGGCGGCGAGAGATACCGCCATTGCCGCCGCGAGAACGGCAGAGAGGAGCTTTTTCATATCCCTTATCCTTTCATGTCAGCGGAAGAGCGTGCATTCGCCGCTTTTCCTGTAATACTCTATTCGCTGTCTTATAACCTCTGATGTAGTGCGGTAGTACACGGCAAGGCAGTCTATGCAGAAAAATTCCCGAACATTGCGCGAAATAAGCTTCTGATTTATCGCGATATCGTCCGAGCCGAGCGGCGCGCCGCATTCCTTGCAGGTCTTCCAGTTATCCATGCGTTACTTCATATCGACAAGGCGCGCGCGGAGCACCATGCAGTCATGCGGCGCGACGGTGGTCACGAAGCGCTCGGTAAATCTGCCGAGGCTTTCGTGCTTCCAGCAGTCGTAAATTTCGAAGCCCTTGCCGCTTGCGTAGGGAAGACCGATATCCCAGAACTGAAGCGACATCTCGCCGTCGCGGTCGCCGAAGTTGAACATACCGACAGCATAGCTGCCGTCTGACATCAGCTTGACGAGCGAGAACACGTTTTCGGGGTTGTTCCACTGCCTGATGCAGTATGCGCCGCGGCATTCGATATCCTGATTTATGGCGATAACGTCCTTGTTGGTGAGTATCTCCTTTGTTTCTGGGGTCATGTTACGGATATCGCAGCCTATCATGAGCGGGCTGTTCATAACTGCCCAGAGGGAGAAATGGGTCTTGTACTCGGCGTCGGTGCAGCCGCCTATTTTAGCGGGGGCAGCGGAGGTCGCACTGTCGGCGATGACGTTGACGCCGCCGTCGGAGGAGGAGTTTATCCATTCGTTATTGCTGCCGCCGTGCATACCAACGACAAGCATATCTATGTCGTTGTGGCAGTAGTTCCCGCCGTAGCACTCGTTTCCTATCTGAGAGAGCGCGAGGCGCTTTATGGACTCCCAGCTGTCCTGAATATCGCCCGTGGAGCGGAAAAGGTGCGCGCCGCTTTCTCTTATCCACTTATATACATCGTCGTTGCCCCAGTTGCAGGCGGAGAACATTATATCCCTGCCGCAGTTGCGCAGCGCGAGGGACATTCTCTTGTACAGCACCTCGCCGGGGATATGGTCGGGCTTGTAGCAGTAGTCGTATTTGAGGTAATCCACGCCCCATTCCGCGAATGTAGCCGCGTCGACAAATTCGTGCTCGAAGCTTCCGGGGTGCCCGCTGCAGGTATGAGTGCCCGCGCAGGAATACATACCGAATTTCAGCCCCTTGGAGTGAACGTAGTCCGCGACAGCCTTCATTCCGTTGGGGAATTTCCGGCGGTCGGGGACGAGCCTGCCGTTTTCGTCGCGCTGCTTTTCGCTCCAGCAGTCGTCTATGACAACGTATTCGTAGCCCGCGTCTTTAAGCCCGTTCTCAACGATAGCGTCAGCCGCCTGCTTTATCAGTTCTTCGTTTATCTGCCATGTGAATGTGTTCCATGAGTTCCAGCCCATGGGCGGGGTCAGTCCGAGAAATTTGTTTTCCATTATGTTCTCCTTAAAATTAACGTAGATACAGCCGAGGCTGTTTTGATTGTATTATATCATACATTTATGCCGATTTCAATGTGTAAACTTAATAAAAATTATATTTCTTTTTTGTGTTAAGTAACCCAATGCGGATTTGTTACCTAATACTTTTTTGCGGGCAAAATAAAACCGCAGCCTGTTGCCGCGGTTTTTTATGAGAATGTAAATCTTTACGGTTTAAGCGTTTTCCTCGTTATAAGCCGCTCTTACCGCAAGCGCCAGCTGATCGGCGCAGGAGGTGTTTTTTCTGCCGCAGGTGTTTCCCGCGAGCGTCTGCTCGATATACTCCACCGTTTTGCCCTCAAGAAGCTTTGAGATAGCCTTGAGGTTGCCGTTGCAGCCGCCGATAAATTCAATATCGCTGACAACATTCCCGTCGAGGCGGAAATGTATCTCCTGTGCGCATACCGTCTTTGTTCTGTAAACGTGTTCCATTTTAATGTCTCCTTTTCAGTCGTAGTGTATCTCGAAGGTGTTCTCAACAAGGTCGGTGACGGGCTGACGGTAATTCCCGAGCAGCCTTACGCCGTAGACATACCAGTCCATGTTATATATTTCGGTGGTTTGCATATAGTCGCCCTTGAGATATTTTACATTTCCGTTTATATCCTTGAGCTCGCCGTTAAAGATGTAGGCAAGCCCGCCCGTTACCTTCGGGACGAGCGCGCCGATTATTTTCTGCGTCCCGTCCTTAGCGGCGGGGAGCGCGTCGGACACGGTAACGGCGCCGTTTGCCATTGTCCCCGTGAAGGTGTCGCCCTCCCATGTGTCCATGGTCATTTTCTTGTATTCCGAGAGGAAATAGCTGTCGCGGCGGCAGCAGAAGTACATCAGCATATTCTTGTAATCGGCGGCGTCGGCGCTGTGGTCAATGCTGTCGATGAATTTAATGCTCTTCTGCTCGCACAGCTCTGCCGCGCGGCGCGATTCGGTGTAGCAGATGATAACATCGCAGCCGTCGTTTTTGAGCGCGTTCACGGCGGTTTCTATCTCGTCGTCGGCGGTCGCGAATGCGGTCACAAGCTCCGCGTCGGAATAAACCAGCTGCATACCGAGCGCGGCGGCGTTGACGAGCGGTATCGGGTAGAGCAGGTCGGTGTCCGCAACGACGCCTATTTTCTCGTTATGCGAATTATACGCTGCCGCCATTCCCGCGATATAAGCGCCCTGAAATACCTCCTCGGTGTAAGCGGCGATGTTTGCGGAGCGGACGGTAGTGCCGTAGGCGATGAAATTTATGTTCATATATTTTCCCGCCGTTGACGCAAGGATATTCGTATAAACGGGGCTTTGCGATATTATGTAGGTGCAGCCCGCGTCGGCAAGGGTGTTGACAGCCTTTTCAAAGTCCGATATACTTACGTTGTCGATATACATTGTTTCTACGCTGCTGTGTGTCCCCGCGAGGATACGCTGACTGTTCATTTCCCCCGTGAAGCCGTCCTCTGCGGCGTCTCCGTGGAATATATATCCCGCCTTGACAGGCTCGCTTTCCGTTTCGGAAGTTTCGGCGGTCTGACCTGTCTGAGCTGTTTCGCCTGTGCCCGCGCCTTCCGAGCCCGAGGATTCGCCGCCCGAACAGCCCGCAATGCCTGCTGTCATGCACAGCGCCAGCAGCGCGGCAAGTGCTTTATGCCATTTTGAAGCCATATTTTACCTCCCGTATTATTAATTCAGCATGAAGAAAATGTCAATTTAAGCAGCTGTAACCTGCTTTTTTCCATTATAGCATATCTTACCGAAAAAATCATCACTTTTTCAGAAATATTTCATACTTATACTGAAAATTCTGTTTATTTTTTTCGGAATATGTGCTATAATTACAATGTACGGTCATGCGTCGGAATAATTTCCCCTGCCGTTACAGCAATATCACAGCAAAATCGAAAGGAACACAGATGAAAAGAATCCGTATATTACATACTGCTGCGGCAATTTCTGCGGCGTGCGCCGTTATGCTTAGCGGCTGCTCGGTTAAGTTCGGAACCAACGTCAAGCCCGATGACAACGCAGTTGTCGCGCAGCCGACAAAATCGGGCGTTTCCGAGGATATGAAGATAAAATATATCGAATTTTCCAAGGAATATAAATATTACCTTAAAACTCAGTCTATTCCCGACGACACGGCGGAGGGCGTTGCGGAGCAGTGCGCGGAGCAGCGCGAAACGATAATCAACTATCTCATCAACGAGAAGATAATCATGGCGAAGGCGGAGGAGCTGGGCGTTTCGGTGCTCTCCGAAGAGGAGATGGACGCCGTTGAGGAAGAATTCGGCGAGCTTGTTGAGGAGCAGGTGGAGTATTTCGGGGAGAACGCCGATTACGGCACCGCCGCCGACAGCAGCTCGATAAGCGACGAGGAAAAGAAGAAGCGCGGCAATGAGGAGTTCGACGCATACCTTGCGGACTGCGGTCTTGACCGCGACGACCTGCTGATGTGGCAGGTGAGCGCGAAGATAACCGAAAAGGTGAAGGAAGCGGCAACAAAGGACGTTACCACCGAGTACAGCGAGGCGCAGGCAAAATTCGATTCCTATGTGGAGAGCATAAAGCAGCTTTACGCGGACAATGTTTCGGAATATGAATCGGGGAGCTACTCTGCGTTCTGGGTGCCCGAGGGAGCGCGCCGCATAAAGCATATCCTCGTCGGGTTCAGCGACACGCTGACCGATGAGATAACCGCCTGCCGCGACAACGGCGACGACGCGGGCGCCGACAGGCTACGCAGTCAGGCGGCAGAGGATCTGCAGGAGAAAGTCGACGAGATAATGGGCAGGATAGACGAGGGTGTGCCCTTTGATGACCTCCTCACGCTTTACAGCGCGGATCTTACCGGCTCGTCGCTCTATCCCGACGGTTATCTGCTTGTCCCCGGCGGCACGTCGTTCATGGCGGAATTTCAGCAGGCGGCGTTCGATATGAGCGAGATCGGCGATATAACCACCTGCGTTACGGATTACGGCGTTCACATAATGCTGTACGCGTCCGACGCGGTGGTAACGGACGAGGAAATAAAGTCCTATGTCGACTACATATATGAAACGCTTGACGAGGGCAAGAAGGACAACGCGTTCAGCGAGAAGCTCGCCGAATGGCAGGCGGAGTATTCCTATGATATAGACTACGACGCGCTCGATCTGACCCCGCCCGACGAGGCTTCCGATACCTCCGACGCGGCATGATAAACAGTAATATTCACAAAACGAAAGGACAATAAAAATGAAAGCAAAGAAAATAATTGCGCTTCTCGCCGCCGCAGCGGTAATAATGGCGGCGGGCTGCTCCGATACCTCAAATTCCTCCGACAGTGTTTCCTCCGACACGTCCGGAAGCGTTACCGCAGAGGGCACGGCTTCGTCGGACGAAACGGGAGAAACGGCTGAAACGGGAGGAGCGGGCTCCGAGGAGAGCAGCGCCGCTTCTATACTTACCGCGGGCATTCCCGAGGATAAAGTGATAGCGAGCTGCACCACGGCAGAGGGCATGAACATAACCTTCGGGGAGTTCCTTAAAGAATATAAGTATTACATGGAGAATTACGGCTACACCGACGACACATCCGCCGATAATATGCTTCTGCTGCAGGAGCAGCGCGAGCGCATAATCAATTACCTTATAAACGAACAGATAATGAAGGTCAAGTTTGAGGAGCTGCTTCCCGCATTTACAGAGGAGGAGCTTGCGGAGATAAGCGAAAACGGCGAAAAGATGATAGCCGAAATGAAGCAGACCTGCAAGGACGCTATATCCTCAATGAGCATTGAGAAGTACAGCGACGAGGAGCTTGACAGGCTTGCCGACGAAGCGTTCAACGACCTGCTCACCAACTGCGCGATAACCGAGCAGTATTTCCACGACTGGGCGTATGTGTCGGCAATTCAGAACAAGCTTGTTGAATATGTCAACAAGGACACCACGCTTGATCATTCCGAGGCGGAAGCGCAGGCGCAGAACGTTATAGACGGGGCAAAGTCAAGCTATGAAAGCGATCCCGCCTCCTATGACGGAAACAGCTACGCAAGCCTGTATATCCCCGAGGGCTCCCGCTATATCGAGCAGATAGTGCTCAAGCTTCCCGACGCGGATATCAGCGAGATAAACACGCTCCGCGACAGCGGCGACGACGAGGGCGCCGACGCTCTCCGCGCGGAAAAGCTCAAGTCGCTGGACGAAAGGCTTGCGGAGGTGCAGGGTAAGATAGACGGCGGCGAGGACTTCGAGGAGCTTATGAAGGAATACAGCGACGACAGCGACACCTCCGCGAAATATCTCGTAACGCCCGGCTCGCAGATATACGTTGACGGCTTTGCGGAAACGGCGATGGGTATAACCGAGGTCGGCGGCATGACGACCTTCGGTTCGGATTACGGCTACCACATAATCAAAAATCTCGGCACCGCCGAGGTTGACCCCGCGGAGCGCGAGAAAATGATTCAGGCGATATACGACTACCTGCTGTCGAACTACAAGGCGGTGAATTTCAGCGCCGCAATAAAAGAATGGCGCGAGGAATACAGCTACACGATAGACCGCGACACGCTTATGCTCGCGGAGGAAACGGAAGCTTCGGACACATCGGACGGCAATGCCGGATAATAATTGATGATAGGATAATTATATGAATACACCGATAGTTGATTTTCTGGAAAAATACACAAGAGATAACCGCCTGCGCCTGCATATGCCGGGTCATAACGGGGAATTTCCGCACGACATAACAGAGATAGAGGGCGCGGACAGCCTTTTTGAGAGCGATACCACCGGCGGGATAATCGCGCAGAGCGAGGGTATCGCCGCGAAGATATTCGGCGCCGCCAAGACCTGCTATTCCTGCGGCGGAAGCACGCTTGCGATACAGGCGGCGCTCGCCGTGCTGAAGTCGCAGGGCGTCAACACCATTGCCGCGTCGCGCTATTCCCACCGCAGCCTTGCCGCTGCCGCCGCGACGTTAAGGCTCAACATAAAGTGGCTCTACCCGCGGGAGTATCTCAGCGCCGACGTTGAGTACACCGCGCAGGCGCTGAGCGGTGCGGACGCTGTGTTTATCCCGAATATCGACTATTACGGCGGCACATGGAAATTCGTGAAGCCGAATATCCCCGTGCTTATCGACAACGCGCACGGAGCGTATCTCCGCTTTGTCGACAAGCGGAAATTCGGCACGGAATATCTCCACCCGCTGGAGCTCGGCTTCCCGCTCATGAGCGCGGAGTCCGCGCATAAAACGCTGCCTGTGCTGACGGGCGGCGCGTATCTCCATTTCGCCAACGGGACCGATTTCTCCCGCGCTAAGGAGTTTATGGGAATATTCGGCTCGTCAAGCCCGTCTTATCTTATTATGGAAAGCCTTGACAGGTTCAACGGGCTCATTGCGGCAAATGTCAACTCGGTAACTCACGCCTGCGAGGCTGTCGCGGCGCTTAAAGCGAAGCTCACGAAGGCGGGCGTTCCGCTTAGAAAGAGCGACCCGCTGCGCATTGTTATCAACGCGCGTCAGAGCGGGCTCAGCGGCTTTGAATACGCGGCGGTGCTGCGCAAGAACGGCGTTGAATGCGAAATGGCGGACGAAAACCGCGTCGTGCTGCTGTTCTCCTCCGCAACAACGGTCAAGGACTGCGAGCGCGCGGAAATGGCGGTGCTGTTCGCGCCGCAGAACAAGCCGCTTCCCGAGGTGAATTACCCCGTTATCAAGCCGAAGCAAGATATGCCGATATACGAGGCGCTGTTCCTGCCGCAGAAGCGCGTTCCCGTTCAGAACGCGGGCGGAGAGGTCTGCGCGGGCATGAATGCGCCCTGTCCCCCCGGCGTTCCGCTCGTTATGCCGGGCGAGATAATAGATCACTATGTCGTTGAGGCGCTTGCGCAGTACGGCGTGAAATACATATCCGTTGTTGACAGGTCGCGCCGTTAAGGGCTGTCGCAAAACCGCCGCGCGCCGTCCTCGGGCACCTGCCGCAGGCGAGCCGTTATCCTTTCGCAAAAGGCAATGCGGCAGTCGCACAGCCCGCTTGTACGGCTGAACGGGCTGCGTATCGTTTCGGCATAAACAACATCTTTTTCCCGCGAGAAAACGGTATAAAGCCGCGCAAAACGCCGCGCGGATATCCTGACGACGCCTCCGCCGCGCGCTGACCCCGAGCGGAACATATATGCCGCATACACCGCCGCCGTCCACAACAGCACGGCGACGCTGCACCACAGCGCGGTTTTAAGCGTTTCGGCGTATATCGGCGCGCCGTTTTTCCGCATGATGTCAATGAGAAGGAGCGCTGCGGCGGGAACTGCCGCCCAGCCGAGCGGAACCGCGCAGTGACCGAACAGGGCGCGCTTCGGGGGAGAGAGCTTCTTTTCGGGGACGGAGCACGCTCTTCCGAGTAGTATTCGGATAAGCCTTTCGGCGGAATTATTCCGCGCGGGCGGGAGTATCATTATACCATGGAGGTACAGCGGCGCGGCGTTCGCGAGAAGCGACGAGATCGCGTCGCAGACGACAAAGCAGCACGGCGCAGCCGCGGAAACATGGTATTCGTAAAGGGTGATAAGCCCGCGCCGCACCGAAACGGAATTGCCGCGCAGCGTTACGCGAAAGCGCGCCATAGCGGCGGCCTTGACAAGCAGCGCGAACCCCCACGCGGCGATAACGAACACCGCGATGACAGACGCGGCTTTCGGCACCGCGATATGAAGCAGCGCTAGGGTATCCGAAACGCCGCTTGCGGTGCTTTGTATCGCGGAGATTATGCGGTCGTAGTAGCTGCTGCCGAATATTGTTCCGACGCGCTTTATCGCTGCGGAGAAAATAAGCACGCCGCTAAGCGCGCGGGTGTCTATGAACGCCCCGAAAAGCACCGACGACGCTTTCGGGCGGAGCGTTACACCTCCGCCCTGCGGAAGAAAGGGCAGCGGCTCGTCCTTTCGAAGGTAAAATTCAGCCGCCTTTCCGCCGAGCGTCCGGACGGTGACCCGCTTTCCGCCGAGAATGCGCAGCAGCGGCGTGCGCCGTATCTCGACGGCTGTCACCGAGGAATACGGGACGCGGCATGACCTTAAAAAAACAAGCCCCTTTTCAAGGTATAGCACGCTTTCGGAGAAGCTTGACCTTACGAAAAAACGGCGGAGAATATAATAAAAAACAATATCCATTTTTATACATCAAGAGGTAATTATCATGAGAACAGGTTGTATCATTCTTGCGGGCGGCGCGGGCAAGCGCATGAAGTCCGAGAAGCCCAAGGTGCTGTGCGAGGTGCTTAAAAAGCCTATGCTCGGGTGGGTGCTGGACGCGGCGGAGCAGTTCGGCTTCGACAGAATAGCGGTCGTCACGGGCTTTAAGCATGAGCAGACCGAGGAGTATATCCGCTCTCGCGGCGGTAACACCGAGGTGTTTTTTCAGCCGGAGCAGAAAGGTACGGGCGACGCGGTGAGCCGGGCGGCGGAGCTTATAAACGACACCGACATGGTATGCGTGCTGAACGGCGACGCGCCTTTTATTGACGCAAAGACGATCGGAAACGCGCTTTCGTTCATGAAAACGAGCCGCGCGAACGTTACCGTTATATCCGCGGAGATACCCGACCCGACGGGCTACGGCAGGATAATACGCGAGGGCGGATTTTTCACCGCTATCCGTGAACAAAAGGATTGTTCCCCCGAGGAGGAAAAAATATGCGAGGTCAACAGCGGCGCGTACTGGTTCCTGTCGGATATGCTCGCCGAGGCGCTGCCAAAGCTGCGCTCCGACAACGCCGCGGGCGAATACTACCTGACCGACTGCGTTGAGCTTATCGGCAACGCGGCGGCGTATGCGAGCGAAAACCCCGATATCGTTCTGGGGGCAAATTCCCGCCGCGCGCTGTACGAGCTGAACGAAACGGCGCGGAAGAACGTGCTTTACCGCCTTATGGACGAGGGCGTCGGTTTTATTTCCCTCGACGGAATAATAATTGCTCCCGATGTTAAAATAGGCATAGACACGACGATACTTCCGAACACGGTGATACTCGGAAAGACGGTCATCGGCGCGGGCTGCGAGATAGGCGCGAACAGCCATATTGAGGATTGTACTATCGGTAATAATGTTGCGTTAAATAACGTACAGGCATATTCCTCCGTTGTCGAGGACAATGTGAAGATAGGCCCGTTCGCACAGCTGCGCCCCGGAACGACGATAAGAAGAGGCGTTAAGATAGGCGACTTTGTTGAGATAAAGAACAGCGATATCGGCGAAAATACCGCCGTCGCTCATCTGACATATCTCGGCGACAGCACTGTCGGGCGCGGGGTCAACTTCGGCTGCGGCTGCGTCACCGCGAACTATGACGGCATAAACAAATACCGTACCGAGATAGGCGACCATGCCTTTATCGGCTGCAACACCAACCTTATCGCGCCCGTTAAGGTAGGGGAGAACGCGACGACTGCCGCGGGCTCGACCATCACAAAGGAGGTCCCCGCGAACTCGCTCGCGGTGGAGCGCGGGCAGGTGCGCGTTATCGAAAACTGGGGCAAGAACGCGCTGCGAAAGAAGAAGTGACGCGCGGCGTCGGGAAGTATTGACGGCAGCGGAAATAACGGAGGTACGCATGAAAGCACTTGTCGTGGTTGATTATCAGGTGGATTTCGTCTGCGGGGCGCTCGGTTTTGCAGGCGCGGAGAAGCTTGAGCCGATAATTCTTTATAAGATAGACGAATGCCGCAGAAACGGCGGGCAGGTCATTTTCACGCTCGACACCCACACCGACGGATATCTTGAAACCTCGGAGGGAAAGCGGCTCCCGATACCGCACTGTATCGACGGTACGGCGGGACACGCGCTTTACGGGAAGCTTGCGGGCGCTGTCCGCGAGGAGGACATTGTTATAAAAAAGCCGTCCTTCGGCTCGCTTGAGCTTGCCGACCTGCTGAAAAAGTGCGGGTTCGACGAGGTGGAGCTTTGCGGGCTGGTAACCGATATCTGCGTTTTGTCCAACGCCGTTATTGCAAAGGCGGCGCTGCCGGAAAGCCTTGTCACGGTGGACAGCGGCGCCTGTGCCTGCGCCGACCCCGAGGCTCACGAAAGGGCGCTTGCGGCAATGCGCGGCGTTCAGATAAACGTAATATAACGGTATAATTCGTTTAAAAAGGGAGAAACGAAAATGATAAACGAACAGAACTGCACAATGCTCTGTGACTTTTATCAGCTCACCATGGGCAACGGCTATTACAAGACGAAATATGCGCAGCGTATCGAGTATTTCGACCTGTTTTTCCGCCGCATTCCCGACGGGGGAGGGTACGCGGTTTGCGCGGGGCTGGAGCAGGTGATAAAGTATATCGAGGGACTTCGTTTCAGCGGGGAGGACATTGACTTCCTGCGCTCTAAGGGTATCTTCGACGAGGGATTTCTTGACTATATGAGGGATTTCAGGTTCGAGGGGGATATTTACGCCGTCCCCGAGGGCACGCCCGTGTTCCCCTACGAGCCGCTTGTCACCGTCCGCGCGCCCGCGATACAGGCGCAGCTTATCGAAACGATGCTGCTCCTGCTTATAAATCACCAATCGCTTATTGCGACCAAGGCGAGCAGGATAGTCCGCGCGGCGCAGGGACGCGGCGTGTCGGAGTTCGGCTCGCGGCGCGCGCAGGGAGCGAGCGGCGCGGTGCTCGGGGCGAGGGCTGCCTATATCGGCGGCTGCACGGGTACGGCTTGCGTTATCGCAGACGAGCTGTACAATGTTCCCGCGACGGGTACTATGGCGCACAGCTGGGTGCAGATGTTCGACACGGAGCTTGAGGCGTTCGAGGAATACTGCCGTATCTACCCCAACAGCACGACACTGCTTGTGGATACCTACAATGTACTTAAATCGGGAGTTCCGAACGCGATAAAGGCGTTTGATAACGTGTTAAAGCCGATAGGCGCGCGCCCTAAGGGCATTCGTCTTGATTCGGGGGACATTGCCTACCTCTCCGTTGAGGCAAGGAAAATGCTGGACGAAGCGGGCTATCCCGACTGCAAGATAGTTGCCTCCAACAGCCTTGACGAGCACATTATAACCGACCTGTTAAGTCAGGGCGCTAAGATAGACCTTTTCGGAGTGGGCGAGCGGCTCATAACCGCGTCGAGCGAGCCGGTGTTCGGCGGAGTTTACAAGCTTGCCGCAACGGAGGAAAACGGCGTGATAACCCCGAAAATAAAGATAAGCGAGAATGTCGCGAAGATAACCAACCCGCATTATAAAAAGCTTTACCGCCTTTACGACAAGAAAACGGGAAAGGCACAGGCGGATCTGCTGTGCGTTCATGACGAAGTGATAGACGACAGCAAACCGATTGAGATATTCGATCCCGACTTCACATGGAAGCGAAAGACGCTGACGGATTTCACCGCAAAGGAGCTTCAGGTTCCCGTGTTTATCGGCGGAAAATGCGTTTACCGTTCTCCCGATATAAAGGATATCCGCAGCCGCTGCGCGCAGCAGCTCGGCACGCTGTGGGAGTCGGTGCTGCGGTTTGAAAATCCGCACAGATATTATGTCGACCTGTCACAGAAGCTTTGGGATATCAGGCACGGACTGCTTTCAAACGGGGGGAGAGGCTGATGCTGCGCGAAACGGTGGATTATTTCGGGCGCAATGTGAGCGCACGGTACGCGGCGGGTAAATTCTGCGCGTTCGCCCCTGCGGAAATGACCGTCGGATTTATCGACACCTCGCCCGCGTCCGACGGGAGCAGGGGTATAGCGTTCCTGTGCGATATGCTGCTTGTCAATACCGACGGCAGAGCGCAGCGCGCTTATTATTCCGATATAACGGAAGTGTCGGTTATTCACAGCTTTGAAAGCGCGTTTGAGGACGAGCTTTCCGTCCGCTGCGGCGGCGAGATACGCATAAGCGATATCTCGCTCAACAAGCCGTTCCTGAAGCAGCTTATCGACACGCTGCTGCGGCAGTATTCCGCCATGTCCGAGGAGGAGCGCGAGATCGAGCGCTCGGAGTGCACGGCATATGCGCTGCGGTATTTTTCGGGTGAGGCGACCGTTACGCCCGAGGAAGCGGAGGAGCCTTGCTTTGCGGGAGCAAATGCGGCAGGGGTGAGGCAGAGTATTCCGAAGGAAAACGAGCCTGTTCCCGTGGTAAATTCCGCTTTTGCGGAGGATAACGCTGCGCCTGTTCCCAAGGAAAACGAGGATACTGCCGCCGCGGAAGATATCGCGCAGCCGTCCCCCGAGCCGGATATCCCCGAAAACAGCGAACAGGCAGCGGAATCCGCGACAGATGACCCTGACGACATTGACGAACTTGACGAACTTGACGAATTTGATGACCTGCTTGGCGGAGAGGATCTGAGCGGGATTTCCCCCGAGGACGCGCTGTCGCTGGTGCGTTCCTCGATAGACGAGATAAACTCTCCCGCGGCAGCCGAGCTGCCCGCGGAGGAAATTTCCCCCGAAAGCGGCAAGCCCGCCCTGACGCGCGAGCCCGAGTCCGACGATATCTACATCGGCGCAAGCGCAAAGCTGCGCGAGTTCTGCGAAACGGGCAGGCTGACCATGGAGGAAATGCAGGGCGCTCTGAAAGACGGGCTGCTTGACGCCGCGGAAGTGTTCACGCAGATAACCGATCGGTGCGAAATACCGCCGCGCCTTTCGGAGAAGATAGCCGCGCTTAAAGAAGCGTCGGGCGGGCTGGAGAAATACTTCGCGCTGGGCGAGGATATAGCCGTGAGGGTGATGTTCTTTATGCTTTATCAGATGCTGTCCTATTCGGACAGGCTGGCGGAAACGGAGCAGACAAAGGAACGGCTCAACGATTTTTTCAGGAAATGGGGTCCGTCGGGCATTACCTTGTCCATGCTGGACAGGGGAATACGCTGAGGTAGGATATGCAGAAAATACTTGGATACATAAGGCGCGCCTGTCAGGAATTTGACCTTATCGAGGACGGCGACAGGATAGCTGTCGGCGTTTCGGGAGGCAAGGACAGCATGGTGCTGCTTTCTGGACTGGCGCTTATGCGGCGGTTTTATGAGAAGAAATACGATGTTGTGGCGATAACGCTCGACCCGCGCTTCGGCGGTAAGGAAACGGACTACACGCCCGTGGCGGAGCTTTGTGAAAGGCTCGGGGTGGAATACCGCCTTGTACGAACGGATATCGGGGAGATAGTCTTTGACATAAGGAAAGAGCCTAACCCCTGCTCGCTCTGCGCGAAAATGCGGCGCGGAGCGCTTCACGACGAGGCAAAGGCGGCGGGCTGCAACAAGCTGGCGCTCGGTCACAACAACGACGACGCGATAGAAACGTTTATGATGAACCTTTTTCAGGAGGGAAGGATAGGCTGCTTTGCGCCGATAACCTATCTCTCGAGAAAGGACATAACGCTTATAAGACCGCTGGTGCTGGCTCCCGAATACGCGGTGATGTCCTGCGCGAAACGGAACGGCTTCAATATCGTCAAGTCAAAATGCCCCGCGGACAAAAAGACGACGCGGCAGACCACAAAGGAATATCTCGCGGAGCTTGAGCGGAACAACAGGGGCATTAAGCAGCGCATTTTCGGCGCAATGAGAAAGGCGGGCATTGACCGCTGGGGTTATCGGGAGGATAATGATTCATGAAAAATGTCAGGCTTAGCAATAAAAAGCAGAAAAGTAAACCCGAAAAGGAGAAATTCTACTTTTTCGTAAAGGATCAGGGCGAAGGTGCGGCGCGCGTCATCGTCATCATACTGAAAATATTCGAGCTTATCATAACGTCGATATTCGCGCTTTGTCTGGGGATATTCGCGCCGATAACCATACTTGCCGACCTTGATATAACCGACCCGATAAGTCAGACGGCGGCGGTGCTGTGGATGGTGACCTCCGTTGTATATATTATAGGAACGTTCGTGGTCATGCTCGGGCATTCAAAGATCGCGAGCGGGATACATCTTCTGGGAGCGGCGGGAACGCTGGTGACATATTATAACTACATGATAATGTTCGCCGATATTCCCGATAACAACGGCCCGTCGGTGCTGTATCTGCCCTGCCTGTTCCTTACGGTGCTGACGCTGGTTATAATGCTGCTGATAAATCTGCCGAAATGGCTTGAAAAGCGCGCCGCAAAGGAGCAGGCTGTGGCGCCGTCTATTCTTGCCGACGACAAAAAGGAGGACTGACAATGGCTTCTATTATTAATGAGGATCTGCGCTTTCATCTCAAAATCAGAAACGGCGACGTGGGAAGATATGTAATTCTCCCGGGCGACCCGGGCAGAGTTCCGCTCATCGCGGAATATCTTGACAACGCCGTGCAGATAGCCTCCAACCGCGAATACAACGTGTACACGGGCTATCTTGACGGGGTAAAGGTGAGCGTCTGCTCGACGGGCATAGGCGGACCGTCCGCCGCGATAGCCGTTGAGGAGCTTATAATGAGCGGCGCAGACACGTTTATACGCGTGGGAACGAGCGGCGGAATAGACCTCAGGGTCGTCGGCGGCGATCTTCTGGTTGCAAGCGCGGCGGTGCGCAGCGAGGGCACTAGTCACGAATATATCCCCGACGATTATCCCGCAGTAGCGGATTTCGAGGTCGTAAAGGCGCTCAAGGAATCCGGCGACGAGCTCTCCACCGACGAGGACGGCAACCGCTGCCATGTCGGCGTTGTTCACAGCAAGGATAATTTCTATGGGGAGATAGACCCAAACAAGACGGGCGTTGCGGCTAAGCTGAACGCGGCATGGGAGGGCTATGTCAGGTGCGGGTGCCTTACGAGCGAGATGGAGGCGGCTGCGATATTCTCGGTGGCTTTGCTGAGGAGGGCGCGCGCGGGCGCGGTACTGACGGCTTTGTGGAACGTTGAGCGGACGAACGCGGGGCTTCCCGACAAGAACTGCGAGAGCAGCGAGCGTGCGATAAAATGCGCGATCGGAGCGGTGAGAAAGCTTATAAAGCGGGACGGCGAGTGATTTACGGCTTACCGTAATATGGAATTGCGAGGGGAAAACGGAACATTTTCCCCTCGCAATATTTTTCGGAATAAAACGCTTTTGCAAAATAAAAGTCCCCGTCGCGAAACGGGGACTCATTTATTCAATTGTTAACAATTATCAGTACATTGGTTTATACCGCCTTATAGAATTTGTGATAATTCTAACGGGACATCGGACTCAATCCTTTCGCAAATTTGTTCCATTCCTGCTGACTGCTGCGTACATTTTTAATCACCTGATTTCGAATAGTCGGGACGATCTATGTAAACGCATAAGCGGTAAAGAATTCATCTGCGGCTTGCCTTGGTCCGTGATAACGGGTCAAACGCCCTGTTTCAGCGGATTTTGCATTTTCGGGTAAGACAGGAACCCATGCAAATCATCGTCGGTAATTTTTTACGGACGGTCGGCGGAATGCGACTCCGCAGATGAGTACGACTGTTCTTCGATATTTTCCATTGGACTCGCTTCCTTTCTGCATAAAGCCTGATTTGTGAGTTGAAGGTCATCGGACTGACACGCCCGAGACAGGTACTTATCTACCCATCGGAATGATCTCCTTTCGATTTCCGGTCGGAGAAGCTGAGGTGACGATCGCTTATGTGATCATCGGCTGTATCTGTTTCTCTTTCCCTGTCTATATATTACCACAAAAATTCGTCAAAGTCAATAGTTTTTTCTTAAAAATCGGCTGTCAGTTTGTATAACATTTTGAAACGCCTTTTGTTGAAACTAATGATAATTGCTTAAAAACACGGTATTACACCGTATTTTCATAAAATTCCTCTTGACATCGTAACATTCATGGTGTAAAATATAAGTACAAGCGCGGCTGTAATTCGCGCGGTGAAAGGAAACACGAATATGGCTGAAAATAACGATATCACACTTGACGAGGACGAGGGCGTGATCGAACTCGAGGACGAAGAGGGCAACGTCACCCGCTTTGAGTTCGTGGACAGGCTTGAATACAACGGAACGGCTTATTACGCGCTTGTTCCCGCGGAATATGACGAGGACGAGGGCGCGTCTGAATTTGTTGTCCTCAAGGAAACCGTCATTGACGGCGAGGAAATGCTTGCCACCGTTGACGACGACGACGAGTATCAGACGGTCGGCGAGATGTTCCTTCAGAGATTTTCTGAGCTTCCCGAGCTCGATATCGAGGGACTTGACGAGGTTTGACCTGAAATTTCCGATAATATTTAAGGCTTGACGGCGGATAATATTATCGTCAGAAGCTTTACTGCCTTGTAAATTACCGCTTGCGGTAATGCGCTTATGTGTGCTACTATAATCCAACACATTGAAAAAGGGATTTCGGCTCCGGCGGCGGATTGCAGACCTCCCGCCCTGCGGATGATAGGGAGCGTGAAAACGCCGGGCGATCTTACCCACCCTGCCTAAAGCGGGTTTTATATTGCATCCTACGGCAAGGCGGTGCTTTGAACAAAACGGGGGTTTCCCCCTGACAGAGGCTCTTCGGAGCCTCTGTTTTTTTGTGACTTACGCCCGCTTTGGCGCGGAGGTGAAATAAAATACAGTGCCGCGCGGGCAGTCCTGCGCGGCATTTGTTTATTCCTTGTTCTGTTTTTTCATCGCGTCGATAAGGGCGCGCACCAGCTCCTTCTGCTGCGGAGAAAGAGAGGAGATATCCTCGGTCATGCGGAGCTCCTCGGGAGAAGATGATGGAACATGATCGAGCAGAATATCGGTCGATACGTTGAGGTGAAGAAATGATGAAAAAGCTTATTTGTGCGGTTTTAACGGCGGCTATGCTTGTTTCGCTGACAGGCTGCCTGCATACGCATAATTTCAGCGAGGCGACCTGCACCGAACCGATGACCTGCGCCGAATGCGGCGCAAAGGAGGGCGAGCCGCTCGGTCACACCTTCGCGGAAGCAACCTGCGACAAGGCAAAAACCTGCTCCGTATGCGGTGCAACGGAGGGTGAGCCGCTCGGTCATACGGTGTCTATCGGGACTTGCAGGAGGTGCGGAAAATCCGTAAATTATGACGAGGTTTCCGATATGCTCGACTACTACAAGTCTGCAAAGAATTATCTTGACACCGCGTATCAGTATGTTGTCGGTGCAAGCGCGTCGCTCGGTCTGGATTATGTGTACAGAGAATACTGCACCGCGTATGATTATGTGGCAAAGTATCAGATTGCACTGAAGAAAGTGTCCGATATCTGCGACAAGCATCCCGAGTTGAAGAAATTAAGCTCGGCTCTGCGTGCTATCCGATATTATGTTATCATCAAGCCCGAAAGCAGCAGTGCAACGGATCTTGTGAAATTTACGGATCAGCTGGTCGAGGTGCTGACGCTGGATGAAGAATATCTGAAAGAGGCGAAGAACTGGGCAAATGGGCAGTAAGACGGAGTATTGACGGAGGGACTTAATATGAAAAGGTCATTCGGTGTTGTATTGGCTGCGGCAGCCGTTGCGGAGGCGTTTTCACTGTCCGCGTGCGACGAAGTTCCCGCTTCATCGGTCGCAGAGCCCGTTTACTCCGAGGCTGAAAAGCAGCCGGGCAAAGGTATAGGCGATATTTACGGCTGCTCCATGGAAAGCACGCAGAAGAAGCTTGAGGAGATACTCGGGTTTGAGCTTGAGGAGTCGACGCCGGGGCTTTTCTCCGACAGCGGTGACTCGGAGCACCATATGCTTGCCGACGAGTCGCTCAGGCCTTTCTGGTTCTTTGATTACAAATTCAAGGTTATTGATGTTGAATTGAAAAGCGGCTTGTCGCAAAAGATAACCTTCGCCTCGACGGATTACGACAGAGCTGCGGCAGAGGATATGAAAGAGGCTCTGAACAGCTTTTACGGCACGGAATGCGCCGGAGAAACGGACGGCATTTATTATTGGAAAACCGACAGCGATGGCATGGTGATGCTTTCGGCAGAAAGCTATCAGGTTATACTTCAGTTTGCGTACATCAAAAAATAATGATCTCGCCCCGCAGGGAGTTTTGCCCCTCTGCGGGGTCAATTTTTTAAAAATCGTACAAATGCGCAGAAATCCGCTCGGATACGGCAGAAAAATATCCATTATGACGAAAAAATATTTTGCGGAATTGCTTGACTTTTTGAATTGGATATGTTATAATACTATACTGTATCATAATGGATTTGTGTGCAAAACGGGCGCTTTTCGACATCAGAAGCGTGCTGTTCTGACCGTTTTTGCAGCAATTCATGACTGTATTTATATTAAGGAGTGAAAAAGCCGATGGTGAATGTAAAGCCTGTACAGCTCGGAAAAACCACCCGAAACAGTTTTTCCAAAATCAATGAGGTCATCGAAATGCCCAACCTTATTGGTATCCAGAAGGACTCCTACGAGTGGTTCCTCACGGACGGAATCAAAGAGGTCTTTAAAGACGTTTCTCCGATCGTCGACTCAAACGGCAAGTTTGAGCTGTCGTTTATCGACTTCCGCCTTGACAGCAAGACGAAGTATTCTATCGAGGAATGCAAGGAGCGCAACGCGACCTACGCCGCTCCCCT
This sequence comes from uncultured Clostridia bacterium, assembly GCA_945935925.1. Classification (GTDB taxonomy): domain Bacteria; phylum Bacillota; class Clostridia; order Oscillospirales; family Ruminococcaceae; genus CAG-115. Next base: position 8,663 of record CAMERU010000004.1, on the reverse strand, counting down.
GCGCGTTACGGCAAGACTGCTGAACAGAGAGACCGGCGAGCTGATGGATAACGAGATCTACATGGGTGATCTGCCTCTCATGACAGACAGCGGCACCTTTGTTATCAACGGTTCCGAGCGCGTTGTTGTTTCGCAGCTCGTGCGCTCGCCCGGCGTTTACTACGGCTTTGAGCACGACAAGACAGGTAAGAAGCTCTTTAAGGCGACCGTTATCCCGAACCGCGGCGCATGGCTCGAGCTTGAAATGGACTCCAACGATGTTTTCTATGTCCGCATAGACAAGAACAGGAAGTTCCCCTGCACGACCTTCCTGCGCGCGATAGGGCTTTCCAGCGACGAAATGCTCAAGGAAAAGTTCGGCGACGACCCCCGCATAACCGTCACTATCGACAGCGGCAAGGACAACACCAAGAACGAGGAGGAGGCTCTCCTCGAGGTTTACAGAAAGCTGCGCCCCGGCGAGCCCGCTACGGTAGACTCCGCGCGCACCACTCTCGACAACCTGTTCTTCGACGCCAAGAGATACGACCTCTCCCGTTTCGGCAGATACAAGTATAACAAGAAGCTCGGCATTTCCTCCCGTATCGCGGGCAGAAAGGCTGCGCAGACGGTCATTGCGCCCCTCACCGGCGAGATACTCGTTGAGGAAAACGAGATTATAACCAAGGAAAAGGCTATGGAGATCCAGAACGCGGGCGTTCTGGAAATGGCTGTATGCAAGGAAGAGGGCGAGGGCACCGTTAAGGTAGTCGGCAACGGCATGGTGGATATCCACCTCTACACCGGCGATCTCGACGTTGAGGCTCTCGGCATAAACGAGCAGGTCAAGTTCGGCGTTCTCGCCGAGATACTTGAGGAAGCGGGCGACGACCGCGACAAGCTCGCAGAGCTTATCGCAGCTCGCGCCGAGGAGCTTATCCCCAAGCACATCACTCTCGAGGACATCTTCGCAAGCGTCGGCTACTTTATCAACCTCTGCGAGGGTATCGGAGATATTGACGATATAGACCACCTCGGAAACAGACGTATCCGCTGCGTGGGCGAGCTGCTTCAGAACCAGTTCAGAATAGGCTTCACCCGCATGGAGCGCACCATTCGCGAGAGAATGGGACTTCAGGCGAACGATAACGAAAAGGTGTCCCCCGCGTCGCTTATCAACGCGCGTCAGGTCATCGCTTCCATGAAGGAATTTTTCGGCTCCTCGCCGCTTTCCCAGTTCATGGATCAGAACAACCCGCTTGCAGAGCTGACGCATAAGCGCCGTCTGTCCTCTCTCGGTCCGGGCGGTCTGTCCCGTGACCGTGCAGGCTTCGAGGTTCGTGACGTTCACTACTCCCACTACGGAAGAATGTGCCCCATCGAAACCCCCGAAGGTCCTAACATCGGTCTTATCTCCTATCTTGCGACATTTGCACGCATAAACGTTTACGGCTTCATCGAGGCGCCCTACCGCCGCGTTGACAAGGAAACGGGCAAGGTGCTGGACGAGGTGGTCTATATGACCGCCGACGTTGAGGATAACTATGTCGTAGCGCAGGCGAACGAGCCTCTCGACGAGGAGGGACGCTTCGCAAGACCCCGCGTAAATGCGCGCTGCCGCGACGCTATCCTTGAAATAGAGCGCGAAAAGGTCGACTTCATGGACGTTTCGCCGAAGATGGTCGTTTCCGTTGCGACGGCGATGATCCCGTTCCTTGAGAACGACGACGCGAACCGTGCCCTCATGGGCGCGAACATGCAGCGTCAGGCTGTTCCGCTCATGGTAACGGATAATCCTATCGTCGGCACCGGTATGGAGTACAAGGCTGCCGTTGACTCGGGAGTCGTTGTATGCGCCAAGGAGGACGGCGTTGTCACCGAGGTAAGCGCGGACCGCATAGTTATCACGAACGACCTCGGTCAGGAGCACCTGTACAAGCTTATAAAGTTCAAGCGCTCCAACCAGGGCAACTGCGTAAACCAGCGTCCTATCGTCGAGAAGGGCGAGCGCGTAAGCAAGGGCGACGTTATCGCCGACGGTCCCGCTACCAAGATGGGCGAGATAGCGCTCGGCAAGAACGCGCTTATCGGCTTCATGACATGGGAGGGCTACAACTACGAGGACGCCGTTCTCATCAACGAAAAGCTTGTTTACAACGATGTTTACACATCTATCCATATAGAAGAATACGAGCTTGAGTGCCGCGAAACAAAGCTCGGCAGCGAGGAGATAACACGCGATATCCCGAACCTGTCCGACGACGCGCTCAAGGATCTCGACGAGCGCGGTATTATCCGCATCGGCGCGGAGGTTCATTCCGGTGATATCCTTGTCGGAAAGGTATCCCCCAAGGGCGAAACAGAGCTCACCGCAGAGGAGAAGCTGCTGCGCGCTATTTTCGGCGAGAAGGCGCGCGAGGTACGCGATAACTCCCTGAGAGTTCCCCACGGCGTAAGCGGTATCGTTGTCGACATCAAGGTGTTCGACCGCGAGACCTCCGACGACCTTGCGCCCGGCATAAACGAAAAGGTACGCGTTTATATAGCACAGAAGCGTAAGATCTCCGTCGGCGATAAGATGGCGGGTCGTCACGGTAACAAGGGCGTCGTTTCCCGCATACTCAAGCAGGAGGATATGCCTTTCCTGCCCGACGGTACTCCGCTCGATATCGTGCTCAATCCTCTCGGCGTTCCTTCGCGTATGAACATCGGTCAGGTGCTTGAGGTTCACCTTGGCTACGTTGCGAGAGCGCTCGGCTGGAAGATCGCTACGCCCGTATTCGACGGCGCGCACGAGCAGGATATCCGCGAGCTGTATGACACCGCCCGCAGCAAAAAGAACGAGCTCGGCGGCGAGGATTCCGCAGGCATTGATTTCACAAAGCTTGCATGGACGTCCGACTGCAAGACGCAGCTCACGGACGGCAGAACGGGCGAGAAGTTCGACGGTCCGGTTACTGTCGGTTATATGTACTACCTCAAGCTGCACCACCTCGTTGACGATAAGATCCACGCACGTTCCACCGGTCCCTACTCCCTCGTTACTCAGCAGCCGCTCGGCGGTAAGGCTCAGTTCGGCGGTCAGAGATTCGGCGAAATGGAAGTCTGGGCGCTCGAGGCTTACGGCGCGGCATATACTCTTCAGGAAATACTGACTGTCAAGTCCGACGACCTCATGGGCAGACAGAAGACCTACGAGGCTATCGTCAAGGGCGATCCCGTTCCGAAGCCCGGCGTTCCCGAGTCGTTCAAGGTAATGATAAGCGAGCTTCAGGGTCTTGGTCTTGATATAAGAATACTCGACGACAAGGGCGCCGAGATAGATCTCAAGGACGATCTCGACGACGAGGACGAGTCCTACGGCCGTCACGGCTTCGACGCCGACTACAAGTCCGAGGACAGCGATTTCAACGCTGCGGGCTATGAGGTCATGGATCAGGACGGTGCCGAGAACGGCGGCGTTGTCAGCGACGCTGACGAGGATCTCATCGGCGGCGACGAGGACTTCGATTTCGACGGCGACAACGACGAGAACGATGACTTCGACGACTTCGATGACTTCGGCGGCGATGGCGACGAATAATTATTTCGCAGAAACGATCGGGGGGCGCGCCCGCGTTCCCCGGACGAATTAACAGAGAGATGAGGTAATTAAATGGGTTTTAGTGTTTTTGAGTCTATGAAGATCGGACTTGCCTCTCCCGACCAGATAAGAGAGTGGTCGCACGGCGTTGTAGAACGCGCCGAAACTATCAACTACCGTACTCAGAAGCCCGAAAAGGGCGGTCTGTTCTGCGAAAGGATCTTTGGCCCGACAAAGGACTGGGAGTGTAACTGCGGCAAGTACAAGAGGATCCGCTTTAAGGGTAAGATATGCGAGAAGTGCGGCGTTGAGGTCACCCGCAGCAAGGTAAGACGCGAGCGCATGGGTCATATTGAGCTGGCTGCTCCCGTTTCCCATATATGGTATTACAAGGGCACTCCGTCGAGAATAGGTCAGGTGCTTGACCTTACTCCCAAGAAGCTCGAGGAAGTGCTTTACTTCACTAAGTATATCGTTATCGACCCCGGCGAGAAAACAGGGCTTGTCAAGAAGCAGCTGCTCACCGAGGAAGAGTATGCGCAGTATATGTCCAAATACGCAGGCATCGACACATTCCGCGCGGGAATGGGCGCCGAGGCTGTCAAGGAGCTGCTCGCCGAGATAGATCTCGACAAGCTTTCCGAGGAGCTCAAGGCGGAGCTTGCGGGCACTGCGGCGGGTCAGAAGCAGGTGAAGCTGCTGCGCCGTCTGGACGTTATAGAAGCGTTCAGGACATCGGGCAACCGTCCCGAGTGGATGATACTTGATGTCATTCCGGTAATTCCGCCGGAGATAAGACCTATGGTACAGCTTGACGGCGGCCGCTATGCGACCTCCGACCTCAACGAGCTTTACCGCAAGGTAGTTATGAGAAACAACCGTCTTAAAGACCTGCTTTCCAAGCACGCGCCCGATCTTATCGTAAGAAACGAAAAGCGTATGCTTCAGGAGGCAGTTGACGCACTTATAGACAACGGCAGACACGGCAGAGCCTACACCGGCTCCAACAACCGCCCGCTCAAGTCGCTCTCCGATATGCTCAAGGGTAAGCAGGGACGCTTCCGTCAGAACCTGCTCGGTAAGCGCGTCGACTATTCGGGACGTTCCGTTATTGTCGTAGGACCGGAGCTCAAAATGGATCAGTGCGGTCTGCCCAAGGAGATGGCTCTCGAGCTTTTCAAGCCGTTCGTGCTGAACGACCTTGTTAAGAACGGCGTATCTCCCAACATCAAGCAGGCAAAGAAGCTTGTTGAGCGCGCAGACGACAAGGTGTGGGATTCCCTCGAGAACGTTATTCAGAACCACCCCGTTCTGCTTAACCGTGCGCCTACGCTCCACAGACTCGGTATTCAGGCGTTCCAGCCCGTGCTCGTTGAGGGCAGGGCAATAAAGCTCCACCCGCTGTGCTGTACGGCGTTCAACGCGGACTTCGACGGCGACCAGATGGCAGTTCATCTCCCGCTGTCCGAGGAAGCGCAGGAAGAGGCGCGCACGCTCATGCTTGCAGCCAAAAACCTGCTGAAGCCCTCCGACGGACGCCCCGTTACCGTTCCTACGCAGGATATGGTACTCGGTTCCTACTACCTGACTATCGACAAGAAAGGCGAAAAGGGCGAGGGCAAGGTGTTCCGCGACGCTAACGAGGCTCTTATGGCTTATCAGGACGGCGTTATCTCCATTCACGCGGCTATAAAGGTTCGCGTTACAAAGGATCTCGGCGACACCAAGATAACACGCATTGTCCCCACGACCGCAGGCAGGATCATATTCAACGAGCACATTCCGCAGGATCTGGGCTATGTCGACAGAACAGACCCCGATCATCAGCTGGATTATGAGATAGGCTTCAAGGTAAGAAAGAAGGAGCTCGGTCAGATAATCGACCGCTGCCTCAAGATCCACGGCACCGCTACCACAGCGCAGGTGCTGGACAAGATCAAGGCGATGGGCTACAAGTATTCTACCCGTTCGGGTATAACCGTTGCGGTATGCGACGCGGAGATCCCGCCGCAGAAGGCGGAGATACTCGCGGGCGCGGACGAGAGCATCGCGAAGATAAACAAGCAGTTCGCACGCGGCTTTATCTCCAACAACGAAAGAAAAGAGAAGTTCATCAGCATATGGAATCAGGCGACGAACGACGTTGCCGACGCGCTGACGAGCAACCTCGACCAGTACAACAACATCTTCATGATGGCAGACTCCGGAGCCCGTGGTTCCGCGGCGCAGATAAGACAGCTCGCAGGTATGCGCGGACTTATCGCGAACACTTCCGGTGCGACCATCGAAATGCCTATCAGAGCCAACTACCGTGAGGGTCTGAATGTTCTCGAATACTTCATCTCCTCCCGTGGTGCCCGTAAGGGTCTGGCGGATACCGCGCTGCGTACAGCGGACTCCGGTTATCTGACAAGACGTCTTGTAGATGTTTCGCAGGAAGTTATCATACGCGGCGACGACTGCGGCACCACAAACGGTATCGACGTTTACGAGATCCGCGAGGGCAACGAGCTTGTCGAAAAGCTCGCCGAGCGTCTTACGGGACGTTATCTTGCGGAGGACTTCACCGCTCCCGACGGATCGTTCACGATCTCGAGGGATAAGCTCATGACCGACGCCGACGCCGACAAGATCGTAAAGACGGGCGTCAAGGAGGTCAAGGTACGCTCCGTGCTGACCTGTGAACTGAGAAACGGCGTCTGCGCGAAGTGCTACGGCGCGTCCCTTGCGAACGGTCAGCTTATCAACAGGGGCGAGGCAGTCGGAATCATCGCGGCGCAGTCCATCGGTGAGCCGGGTACACAGCTTACGATGAGAACGTTCCACACCGGCGGTATCGCTTCCGCAGAGGATATCACACAGGGTCTTCCCCGCGTCGAGGAGCTGTTCGAGAGCCGCCACCCGAAGAACGCGGCTATCATCACAAGAATTTCGGGTAAGGTTCGCTTCGAGGAGATCAAAAAGACGCGTCACGCGATAATCACCGCCGACGACGGCACGGAAGAGCAGTACGCGGTACCGTTCGGCTACCGTCCCAAGGTTCACGACGGCGACGTTGTAACGGCGGGCGACGCTCTCACAGAGGGCTCCATTAATCCGCCCGATGTCCTCGCGGTAAAGGGCGAAAAGGAAGTACAGAATTATATCATCTCCGAGGTACAGAAGGTTTACCGCTTACAGGGTGTTGATATCAACGATAAGCATATTGAGGTCATCGTTCGCCAGATGATGCGCAAGGTTCGCGTTCTCGAGCCGGGCGACAGCACGCTTCTCGCGGGCGCAGTCGTTGGCAAGAACGAATATGTAGAGATCTGCGACAAGCTTAAGGAGCGCATAGCGGCAGGCGAGGAGCTCACCCTTCCGACCTGCGAGCCTATCCTCCTCGGTATAACAAAGGCGTCGCTCGCGACGGACAGCTTCATGTCCGCGGCGTCGTTCCAGGAAACCACCCGCGTCCTCACCGAGGCGGCGATCAGAGGAAAGATCGACCCGCTGACCGGTCTGAAGGAGAATGTCATCATAGGCAAGCTTATCCCTGCGGGTACAGGTCTGCTGGCACAGGAAGCGGAGGAGAACGCCGAGGAAGCAGCCGAGGCTGCCGAAGAAGAATCAGCGGACAACAATGTTGTTTAAAATAAACAAAAATTCTGTAAGAATATAATATTTGAGCGGTGTTTGTCACAAAGTTTCCGAAAAGGGCTTGACAAACACCGTTTTTTTCACTAAAATATATGAATGTGTGAGTATTTTATCGATAGCGGTAAATAATAACACACGGATAATTTTATTGGAGGTGAAATAATGCCAACTTTTAATCAGCTTGTCCGCAAGGGACGTCAGATTTCCGAAAAGAAGTCTAAGGCGCCTGCTCTCCAGAAGGGTATGAACACCCTGCACAAGGAGCAGATCGATCAGCATTCTCCCCAGAAGCGCGGAGTTTGCACAGCCGTAAGAACCAGCACTCCTAAGAAGCCTAACTCAGCAATGAGAAAGGTAGCCAGAGTAAAGCTGTCCAACGGTTACGAAGTTACAGCTTATATTCCCGGTATCGGACACAAACTGCAGGAACACTCTGTTGTTCTTATCCGCGGCGGTCGTGTTAAGGACCTCCCCGGTGTGCGTTACCACATCATCCGCGGTACTCTTGATGCGCAGGGCGTAGACAAGAGAATGCAGGGACGCTCCAAGTACGGTGCAAAGCGTCCGAAGGCTGGAAAGAAAGCGTAATTTCTGACTTTATGCTGTCAGGCAGGGCATTATTTTGGCTATATCAAATACATTGCCTTTTGTTTGGACGGCGGGAGTTGAACGCTTTCGAGTACCTATGATTTTCATTTCGTATGAAGGAGGGAAGTTAAAGTGCCAAGAAGAGGTAATGTTCCCAAGCGTGAGGTACTGCCGGATCCTATGTACGGTTCCGAGCTGGTAACAAGACTTATCAACAACATCATGCTTGACGGAAAGAAGGGCGTAGCCCAGAAAATCGTTTATGGCGCGTTCGAGATCGTGGCTGAAAAGACAGGCAGAGACGCTCTCGAGGTTTTCGAGGAGGCAATGGAGAATATCATGCCTCAGCTCGAAGTTAAGGCACGCCGTGTCGGCGGTGCGACTTACCAGGTTCCTATGGAGGTCCGCCCCGAAAGACGCCGCACACTCGGTCTGAGATGGCTCACCACCTACAGCCGCGCACGCAGCGAAAAAACTATGAAGGAAAGACTTGCAAACGAGATCTGCGATGCACTGAACGGTCAGGGCGGATCCTGCAAGAAACGTGACGATACTCACAAGATGGCAGAAGCTAACAGAGCTTTCGCACATTACAAGTGGTAATCAGAGCCGTTGGGTGCTCCGCGGCCTGATGACCGCGGAGTATCCGTATGATTATATTCGGAGGATTTTATGAAAAGAGACGTAACTCTCGAAATGACCCGTAATATTGGTATAATGGCTCACATCGACGCCGGTAAGACAACAACTACCGAGCGTATCCTGTTCTATACAGGTATTAACCACAAGATAGGTGAGACTCACGATGGCGCTTCCACAATGGACTGGATGGAGCAGGAGAAGGAGAGAGGTATCACCATCACTTCCGCTGCTA
>CAMERU010000003.1 GCA_945935925.1 uncultured Clostridia bacterium | reverse complement strand
ACACAAAAACAAAAAATTTCAATTAAACAGCGAACAACGCATGAATTAAAAACCATTTGCCCCCAAAAAATAAAAACAACCTTTTATAAAACGGTTCAAGGCAGCGCCTAAGAAGCAGCGGGGTCAGAGGGGCAGCCGCCCCCGCAGAATTTTGCAATAAAAAATTAAATCCCCTATTGACAATTTGGGGATAAAGGTGTATAATACAATCAAACAAATGAACAGTTGTTCAATTGATAACACGATAAAACTTATTACAGGAAAGCGGAGCGAGAATGATAAACGATATACCCCATTGCGACTATATGTGCGCCCACCCCGATACGATAGAGCGGATAACCGCGCTCATGCCCGAGGAGGACAGCCTTATCGACCTTGCGGAGCTGTTCAAGATATTCGGGGATTCGACAAGGATAAAGATACTAAGCGCGCTCAGCGCCGGTGAGCTGTGCGTCTGCGACCTGTCGACCGTTGTTGGAATGACCTCGTCGGCGGTGTCGCATCAGCTTAAAATACTGAAAAACGCGCGGCTCGTAAAATTCCGCCGAGAGGGAAAAACGGTCTTTTATTCCCTCGCGGACGACCATGTGACCACAATACTCCGGCAGGGTCTGGAGCATATTTCCGAATAGGAGGAAGAAAATCATGACTTTCTGGGACAAAACAGCAGATTTCTATGACGCGTTTCAGGCGATAAACCGCGAGGTATATCGGGAGATGACCGACACCGTTGAACGGCTGGTTCCGCGCGGCGCAAAGGTGCTCGACTGCGCGGCGGGAACGGGCGAGCTTTCGATCGCGGCGGCAAAAAATGCCGACAGCGTGCTCTGCACCGATCTTTCCGTTAAAATGCTCGGCAATGCTCGCAAAAAAGCGGCGGCGCGCGGAATACAGAATATCGGGTTCGAGGCGAGAAATATGTTCCACCTTGAGGACCCCGACAACACCTACGACGTCGTTATCGCGGGCAATGTTCTCCACCTGCTCGCCGACCCGCAGGCGGCGGTGCGCGAGATGTACCGCGTTTTAAAGCCCGGCGGGAAGCTGCTTCTCCCCACATTCACGGCGCTGAACAAGGAGCCCGTGCTGATAAAGCTTTACAGGCTCATCGGCTTTGCCCCGGAGCATGAGTACACTCCGCAGGAATATAAGGATATGCTGTGCGAAACGGGCTATGACGTTAAGGCGAAAATTATCCGCGGCGCATTCCCCTGCACGTTCGCGGTGATAAAAAAGCCGCTCTGATATTATAAAAGAAAGGAATAATACCATGAAAAAGACATTCAAGCTTGAGGATCTCGACTGCGCCAACTGCGCCGCGAAAATGGAAACTGCAATAAGAAAGCTCGACGGCGTAAAGTCCGCGACGGTAAGCTTTATGACGCAGAAGCTGACTATCGAGGCGGACGACGCCGAGTTCGACGCGATAGTTAAGCGCGCCGTTGACTGCATAAAAAAGGTAGAGCCCGACTGCACGGTAATTCTGAAGTAAATAATAAGAGGTGGGAAAATGAGCAGAAAGCAAAGGAAAATGCTTTACCGTATCATTGCCGCCGCAGTGTTATGGGGAGCGGGGTTCCTGCTCAAACATATATTAAACACCGAGGAGCGCTTCGGTATCGAGGGGATAATTCTGCTCGCGATATTCACGGCGTCGTATATTATCATCGGGTGGGACGTTCTGTGGAAGGCTGTTCGCAACATTTCGCGCGGACAGGTGTTCGACGAGAATTTCCTTATGTCGATAGCAAGCATCGGCGCGATGATCGTCGGCGAGTATGACGAGGGCTGCGCCGTGCTGCTGCTTTATCAGGTCGGCGAGCTGTTTCAGTCGGTCGCGGTGGGAAAATCGCGCAAATCTATCAGCGATATGATGGACATTAACCCCGAGTTTGCAAATATCGAGCGTGACGGCGAGCTTGTACGCGTTGACCCGAGCGAGGTATCCGCTGGCGATATCATCACGGTGAAGCCCGGCGAGCGTATCCCTCTTGACGGCGAGGTTATTTTCGGCTCGAGCGCGCTCAACACCTCCGCATTGACCGGCGAAAGCGCGCCGCGCGACGTCACTGTCGGGGACGAGGTGATAAGCGGCTGTATCAATACGGACGGGCTGTTAAGGATAAAGGTCAGCCGCCCGTATTCCGATTCGACGGTCGCGAAAATACTCGAGCTTGTAGAAAATTCAAGCGAAAACAAGGCGAAAACCGAGAATTTCATAACCCGTTTCGCGAGAGTTTACACCCCTGTCGTGGTTATCGGCGCGGTCCTTCTGGCGGTGGTGCCGTCGCTTTTCACGGGCGACTGGGCGGGCTGGATATATAAGGCGCTCACTTTCCTTGTGGTAAGCTGTCCCTGCGCGCTTGTCATTTCGGTGCCGCTGTCCTATTTCGGCGGTATCGGCGGCGCTTCAAAATGCGGTATCATGGTAAAGGGCGCGAATTATCTCGAGGCGCTCTCCCGTGCGCAGACCTATGTTTTCGACAAAACGGGAACTATAACCAAGGGCAGCTTCGCGGTGTCGGAAATACACCCCGCAGTCGGAGTGACGGAAAACTCCCTGCTTGAAATGTGCGCGGCGGCGGAAAGCGGCTCCAACCACCCGATCGCGCTGTCGATAGTAAACGCGGCAAAGCAGCGCGGCATTACCCCCGCGGCGGAGAACGCACGCGAGATCGCGGGCTTCGGTGTTGAAGCGCTCGTCGGCGGCAGAGAGGTAGCTGTCGGCAACGCGCGGTTCATGGAGAAGCTTGGCGCCGAATGCCCCGAAACGGAGAGCGGCGGGACGCTCGTTCACTGCGCGGCGGACGGCGCATATGCGGGATATATCGTTATATCGGACGAAATAAAGGACGGCGCGCGGTCTGCAATTGCGGGGCTGAAAAAGCTCGGCGCGGCAAAGACCGTAATGCTGACGGGCGACAGAAAGGCAACGGGCGAGGCTGTCGCGGCGGCGGTCGGTATCGACGAGTGCCACACGGAGCTTCTCCCCGACGGCAAGGTCGCGCTTGTGGAGAAACTGTATTCCGATAAGCCCGAAAAGAGCACGCTTGTTTTCGTCGGGGACGGCATGAACGACGCTCCCGCGCTTGCGAGGGCAGATGTCGGGATAGCGATGGGCGCGCTGGGAAGCGGCGCGGCGATCGAGGCGGCGGATATCGTGCTGATGAACGATAATATAGAAAATCTCCCCGCGGCGGTGAAAATTGCGCGGAAAACACACGCTATCGTTATGGAGAACATTATTTTCGCAATAACGGTCAAGGTGCTGATAATGGCGCTTACGGCTGTCGGCATAGGCAATATGTGGGCGGCGGTTTTTGCGGACGTCGGCGTTGCGGTCATCGCGATATTCAACGCAATGCGCGCGATGAATATCCGACACGCACAATAATATTTATGCCCCCGTTTGCCTGTTCGGGGGCATTTGTTGTGATATGTGATAAATTTTCTTTAAAATATTAAAAAATTTTTCCGAAAACACTAAAGTTCCGAAAATCCCTGCCGATATAATAGATGTGACGGCTGAAAAGCCAATGGGAACGGGAAAACTCCCCGACCCGCAGTTTCTTTAGTGCACACAAAGGAACAAAACCATTTAACTCATTGCCCCCAGGAATGATTCCGAAGCGGGGCGCACAAATTCAAGGAGGATTATACTATGGGAATGGTAGTACAGCACAACATGAACGCGATGTCCGCGTACAACAAGCTTAATGCAAACGTAGCAGGTCTGAAGAAGTCTTCTGAAAAGCTCGCTTCCGGTTACAGAATCAACCGCGCAGGCGACGACGCTGCAGGTCTGGCAATTTCCGAGAAGATGAGATCCCAGATCCGTGGTCTGAACCAGGCAGTTCGCAACTCTCAGGACGGTATCAACATGATCCAGACCTTCGAGGGTGCTGCTCAGGAATCTCACAACATTCTTCAGAGAATGAAGGAGCTCGCTTCCGAGTCTGCTAACGGTACATACGATAACGCTACCGACCGCGCTGCTATCCAGCTCGAGTTCGATCAGCTGAACGACGAACTGAACCAGATCGCTGATACCGACTTCAACGGCACAATGGCTCTGAACGGCGGTCAGATGGCTGACGGCACAAAGGCTGACGGCAATGGTATCGTAAACTATCAGACAGCAGTTCGTCAGGCACAGCAGGTTGGTACTGCAGGCGGCTTCGTAAAGGCTGTTGACTCTGCTGCTTATGCAGGAACCAACACCGAAACCGTTACTTTCACAGCAGCAATTGATGATAACGGTAAGGTTACATGGACTGCAAGCGAAGGCGCACTTGGAACCGTAACTGACAAGACCGGCGATAACAAGGCAACCGGTGGTTTTGAGTATGACGGCGCTGTTATTACTGTAAACACCGACAAGATCGTAGCTGGTGATACAATTACCATCGACTTCCAGAAGAAGGCTGACGCTATTGGCACTCAGCCCGGTACTATCGGTTATAACGTTGACCTCGGCAAGACCGGCGGCGACAAGACCAATGGAGCAGCAGGCGTTACTACTGCAACAATCGCACTCACCGCAGCTACAAAGGTTACAAGCCAGGAAATCGCTGACGCATTCAATGCATTGAATGGAATCACAATTGCTGAGACTTATGCTAAGGATGGTACTGCTCCTACCGCTAACACTATGACAGTTAATGGCGTTAAGGTTCCTACCGATACGTCTTTGGCTGAAATTGCCAAGGTTGGCGATGGCAAGTTGGTTGTAGATAAGACCAATAAGATTAGCTATGTTGATAAAGCCGGTACTGCATATGAATTGGCTACAATCACAGCTTCTAAAATGGCAACCGGCGCAATAAACGCAGGCACCGTTACTACAACCGTAAACGTTGGTCAGGCTACATTTATTCCTGCTAACGACAAGGCTGTAGCTCTTGTTGAGCCGGACGGCAAGGTTTCTCAGTCCGACAGCTTCGAGAAGTCCACTGCTATCCTTACTTACACCGACAACATCACTCTCCAGACCGGTGCAAGAACCAAGGATTCCGTAAACTTCACATTCAACTACAATCAGGACGGCAACGCTGATATGGGCGAGCTCAAGGCTAACCTGAACCTGTCCGCTCGCGCTGACGGTCTGAACACCGAGAACCTGTCCCTCGCTACTCAGAAGGACGCTAATGCTGCTATCGACCAGATCGACAAGGCTATCAATAAGGTTTCTATGGTTCGTGCTTCCTTCGGTTCTGTTCAGAACAGACTGGAACACAAGATCGACAACCTGACCACTACTTCCACAAACCTGCAGGAAGCAGAGTCTTCTATCCGCGACACAGACATGGCTTCCGAGATGATGAACTACACCAAGTTCAACATTCTCCAGCAGGCAGCTCAGTCCATGCTCGCACAGGCAAATCAGCAGCCTCAGTCCGTTCTCCAGCTCCTCGGCTAATAGTATTGAACTTCCTGTCGGAACTTCAATCTTCACGTTTGCTTACGCAAACGCGCGGAATGTCGCACACGCGGCAAACGCGGCTATCGCGCGGAGTGTCGCAAACGCGGCAAACGCGGCTTGAGATCTGTTTGAACGCGGCTTAAATGCCGGTAAACAAAGTGCACTTTGGCTCCCCGCAGAAATGCGGGGAGCCTTTTTTGTTAGAAAATATGCAAAAAAACAATGTTTCTCTTGCATTTCAGCTAAAAATGTGTTATGATAAAATATATATGGTCTTACAGCGGAGTTTTCCGCATTAAATTATAAAAAGGAAGGGTTCAACGTATTTATGAGTAAGGTAGTTAAGTTCGGCGGAAGCTCTCTCGCCGATGCAAATCAGTTCAGGAAGGTAGCTGATATAATCCACGCGGACGAGGAGCGCTGCTATGTAGTCCCCTCCGCGCCCGGAAAGCGCTTCAAGGACGATACAAAGGTAACGGATATGCTGTACCGCTGCTACGACGAGGTTACAAACGGCGTGGATTTCGCGGTAGCGTTCGCTCCCATTCGCGAGCGCTTTAACGGCATTATCGCCGACCTCGGGCTCGACCTCTCCCTTGAGGACGAGTTTGTAAAGATAGGCGTTAATTTCCGCGAGCAGGCAGGCAGAGATTACGCGGCGAGCCGCGGCGAATACCTCAACGGCATTATCCTCGCAAATTATCTCGGCTATGCGTTCGTTGACGCGGCAAAGGGTATATTCTTCGACAACAAGGGCAATTTCGACGGCGATATCACCAACGCCTGCCTCGGCGCTATACTTGACAGAACGCCGCGCGCCGTTATACCCGGCTTCTACGGCGCAATGCCCGACGGCAGCATAAGAACATTCTCCCGCGGCGGCTCCGACTTCACGGGCTCCGTTGTCGCAAAGGCGGTAGGCGCTTCCCTTTACGAAAACTGGACAGACGTCAGCGGCTTCCTTGTTGCCGACCCGAGGATCGTCGACAACCCCGAGGGTATCAGCGTTATCACCTATTCCGAGCTGCGCGAGCTTAGCTACATGGGCGCGGGCGTGCTCCACGAGGACGCGATATTCCCCGTAAGAAGCGCAAATATCCCGATAAATATAAAGAACACCAACGCTCCGCAGGACGCGGGCACTCTTATCGTCCCCACAGGCACCGAGCCCGCAAGCAAGTACCTCATCACGGGCATCGCGGGCAAGAAGGATTTTTCCGCGATATCTATCGAAAAGGACAGAATGAATTCCCACAAGGGCTTCATGAGAAGGCTGCTTCAGGTGCTCGAGAATCACGGGATATTCCCCGAGCATATGCCGACAGGTATCGACACGGTGAGCGTTGTCGTTAACACTCACGAGCTTGAGGGTCAGCGCGAAAAGCTGGCGCAGCGCCTTGTCGAGGTAGTAAAGCCCGACCATTTCGAGATAATCGACAACCTCGCGCTTATCGCGGTAGTGGGCCGCGGAATGCGTTCCGCAAAGGGTACCGCGACAAGAGTTTTCGCGGCGCTCTCTCACGCTAACATCAATATTCGCATGATAGATCAGGGCTCCTCCGAGCTCAATATCATCGTGGGCATAAACGAGGCGGATTATGACAAGGCTATCCGCGTGCTTTACGATATGTTTATTCTAAGCGAGCAGTAATTCCTTTCCGTTCGGCAAACTGTACGAAAGTGAGTTGTTATGAAAAGAATATCCGCGCTTATCATTGTTGTGTTGTGCGCCGCGCTGTGCGGCTGTGATTCCCTGCGCGGCGGCGTTGTGCTCGACGCGGTGGCGTCCGGCGCGGACGCGTCCGAATCCGCGGCGGGAAATTCCCTTACCGCATATACGAAGATGGTTTACTCTCCGACGGCAAGCCTCAGAAATAAGCTCACCGAAAAGCATTGGTACAATTGCGAGGATCTTAGCGAGGAATGGATATTCACGGACGAAACCGTGACCGTAAACGGGGAGGAGCTTCCCTGCTCGGTAAAAAATCCGCTGTTTCAGGGGCTTTCCGTTATCGTCGGCGACACGACATACAGGGTATATGAGCCCGACGATGAAACGGTGTATCTTATCGGTAATTCGGAAACGATAACGCTGTACTCCGACGAAAGCGAGGAATACAGGCGGCTTGTACGAACGGAAAAAATAGAGCAGTCGGCGGGGGAGCTTCTGAAAAGGTACCCCGACAACGACGGCTGGCTCGAATATAAAAACTGCGGCGACATTCCGCTGCTCGCGAGCGCGGATATCATCGACGAGGCGCTGTACTACGGCGCGTTTGTCGTAACTACTCCCGAGGAGCTTGCGAGCGCGGTCTGGGCTGTCAACACCATGACTGACGCATATTTCCCGATAAAGATCGACGCGGATATCGACCTTTCGGGGTATGAATGGGCGCCGATGGGCTGGAACGGAGGCGCGAACGATCACCCGTTCAACGGAGCCGTGTTCGGCGAGGGGCACACCATCAGCAATATGACCATAAATTCCGACGACAGCGACGTCGGCTTTATCGGCTGGGAAACTTTCTGCTATGTGGGCGATATCACGTTTGACGGAGCGAAGGTTCGCGGCGGGTGCAATGTCGGCGTTGTTTCGGGGCAGGCTATCGGCGGCTCTTATGACGGGATAACTATAAAAAACAGCACTGTCGACGGCTCGACAGCGGGGTCAATGCTCGGCTGGGACGCGAACACGAGCAAGAAAAACTGCTCCGCCGACGTTATCGTGAACGGCAAAGAGTTCCCGTTCCTTTCATACAACGATAAGGAAAAGAGCGAGATAATAATAGAAAACCCCGTTGAAATAACGCTTAACGAGCAGACGCACGAGGTAACGCGTCCCGAGGTCGAGGGCTACCGCAATCTCGGGTGGATGGTCTTTTTCAACGGCGAGCAGGTGCTCCACAGAAACGCGGAAAACGAGCTTAGCTACACATATTTTCTTAATGAGCCGGGATATTATGAGATATATCTCACGGCGTATGTTCAGGGTCAGTATGTTCCGATAAGCAACACGGTGAGCTATACCATATACTGACGATAAAACTATTTTTACAGGGGGAACAGAGAATGGATCATTCGGAATATCTTGCGGAGAGTATGGTTGCGGGCGGAAAAATGAGCGCCTACAAGAACCACCTTATCAAGAATATCGAGGTCATCGGACAGCGAAAGCTTGCGGTGATCGGCGGCGGGGCGGAGTTGGAGCTGCTTAACAAAACCATTGACGCGCTCAGGAAAAAGAACGTGCGCGTTCCCGAAACGGCGTTCAGAATATGCCTGAGGGAGTCCGAGGCTGACCCCGAAAAGGATATCCGCTTTGTTGACGAGCTGAAGGGCAAGGCAAGCGCTTTTTATGCGCTCATACTGCTTCCATATACCCCCGTAGAAACGACGATCGCGGCAATGTCGGGCGTTGTCGGGACATCTCAGGAGGCGGCACAGGCGCTTAAGGCGCTCGGCTACACCGACAGAGACTTCTGTGAGATGAATGATCCCGAGGGCTCGGGATTAAAGGGCACCCTCGGCGCATCAAAGGCAAACGGCGCAATAAATTCCGAAGCGAAAAAATGCGCGGGCATGGAAAGCTCCACCGCGGCGCAGCTTACGCAGTACAAGGGTAAAATGGGCGGACAGCGCTGCTTTATCCTCGGAAAATACAGCGCGAAGCTTGACGAGCTCAACACCATTCTCAATGAGCGCTGCATCGCCTGCAACGATTTCTGCGACTTTTTTGCAAAAACGCCGCAGCGCCCCTCCTATTTCCTGCTGACCGACGCGGACAGCTATCTCGGAAACGGAAAGTATATCGAGGGCATGGAATGCTTTATAAACGGGAATATTAAGGTATTCGAGGATAAGTTCAAGAAAAAGCCGACATATATCAACCATCTCGGAAACGGGCTTGTCGAGGGGCTGCCCTCTTTCCGCTCCGTTCTGGATCAGTGGGAAACGGCGCGCCTGCTCACCGTGTATGAAATGATACAGACCGCGCTTTACATGGGCTTTTCGGAAATATATATCTACGGCTTCGACGGGCTGTTCACGCTGGAATACGACGGCAGCGGCACGGGCAGGTTCCCCGCAGAGGGTAAGGTTCCCGGCTTCCCCGCAAAGGCGCGCGAGCTTCTCGAAAAGGTCAAGGCATACGCCGAGAGTCACAATGTCCGCATATTCAATATGTGCGACACCGACGGTCTTTCCATGTTCGAACACGCTGCATTCGCCGATGTGGATTTCACTTCTTCCTCGATTTTCGGCAGGATATAAGTCGGCATAAACGGCGTCCGCCGCGCGGCTTGACAATGCACGCGCGGGTTTGACTGTATCAACATTCGGTAGGAGAGAAATATGAGCCGAGCAGATGAAATTTTTATTCAGAATTGCATTGATATCCTCGAAAACGGGATATCCGATGAGGAATTTAACGTCCGCCCTCATTGGGCGGACGGCACGCCCGCGCACACGATAAAGCGCTTCGCGGTGGTGAACCGCTATAACCTCGCGGAGGAATTTCCTATAATGACGCTCCGCAGGATATACTACCGCAGCGCGATAGAGGAGATACTCTGGATATATCAGAAGAAATCCAACCGAATTGCAGACCTGTCAAGCCATATCTGGGACTCATGGGCGGACGAAAACGGCACTATCGGCAAGGCATACGGCTATCAGCTCGGCGTTAAGCACAAATACCCCGAGGGCGAGTTCGATCAGGTCGACAGGGTGCTGTTTGACTTAAAGCACAACCCCGCCTCCCGCCGCATTATGACGAGCACCTATAATTTTGCCGACCTGCATGAAATGCAGCTTGCGCCCTGCGCATATTCCATGACGTTCAACGTCGCCAAGGGAAAGCTCAACGCGATACTCAATCAGCGCTCGCAGGATATGCTTACCGCGAACAACTGGAACGTGTGTCAGTATGCCGCGCTGCTCATCATGTTCGCGAAAGCGAGCGGGCTGGAGCCGGGCGAGCTTGTCCACGTCATCGCCGACGCGCACATTTATGACCGACATATCGACACCGTAAAGCGGCTTATCGAAAAGAAGCCCTTCCCCGCCCCCGAAATGCAGGTCGAGGACATCACCGATTTCTACAAATTCACCAAGAACAGCTTTACGGCGGTGGACTACAAATATCACGAGTTCACCGAAAAGATACCTGTCGCTATCTGAGGTAGGATATGGAGCTTTGGGACGTTTACGACATTGACCGCCAACTGACGGGCAAGACCGCCGTGCGCGGCGAGGGTCTGCCGCAGGGCGGGTTTCATCTTGTGGTGCATATCTGCGTTATCGGTTCGGACGGGAGAATGCTTATACAGCAGCGCCAGCCGTTCAAAAAGGGCTTTTCAAACCTGTGGGACGTTACGGCGGGCGGCTCGGCTGTCGCGGGCGAGAACAGCAGGCAGGCGGCGCAGCGGGAGCTTTTCGAGGAAGTTGGTGTGGAGTTCTGCTTTGAGGGGCTGCGCCCGCATTTTTCGGTGAGCTTTGACGAGGGCTTTGACGACTGGTATGTTATTTTCGCCGACCCCGACATTTCGGCATTAAGGCTGCAATATGAGGAGGTTCAGGCGGTAAAGTGGGCGAGCCTTGAGGAGATAACGGCGCTTATCGACGAGGGAAAATTCGTGCCTTATTCTAAGGAATATATCTACACTGTTTTTGCAACGGCACATCAATACGGTACTATACGGAAATAAAACCGACTGCTGAAATCAAGTGATTGGTTCGGCGGCGAGCATCAATAAGAGGTTACAATGTCAGAAGAAAGAAAGCTCGCGGTGCTTATCGACAGCGATAACGTATCCGCTAAATACGCACAGTTCATCATGCAGGAGGTAGTTAAATACGGCACCCCCACCTACAAGCGCGTTTACGGCGACTGGGAAAAGGGCGGCAACGGCTGGCACAGCCCCTCGGTGAACTATTCGATAATGCCCGTTCAGCAGACCTGCTATGTTGCGGGGAAAAATGCGACGGATTTTTCCATGATAATCGACGCGATGGACATTCTTTATACGGGGAATGTCGACGGCTTCGTACTTGTGACGAGCGACAGCGACTTTACGCGGCTCGCTATCCGATTAAGAGAAGCGGGCAAGCTTGTCATTGGCATAGGAGAGCTGAAAACGCCGCGCGCGTTTACGATAAGCTGCCACCATTTCTGCTATCTCAATCAGGTCTGCGAGCCCGAGGGAATGGCTGACGAAAAGACGATCCGCAAGGCGCTGCTGGATTATGTGACGGAAAACAGCGGCGAGCGGCTTGACCTTGCGAAAATATCGGCGGTTCTGACCTCCCGATTCGGGAATATAGATTTCGCGGAGCTTGGCTACAAGAGATTCAGCAGCTTTGTGGACAGCTTCCCCGAAATAAGGAGAAGCAACACCTTCGTTTCGTTAAGGAAGCCGCGCACCGAAGCCCCCTCCCCCGCCCCCGCAAGTACGAGCGAGCCGACGGAGGAGCAGCTTGTCGCCGTGATAACGGATTATCTCAACACCAACGGCGCACAGCGCGATAACATGATGAAGATAGAAAGCGCGATCAACGCCGCGTTCGGAAAGGTGGATTATTCCCGATTCGGGTCGAAGCGCTTCGCGAAATTCATCGACCGCCTTGACGGATTTACCCGCAGCGGCACCGATATTGCGTTTGCGGCACCGCCTCGCGAGACAAAGCCCGCTGTCATTGCGGAAAAGTCTGCCGAGCAGACCTTCGCGATAACCGCAGAGCAGTTCAGCAGCGAGGTCGTTGAATATGCAAGGGAGAATATGCCGCGCGGCGGCAACGCGGGGCAGCTCAACAACCAATTCATCGCGAAATACGGAAAGAGCTATTTAAGCGATTTAGGCGCCGCCGATTTCAGGCGCGCGGTCGAGGGCGTCGACGGAGTAAGCGTGAAGTCTAACAGGGTCTACCTCTCGAAGGCAGGACAGGAAGCGCCAACTGCCGCGCAGGCGGCTGTCGGCGAAGCAGCCGGGTCGGAGCCCAAGGCTGACGAAACCGCACATGAAACGGTGAATACCGCGTCGCTGTGCAGCGCGGTGCTCGGCTACGCATATGCGAATATGCCGGACGGCGGCAATATAGGTCAGCTTAATAACGAGCTTATTACCCGCTTCGGGAAGAATTACTGCGCGGAGCTCGGCTTTGATGACTTCAAGACAATGCTGTCGTCGGTGGACGGAGTAAGGGTAAGGAAGAATTTCATTTACCTCACCGATTCCAAGTATTCCGAGATGGTAGATGAGCAGTCTGCCGCAGCGGAAGAACAGACCGTTGCTCCCGAGAAAACGACCGCCGAATTGCCCGAGGCTGTCAACGAAGCCGAAGCGCCCGCCGTTGAGCCCGCAGAAGCGACCGCTCCCGTTGAGGAGCCCGCCGAAGCGGAAGCCGCTGCTCCCGCAAAAAAGAGCAGATCCCACCGCGGCAGGTCTAAGAACAAGCGCGCGGAACAGCCGACGGAGGAAAATATACAGGCAGCAGCCGAAACAGGCGAAACGGCGGAATCGGAGGGCGTGACGGAGGCGGAGCCTGCGCAGCTCCCGACGGAAGCGCCCGAAAAGGCAGCGGAGCCCGACGAAAAGGCGACCAAAGAGTCGCCCGAAAAGCCCGAGATAAACGCGGTAAAGCGGGATATACTGTTCTACGCCGCGGAAGAGGGCGGAGTTTCGCTTGCGCTGCTCGGAAATCTTCTTTCCGCGAAATACGGCAGGACATACCTCAAGGAGCTTGGCTTCAGCAGTATAAAGAAGCTGGTCACCGCTATGGCGGGAGTGAGCGTAAAGGGTAACAGGCTCGCGATCGACGAGGAATTTGCGCGCCGCACGGAGGAGATAGAGCAGTTCGTGAATGAGTTCGCGCGCGGCGAGGGCAGCCACAGCGTAAAGGCGCTGAGCAGCAGCCTGAAAAAGAGGTTCGAGGGCTTCGACTTTACGGATTACGGCTTCGCACGGTTCACGGACTTCATCAACGCAATAGACGGAGTGAAAGCGGAAAGATATTATGTAAAGCCTCTTGAGGGAGAATAAAATGGCATTTGACAGCGCAAAGGAACATCTTGAACGGTTCGGTCTTTCGGACAGAGTCCGCGAATTTTCGCAGAGCAGCGCGACGGTCGAGCTTGCGGCGCAGGCGTTGGGCTGCGAGCCCGCGAGGATAGCGAAGTCGCTCACATTTATGGCGGGCGGCGAGCCTGTCATGGTGGTTACCGCGGGAGATATGAAGGTAGACAACGCAAAATACAAGGCGCAGTTCGGCACAAAGGCGAAAATGCTGACCCCTGCGGAGGTAGACGAGCTTATCGGGCATTCGGTGGGCGGAGTATGCCCGTTCGGGATAAAGGACGGCGTGCGCGTTTTTCTGGACGAGTCGCTCAGACGTTTTGATAAGGTGTTCCCTGCCTGCGGCAGCGGCAACACAGCAGTCGAGCTGACAATAGACGAGCTTGAAAAGTGCTCGGGCTATGAAAAGTGGATAGACGTATGTAAAAGTATTTCTGCATAACGGGCAGCGGCGCCGAACGGTACGACCTTTCGGCGCTGTGCTTATCGGCAGGGCAGAATTGGGGGAACAGTAATGAAAAAGGATATCATATTCAGTATGTCGAGCCCGTACCGTGACGATTTCCGCGTGGCGGGATACCGCTTCGGAAAGGGCGAAAAGTCCTGCTGCGTTATCGGCTCGGTGCGCGGCAACGAAATACAGCAGCTTTATATGTGCAGCAGGCTGGTCAAGGTGCTCTCGACCCTGGAGAAAAAGGGCTGCATAGCCTACGACAGGGAAATTCTTGTAATTCCGTCGCTCAACAATTACAGCACGAACATAAGCAAGCGCTTCTGGTGTCTTGACAACACGGATATAAACCGAATGTTCCCCGGCAACGCCGACGGAGAAACGACGGAGCGCATAGCGGCGGCTGTTTTTGACGAGATAAAGCAGTATCAGTACGGCATTCAGTTCGCGAGCTTTTATATCCCGGGAGTATTTATCCCCCACGTCCGCATGATGAAGACCTGCAAGGAGAATACAAGCCTTGCAAACCTTTTCGGGCTTCCGTATGTGGTATTGCGTACGCCGTCATCTATGGATCAGTCGACGCTCAACTATAACTGGCAGGTGAGCGGCACGGCGGCGTTTTCGGTGTACACCAACGCGACCGAGAACATCGACGAGGACTCCGCCGAGCAGGGCGTGTCTGCCGTTCTGCGTTTCCTGTCGAGAATGGGGATAATCAAGTACAAATGCCACGGCGGATACATGGGCACTATCATCGAGGAGGACGAGATGATGAACGTCAAGAGCGGCGCGGCGGGGATATACCGCGGACTGTGCAGCTCGGGCGACGAGGTGAGCCGCGGCGAAGTCCTCGCGCAGGTCATTCACCCATACGAGGGCGAGGTCATCGACGAGATAAAAGCGCCCTGTGACGGGATAATATTCTTTACACATAAAAAGCCGCTTGTCGACCAGAACAGCGTTGTATTCAAGATGATAAAGCGGCTGCACAAGTGAACGATCAAGCGCGCATCATGAACGGGTGCGCGCTTTTCTTAACACGGGATTAACGGCGGGTTATAGAGTTATCACTGCAAATTATGATAAAATGTAATCACGACAATATTGTGGAGCGATGAATATGAACCTTACCGTACTTATAATTATCACCGCGGCGGTGCTTCTTTTGTGCGTATTTTCCGACAGGCTTTCGGGAAAGATCGGCGTGCCTGCCCTGCTTATTTTCATAGGTGTGGGTATGATTTTCGGGACGGACGGGCTGCTGAAGATCCCGTTCGAGGATTATTCCTTTTCGGCATACGTCTGCGAGGCGGCGCTTATCATCATAATGTTTACGGGCGGATTTTCCGTTAAATGGGAAACGGCGAAGCCCGTAATGGTCAAGGCGTGCCTTATGTCGACGCTCGGCGTTGTTGTGACGGCGGGAGTTACCGCGCTGTTCTGTTATTTCGTGCTGCATTTCGGAGCGGCGGAAAGCTTTCTTATGGGCGCAGTTATAAGCTCAACGGACGCCGCGTCGGTGTTTTCGGTGCTCCGCTCGAAAAAGCTTGACCTGAAAAACGGCATAGCACCGCTGCTTGAAGTAGAGAGCGGCTCGAACGACCCGTTTTCGTATATGCTGACGGTGATAGCGTTAGCGCTGCTTGGCGGAAGCGGCACGGCGGCTGTGCCGCTGCTCGTGCTGGGGCAGCTGTTTTTCGGCGTGCTGTTCGGGGCGGGCGTCGGAGTTGTTATGGTATTTGTCATCAGGCATTTCAAGGCGGCTACCGACGGGTTTGAGTGCATTATATTCCTCGCGGCGGCGCTGTTTGCCTACGGGCTGGCTGCCGTTTTGGGCGGGAACGGCTACCTTAGCGTTTATATTGCGGGAATGATTCTCGGAAACGCGAAGCTTCCCGCAAGGCGTGAAACCGTTGTATTTCTGAACGGCGTGACGGGGCTGTGTCAGATCGCGGTATTCTTCCTGCTCGGTCTGCTGTCAACTCCGTCGCAGTTTATCGAGAGCCTGCTCCCTGCCCTGCTTATCTTCCTTTGTCTGACGCTTGTTTCGCGGCCTGTCGCGGCGCTTATTTTCTGCGGGAGATCGCCGATAAGGGACAGGGCGTTTATCAGCCTTGCGGGACTGCGCGGCGCGTCGTCGATAGTATTTGCGATAATGGCGGTGGTGAACGGCGGGTCTACGGAGCACAATATATTCAACATTGTTTTCTGCGTCTGCCTGCTGTCGATGCTGGTTCAGGGGACGCTCCTGCCAACGGCGGCAAGAAAGCTGGGGCTTATCGACGAGGGCTCCGATGTTCTCAAGACATTCAACGACTACCGCGAGGAAAGCTCGATAACCATGATGAGAATGTTCATTCCCGACGGTCACCCGTGGGTCGGGCGGAAGCTCAGCGAGGTGACTTTCCCGACGGGCTCTCTTGCGGTGATGATAAAGCGCGGTGATGAGGATCTGATACCGCGCGGCGGCACAGAGATCTGCGCAGGGGACAGCATTATCCTGTCTGTTCCCCCGTTCGAGGAGGAAAAAAGCTTCGGGCTCCGCGAAATACATATCAGGGGCGGTCACCCGTGGCTGGGGCGGAGGATAAAGGAGCTGCGGCTCCCCGACAGCCTGCTTATCGTGCTGATAAAGCGCGGGGAGCAGAGCATTATCCCCGAGGGCGCGACTGAGATACGTGGCGGCGATATAGTAGTGGTTACGGATACGCCGAACGAGGGCGAGAGCGTTGCCGCTGCGGCAGCGGCAGATTGACCGAAAACAAACAGCCGCTGCGGAATATCAACAGGAATATTACCACCTGTAATATTAATGGTGTTATTAACAAAAAATCCTCCCCCGAAATGAACGGGGGAGGACAACTGTTTATCAGTGACTATGCAAGGCTCAAGCCGACTTCTTCGCAGTCTTGCGCTCTTCCCACCATATCCAGATAGGACCTGCAAGGCAGAGGGAGGAGTAGAAGCCTATAAGCATACCGATCGCGAGCGGGACAGAGAACGAGAGTATCGAGGTAACGCCCATTGCGGAGCAGATTATCGAAATGCTCAGCATTGCGGTGACCGTTGTTGCCGTTGTGATGATGGAGCGGCTCAGAGTCTGATTTATCGAGAGGTTAACAAGCTCTCTGTCGGATATCTTTCCGCCGTACTTCGCGCGGTTTTCACGCAGACGGTCGTAAATGATGATCGTATTGTTGATAGAGTAACCGAGCAGCGTCAGTATAACCGCCATGAAGTTGGAGTCAAGCGACATACCGCTGATAACGTAAACCGTATATGTCAGAACAACGTCATGGATAAGGCAGAGCAGCGCGATAACGCCCGCTCGCCAGCCGCCTATCTTGCGGAATCTGAACGCGATGTAAATAACGAGCAGAACGAACGCCGCAATTACCGCGATAAGGCAGGAAATGAAGAACTGCGAGCCGGACGAAGCGGAAACGTTTGTCGTATCCATATTGGTTATCTTGTTTTCGGGATAAGTCTCGGCAAGCTTGTCGGAAATGCTTGCGAGCATATCGTCGTCCATCTTTTCGTCAGCCGCGAAGGAAACGACTATCGTATTAAGACCGCCCGTGAAGCTTGTACCGGTTGTAACGGTAGCACGGGGAGTTCCGAGGGACTCAACGGTGGACTTTATCGCCTCGGGAGCAACCTCGCCGGTGTAGCTGTAGGTTATCATCGTACCGCCCTTGAAGCGGATATCGACGTTAACGCCGAGCACGAACGAGAGGACAACGGTAAGAGCGACAAGCGCGCCCGAAACCGCAACAAATATCTTTCTCTTGCCAACAAAGTCGACGTTTGTCTTTGCCTTGACCTCGATGGGGAGAACGGTGTCCTTGCCCGTTTCTGCATCAGCAACGGCGTTGGACTTGCTTACGCCGTAGAACCATGTCTTTCTGAAGCACTTGAACTTAGACAGCGCGACCGTCATAAGTCTTGTCGCCCAGCAAGCCATGATGAAGTTCATGATAACGCCGACAAGCAGCGTGTAACCGAAGGAATAAACGGTACCCTCTGTCGAAGCGCCGAACCACGTTCCGAAAACAGCCATGAGTATGAGCGCAACGATTATAACGGTGAGGTTGGAGTCAAGTATCGCCGTGAAGCCGCGCTGGAAGCCGTTCTTGAGCGCGCCGTCGATAGTTCTGCCCGCCTTTATTTCTTCTCTGATACGCTCTGCGGAGATAACGTTCGCGTCAACGCCCATGCCTATCGACAGGATAATACCCGCGATACCGGGGAGCGTGAGAGAGGAAGCGCTGTTAAAGGAGAAGAAGCCGGTTATCGCCGCAAACATACCCGCGACCTGACCCATAAGCGCGATAACTGCCACAAGACCGGGCAGGCGGTAGTAAACGATCATGAATATCGCAATGAGAATGAACGCAACAAGACCCGCGATAGCCATGGAGTCGCGCGCGCCGATACCGAGTATAGGCGAAATGGTGGAGAGGCTCTTGACCTCAAGCTTGAACGGAAGCGCGCCGCCGTTTATCTTGTTGGCAAGTGCTGTCGCGCTGTCCGCGTCGAAGCTGCCGGAAATAATGCAGGTATTGTCGGAGATCTTCTCGTTTACCTCGGGGTAGGAAATGCAGGTGTCGTCCATCCAAATGGAGATGCAGTCGCCGACAAGGCGTCCGGTAGCCTCGGAGAAAGCTTCAACACCGCTGTCCTTGAACTCAAGCTGCACGATATGCTTCTTGTCGGTGTTGTCATACAGCGCGGTCGCGCTCTTTACATCAGAGCCGGTAAGTATGACAGTTTCGGTCTTACCGGTGGGCAGACCGTTTGCGTCTACCTCGTGACCCTCGCGGAACGTCAGCAGCGCGGTTTCGCCGATCTCCTTGACTGCCTGCTCGGGGTCGAAGGAGTTATCGCCGCTCTGCCACGGGAACTGCACGATTATCGCGTTGGTCGCGACGTCGGTGTAAACCTCGTAGTCGTTGATATGCTTGCTGACAAGACGTGTTTCGATGATCGACTTTGCGGCGTTGAGATCGTTCTCGGTGATAGCATTTTCTGCCGCATAATCCTCGGGGACACCGAATGTAACGTTAACGCCGCCGCGGATATCGATACCCCATCTTATATCGTCAATGCCCCATATTATCGCGGTTTCCGTGTCGCCGTACCGGGTGCTTATACCCACGGTGGACAGGAACGTGAACGCGAGAATGAGGATAAAGACAACAAAGAACACGGGTTTTGTTATTCTGCTCTTCAATTGTTTTTTCACTCCGTTTCGGTTTTGCGGGGACAGCAGGAGCACACCCCGCCATTCTAATATACTGTTTATTATAATATATTTTCGGAAAATAGTCAATACCATATTTCTTATTTAATATGGATTTTTTATGAAAAATCGGTATTTCACTTGTAAAATCATGCGGGTTGTGATATAATGCAATTATAGCCTTTAACTTTTTATACGGAAAGGAGCCGTCATGAACAATAACAATCCCTCTCCCGCGCCGCAGAACAATTCCCCGTCGGGCGGCGAGATGTATGTCGGACTTAATATTCTGAGCAAAATAGGCGTTATCTTCATAATTATAGGCGTTATCGCATTTTCAGCCGTTTCGGACGGTTATATCCCCGCATGGGGGCGGCTTGCAATGATACTGGCGCTGGGCGCGGTCATGACGCTGCTCGGCGAGCTGTTCAGGAGAGGCGGCTCGGTCGTTTTCGCCGGCTCGCTTACGTTCGGGGGCATTGCGGAGCTTTTCGTGTGTTCGCTTGTCGGGCGGTTCGGGTTTGACGTTATCGGCGACGGCGCGCTTGTTATCGGCGCGGTGACGGCGGCGGCAGGTCTGCTGCTTTCGCTGAGGTATAAATCGCAGCCGCTGCTTATCGTGACGGTCATCGGCGCGTTCCTCCCCATATGGGCGGTAGAAACATGGGTCGGTTATTTCATCAGTGCGGTATTTCTTGCGGCGGTATTCGCGGGCGCTTCGATAATCTGTCAGCGCAAGGAGCTTGTTCCCGCGAAATTTGTCGGAGTATTGACCGCCGTTGCAGAGGGAATATTCCTCTTTTTCAAGGGCAATTCGCTGCGAAAGGAGCTTTTGCTCGACGCAAAGATCCATAATGCGCAGATTTCCACGTTAAATGAACTTGTAGGCATTTTCGCCTCGATTTTTGTTATAACCGTCCTTGCGATGTACGCGGGCGGCGTTGTCCTTAAAAGCACGACGCGCTGCGGCGGGATAAACAAGGCAAACGCGACGCTGCTCGTAATGTCGCAGGCGTTTGCAATGCTGCTCCCGCTCGCTTTTCTCGGCGGGAAAAACACCGCGGCGGGCATTATCGTACTTGTTCTTGCGGTGGCGTACACGGTCTGCGCGGTCATGCTTTCGCTTGCTCTGGGGCGCAGCTGCCGCACAGAGCAGATATTTGAAAATCTGCTGATGACGGCGCTTTCCGTCGGCATTCTGTCGCTGTTTCCCGAAATGTTCTCCTACATGGTTTTCCATGTATTCGCGGCGGCGGTCATAGTTGCGGGACTGTTTCAGAACAAAAAGCTGTGGCTTGGCTGGGGCTACGGCGCGCTCAGCTTTGCGGAGCTTTTGTTCCTTTCGGAATGTGTGACGCAGCTTGCAGACCCGCTGTTCGTGTGGACATATGTGCTGAACGCGGTGATATGGATAGCCGTTATGGCGGCATTTGCCGCAAAGGGCAGGCGCGGCGCGCTTGTGAATATTTATTCATGGGCGGTGCTGCTCAATACCGGAGTATTCGGGCTGTATATGGTTTATACGAAGCTCACCGGCACACTGCTGCGCAGCGGTGTTATCGAGAGCGAAAAGGGCGGGTTATACAGGCTGATTTTCGGCGTTGTCGTCTGGATGCTGCTCGGGTTTGCGACGGGCAAGCTGAAATATATGAAAGCCGCCGGCGCAGCCGCCTCTCTCACACTGTACTCGTTCGGAATGATAGGTCTGATGGCAACGAATGTCGCCGCATATATAAACAACTGGAGGTCGCTCGATTCGGGTATCGGAGAGGTCATAGTCTTTGTCGCCGTGAATGTCGTTTCGGTGCTTTCGGCGCTGGATATGGCGTTAAGGATAAAGTCGCTCGCGCCGAAATTTGCGCGGGCGGTCGGGCTTGTGGTGTCGTTCTACGCGCTGATGACGCTTACCGTAATGCTTGACGTAAACGGCTGGGCGGCGTTTACAAGCTGCATAATAAGCATTATCTACATACTCACCGCCGCGGCGTGGATCGGTATCGGCTTTGCGAAATACAACGCGCTGCTGCGCCGGTTCGGGCTTGCGCTGGCGCTGTTCTCGTCCGCAAAGTTGTTCCTGTTCGATTTCCCTGCGATAGACGCGATGGGCAGAACGCTTATGTTCATCGGCTTCGGTATAACGTTGCTGTGCATATCCTTTGCCTATGCGTTCTTTGCGAAGCGGCTGAAAGACAAAACCCGCTGACGGGGAACGGAGGCAAAACAGTTTTCCCTATAAACCACCCCTTGAAAAATAACGCGGAAAATGCTACAATAGATTAGAAATTTTTTTATTAAGGAAGGGCAAAAAATGAAATTAGGCATGGTAGGTCTGCCGAATGTCGGCAAGAGCACACTGTTCAACGCACTGACGAATGCGGGCGCGGAGTCCGCTAACTATCCGTTCTGCACCATCGAGCCGAACGTCGGCATTGTATCCGTTCCCGACGAGCGCCTTGACGAGCTTGCGAAGATGTACAACCCCGAGAAGTTCACACCCGCGACGCTTGAATTTGTGGACATTGCGGGACTTGTTAAGGGCGCGAGCAAGGGCGAGGGTCTTGGAAACAAGTTCCTGTCGAATATCCGCGAGGTGGACGCGATAGTGCACGTTGTCCGCTGCTTCAAGGACGACAATATAATCCACGTTGACGGAAGCATTGGCGCGGCGCGCGATATCGAAACGATAAATCTTGAGCTTATCTTCTCCGACCTTGAGATACTCGACCGCCGCATTGACCGCGCGAAAAAGGCGGTAAAGGGCGACAAGTCGCTCCAGAAGGAGGTAGACTTCTTCGAGTCGCTGAAGGCTCACCTTGAAAACGGAAAATCCGCGCGCAGCTACGACTACACCGACGACGAGCGCGCAATGCTTAAGGACACTCCCCTGCTGTCCAACAAGCCCGTTATTTACGCGGCGAACCTGTCCGAGAAGGACTTCACGGGCGATATCAACCTTAACGAGGAATACAAGGCGGTATGCGCCATTGCGGAGGAGGAGCACGCGGAGGTGCTTCCTATCTGCGCGCAGATAGAGGCAGAGATCTCCGATATGTCCGACGAGGACAAGGAGGTATTTCTCGCGGATATGAACCTTGAGTCGTCGGGTCTTGCGCGAATAATCAAGACGGGCTACCGCCTGTTAGGTCTTATATCCTACCTCACCGCAGGTCCTCAGGAGGTCCGCGCGTGGACTATCACCAAGGGCACAAAGGCACCGCAGGCGGCGGGTAAGATACACACCGACTTTGAAAAGGGCTTTATCCGCGCGGAGATAGTTGCCTTTGACGACCTGATGAAATGCGGAAGCATGACGGCTGCCAAGGAAAAGGGGCTTGTCCGTCTTGAGGGCAAGGATTATGTTATGCAGGACGGTGACGTAACGCTTTTCAGGTTCAACGTGTGAGGTTTTGATTTTCGGAGGTACCGACAATGAACAAGGTCATACGCGGGCGCAATAAGAACAACAAGATGGTTATACTTCTGTTCGTGCTTCAGGTGATCGTGGGGATCATGCCTGTCTTGCTGCTTATCGCGTTCGTATGGCTGAAGCTTTACACTCAGCCGATATCGGCGGCGGTGGTCATTGCGCTGATTCTTCTGTGCAACGTTGCGTACATATTCTTAGCGCGTCGGTACGGCGTTCTGAACAGCGGCGTGCGCGGCGAGAAGCAGCTTTTCCGAACGGTAAAGAAGCTTGGCGGCAACAATATAATAATCCTCAATCTCCCCGTGCGGTACAAACGGGGGCGCTCCGAGCTTGACGCAATGCTGATAACTCACAAGGGCGTGCTTATCGTTGAGGTAAAAAACCATTCCGGCAGCATATCGGGCAGCTGGAAATCGGAGAAATGGATACAGCGGAAGTATTACCGCGACGGAAAGACCTCGCAGCAGGAGATGGACAACCCGATAAAGCAGATGAGGCGGCAGCGCGATATAGCCAAGAGCATACTTAACAAGGCGGGCGAAGATGTGTGGATAGACACGATACTGTATTTCTCCTCGCCCAATGTCAAGCTAAGGCTTAATTTGCGCGAAAACGACTATGTATGCTCGGGAAGCAGCGAGCTGCTGCATTTTCTTGAGGCTTACGACAGCGGCACGGTACTTTCAAAGACAAGAATGTATAAGCTGGCGCAGATCATGAAGTCTGCGGCGTGTGAATAGTACGGGAACGGGCTGATTACAGCCCGTTTTATTTTGTCCGAATATTTTTTCAAGAGCAAAATTCGCCATATTTTTGCGTGAATTTTAAATATTTTTGTTAAAAATGAAGAATAGTTTTCAACGTTTTTAACTGTAAAAACTGTTGAGAACAGCGTTAAAAACGTTGAAATAACGGCAGGTTGAAAACAGTTTTCAACATTTTGACCCTTAAAACGGTAAAAAACAAGTGTTTATGCCCCTTTTCACTGTTGAAAACACTGTTGATAAGGTGGAAAAGGCGGTGGAGTATTGTTAAGGCAATACCGCATAATTATTTTCGTTCGATTGCGCAGTCAGATTTTTCGTCAGATTGTACAAAAGCGACGCAGGCGGGCTGACGCCCGTCAAGTCGATTTTGTGCGATATGACGGAAAATATGCAAGCAAGCGGACGGAAAAGGCGTTAGCCGTTAATTGTGCGGTGTTGCCTTAAATAATTATTCATTCGGAAAAGGTGTTTTTTTGCGCGGCGTTATTGAAAAAACAAAACAGATGTGGTATAATTAAAGTATATTTATGCTGCGCAATGCGGCAATATGACCTGTGAATTTCTGTCGGGAGGAGCTGCTTTATGAAAAAGACAAAATTCGGCGCAATACTGCTTGCCGCCGTTATGGCATTGACCGGCTGCTCCGGATCCGACGGCGGAAGCAGCGGCTCGTCGTTCGGCAGGGAGCTGCTCGGCGTAAAGCCCGCGTCAATGATCGACATGACGTCGCAGCAGCTTGTTGAATCGATCAGGATAGGCTGGAACCTCGGAAACACGCTCGACGTGTGTCAGGCGGACCGCGACGGCGACGGCAGAATAAACGAGCACGTCGAGGAGGGCGAGGAGGTAAGCGAAACGCTCTGGGGCAACCCGTATGCAACGCGCGAGCTGTTCCTTGCGCTTGCCGACGACGGCGTTAACGCCGTGAGGATACCCGTCACATGGCGCGACCATATCGACGATGAAGGGAATATCAACGAAGCATGGCTCAACCGTGTTCAGCAGGTGGTTGACTTTGCATATGACTGCGGAATGTATGTTATAATAAATATTCACCACGACGGCGGCGGCGACCCGCAGTTCGGCGCCTGGATATGCAACGCCGCGACGGATTACGACGGCACTCTCGCCCGCTATAAGACCCTGTGGACGCAGATAGCGGAGCGCTTTAAGAATTACAGCGAGCGGCTGATTTTTGAGAGCATGAACGAGGTCGGGTTCGACTCGCTCCCCGCCGATAAGGCTTACGAAACGCTTAACGGCATTAATCAGGAATTTGTCGACCTTATCAGAAGCAGCGGCGGCAATAACCCCGAGCGGCATCTTCTCATAGCGGGTTACTGGACGGATATCGAAAAAACCTGCGACAGCCGTTTTGTTATGCCGAACGATCCCGCCGGCAAGAGCATAGTTTCGGTGCATTATTACACGCCGTGGCAGTTCTGCACGACGAATATACAGAACGAATGGGGCACGCCCGCCGAGGAGCGCGAAATGGAGCGGCTTATCGGCAAGATGAAGTCACATTTTACCGACAACGGTATCCCCGTTATCATCGGCGAATACGCCGCGAGCGGCAATGACAAGGACAGCGTTATATATTTCTGCGAAAAGCTTGTCAAGCTGTGCAGCGACAGCGGTATTGCTACTTTCCTATGGGACAACGGCGGTCAGGTCGACCGCAATACTTACGAGTGGAGGACGCCCGAGCTTCTCGAGGCGCTGAGCCGCGCGACAAGCGGCGAGGAATATACTCCCGTAAAAGGAGCGGCGAGCGGCAGCGCGGCATAAAATCAAATCGAAAGAGCATAATAAAAGGGCGGTTACAGTCGTATCCGCCCGAATTTTATTATGAGGAGAATAACTATGCAGGACAATGAATATAAGCCGCGCGCAAAAAAGCGCAATGACGATATGATCCCCCTTGACAATTTTGCCATTATGCAAAAAACTATGACCGACCCGCAGGGAATGTACACGGGCGTACCGATAAATCCGTTCGATGAACCCGTGCAGGACGCTGATGATTTATAAAAATGGGGGGCACTTGCGCCCCCTTAATATTATTTATACATTATCTTATCCTTGCTGAGCTTATCCTCATACCCGCACCAAAAACCAAGCTGTGTTGCGGCGGGAATAACCGCATAGTACACCAGCATCAGCGCGGGGAAAAGCGCGGACATATTGTCTATCTGCCGCAGGGAGGTCTGTACCCACGCCTCGTTTTCGGTGATAACGGGCGGGACAAAGGTGAGCAGGAACGGATAAGCGCTGCCGCTGAGGAAGCGGTACAGAAACAGAGTATCCTCCTCGGGGAAGAACAACTTGTTCAGCAGCAGCAGAATAGTCGGCGCCGCCGCAAAAACGAACATGATAAGCCCTATGAATATCCATCTGCGCTTCTGCTCGTTTTCTACCCTTTTAAGCCTGACAAGGCTGCGTTCGCGCACGCCGTCCTTCCATGCGACGGTGAAAACAAGCGAGTAGAATATGAATGTTCCGCACAGCATAGCGATTATTTTGAGGAATATATTGTCCCCGAACATCGTGACAGCCATTGTCAGGAAAAGGCACATGACATTTCCCAGAACGATATAGCCGATACCTTTCAATGTACATATCCAGAAGGAGGTTCTTTTCATTATTTTCCTTTCCGCCCTCATACGGGTCAGTAATATTTTTTGAATTTTCGCGAACAATAACCGCAGAAAGTGAGGTTTTTTGCATGAGTGATTTCAGAAACCGTCAAAGCGCGGATATACTCAACAGCGTTTACAAAAACGCAGAAATGGCGTATGGCTCCACAGGCGATATATTAAGGCGCTGCCGCAGCACCCGCCTTTACAGCGAGCTTGCCGCCGAGCGCGAGCGATACAGGAACATCGCGCAGCAGACCCGTGAGGAGCTTTCGCGCCGCGGGGAAAGCCCGAAGCCCCTTTCCCCTTATGCAAAGGCAATGGCAAAGATGGGTATTGCGGTAAAAACAGCAGGCGACCAAAGCAGCTCAAATCTCGCTGAAATAATGGTTCGCGGGACAACGATGGGGATAATTGATATGCAGCGGGCGATCAACCGTTCCCGCGCCGCCGAGCCCGAGATACGCGAGGCTTCCGAGGAGCTCCTGCGCCGCGAGCAGGCGTTCTGCGAGCACCTTAAAAGATATCTGTGAGAGCGCGCAGGCTGCCCGTCGCCGAGCATATCCCCACCGATATAATCGGCGGGGCGAAGCCCTTTCCCTGCTCCGATAAAACGGAGAGGATAATAAGGGGTTAATCTGCGCCCGATTCGTTGGTCGGGTTGACTATGTTCCCGTTTATTATGTTATCAAGGACTATCTTTGCGCGCTCGCGCTGCTCCTGTGCGTCCTTGTCGTTTCCCGTCATATTCTCGAAAACATCGCGGACGTAGATCCCGAGTTCATCGGGGCATTCCGTCCAGCGGATATCCTCCATGAGGTCGGTCGTGTTGAGCTGAAGCCCGTAGCCGTCGCCGAAAACCGCGTCGGGGTACTGTTCGGTGAAGTCGGCGAACATCGAAAGGTCAACGCCTATTCTTTCCGTGAGATAATCAATAAGCGCCGTGTCCGCGATATACATCTGACTGTCGCCCGTCAGCAGCTCCGACTGAAATTTCATGCCCTGCGCGTCGGAATAGTCGCTCATACCGCCGCCGGTGTAAAGGTCTATGTAATTTATCCCGACGTGGACGTAGCCGTTATTGTCAAAATCGGGGCAGTATTTTTCCAGTGCTTCCTCCAGCTCGTCAAGGCGGGAATAAAGCCCGTAATCCCCGGCAGTGTTGATAACAAGGACATAAATGTCGTTTTTCTTGCGCGTAACGGTCTGATATATCATGTAAGAAAGGAACGCCGCCGCTATCAGCAGCACTATGATTATAACCTTGTTGTGATACAGGAAGTTCTCGATTTTCTTAAAGCCGTGGAGCTCAACCTTGCCCTCATAGCCCGTTTCGGGTATCATTTCGCTTTCGTCGATAAGTCCTTGCTTCAGCTTTAACAGCTCGCGGTATTCCTGCTGTTTGCGCTGTTCTTCGTCTTTTTTGTTTGCCATGCTCCCTCCGTTTTCCCGCGTTTGTTTCCATACGGGAAGGATAAGTCCTAAAACTATTCATTATACCGTAAGAGCCGCCCGAAACGGCGGCTCTGTTGTTGGTGAGTGCGGTGTTATGCCTGCGGCTTCATTGTCGGGAAGAGAAGAACATCTCTTATGCTCGGCGAATCGGTCAGCAGCATAACCAGCCTGTCGAAGCCGAAGCCAAGTCCCGCCGTCGGCGGCAGACCGTATTCCAGCGCGGTGAGGAAGTCCTCGTCCACCTGCGCGTCGTTTCCGCCCTGTGCGCGCTTTGCGGCAACCTGCTTGACAAAGCGCTCGCGCTGGTCGAGCGGGTCGTTAAGCTCGGAGAACGCGTTTCCGAACTCAGTGCCGTTGATGAAATATTCAAAGCGCTCGGTGAAAGCGGGAAATTCGGGCTTTCTCTTTGCGAGCGGGGAATTTTCCACGGGATAATCGTAAATTATCGTCGGCTGGATAAGCTTGTCCTCGACGAACGCCTCGAAGAACGCGATAAGAACGTGTCCCTTTGTGGAGTTCTCGTCAAGCTCCTCCTCGACATGGTGCTCCTTTGCGCAGGCGCGCGCTGCGGCGTCGTCCGCCCAGTCGTTGTAGTCAACGCCCGCATACTTCTTTACCGCCTCGATCATGGTGAGGCGCTCCCACGGCTTGCCGACCGCTATTTCCTTGCCCTGATAGGAAACGGTGTCGGTGCCGCAGACGTTTAGCGTAACGGTGCGGTAGAGGTCCTCGATAAGGTCCATCATCTCGAAGTAATTCATATACGCCTGATACATCTCGATAGAGGTGAACTCGGGGTTATGAGTTGCGTCCATGCCCTCGTTGCGGAAAATGCGCCCTACTTCATATACCTTATCGAAGCCGCCGACGATAAGGCGCTTTAAGTACAGCTCGGTTTCTATACGCATATACATATCGATATCGAGCGCGTTGTGATGGGTCTTGAACGGGCGGGCAGCCGCGCCTATCTCCAGCGGGAGCAGCACGGGAGTATCCACCTCGACATAGCCGTGACCGTCGAGGAATGCCCTTATTTCGCGCAGTATTCTCGAGCGCTTAATGAAGGTGTCCTTTACCTCGGGATTTGCTATGAGGTCGAGGTAGCGCTTTCTGTAACGCTCCTCCTTGTCCTTGAGCCCGTGCCACTTTTCGGGCAGGGGCAGCAGCGACTTTGAAAGCAGGGTTATCTCCTCCGCATGGACGGAGATCTCTCCCATTTTAGTGCGAAAGACCTTGCCCTTAACGCCGACGATATCGCCGAGATCCCACTTCTTGAATTCGGGGTAAACCTCCTCGCCGACGTCGTTCATTCTGACATAGACCTGCATTCTGTCGGACGCGTCGCGCACGTCGATAAAGCTTGCCTTGCCCATGATACGGCGGGTCATCATTCTTCCCGCGATAACGACGTCTTGGTTTTCCAGCTCGTCGAATCTCTCGCGGATCTCGCTGTTATATATCGTTACGGGGTACTTTGTGATGGTATAGGGGTCCTTGCCCGCTGCCTTGAGCGCGGCAAGCTTTTCAAGCCTTACGCGGTGCTGTTCGTCAAGCTCCTCCGCGGAAAGCTCCTTTATCTCCTCGTTTTCGTTTGCCATGAGTTATTCCTCGTCTTCCTTTCTTATCTCAAGTATCTTAAAGCTGATAATGCCCGAGGGGGTCTCAACGTCGACCGTTTCGCCGACCTTGTGACCGGATATAGCCGCGCCGATGGGGGACTCGTCGGACATTTTTCCGGTGTTGATGTCCGCTTCCTTGGTGCCGACCATCTTAAATTCCATTTCCTCGTCCATATCAATGTCGAGTATCTTTACAGTCGTGCCGATACCTACCTTTTCGGTGGAGATCTCGTCGTCGTCGATGACCTGCGCGTGAGCGAGAGTCGCCTCTATCTCCGCGATGCGGGACTCGATTATACCCTGCTCGTTTTTCGCTTCATCGTATTCGCTGTTCTCGGAAAGGTCGCCGAACGAGAGCGCGACCTTGATCTTCTCCGCAACTTCGCGGCGGCGTACCGATTTTAATTCATTAAGCTCGTCCTTGAGCTTTGCTTCACCTTTTTTGGTTAAAACTGTGATAGGCTTGTTCATTAGCTGTTTCCTCCAAGTTGTATTTTAACGGATAGACCGTTTTTATCGTTTCGGGGTGATTTTGAGGGTCATTCCGCGGCGGCTGCCGTCGGAGTGAGCACCTCGATAGCTTTCTGAAGCTGCGCGTCGGCGTCATGCGCGAGGTTTTCGGGGAGAACTCCCGCCGAAAGCTCCGTCATGTAATCGGGCTTAAGCCCGACGTCGTTGTAGCTGTCCGATTTTGCGGGGATTATCTTCGCGGTAGATATGGTGACCGCGCTTCCGTCGGAAAATTCATAGGTGTTCTGAATTACCGCTTTTCCGTAGGTCTGCGTCCCAATGAGGACCGCTCCGCATTCGTCCCTCAGCGCGACTGCGAAAAGCTCCGCCGCGGAAGCTGTCCCCCCGTCGACAAGCACCGCCATCGGGATAGTCAGGCAGCTGTCCGAATCGGTTTCGACAAGCGGTTTTCGGCTTCCGTCGGCGTATTCCGCCGAGGCTATCGTTGCGGTTGGTATAAAGCGGCTGAGTATAGGCTTCAGCGCGCTGACAAGTCCGCCGCCGTTTTGTCTTACGTCGAGGATAAGCGCCTTTGCGCCGTCGTCGGTAAGCTTTGTGAGCACGTCTGCGAACTGCTCGGGGGTTTTGGAGTTGAACGCGGTTATCGAGATGTAACCGATGTTTTCGCCGAGCATTTCACCCGTAACGGATTCTATCTCGAGCTGCTGCCTTATAAGGTTGACGGATATTTCCTCGCCGTCGCGCAGGAGCTTGAGCGCCACTCTTGTTCCGACCTCGCCGGAAAGCTTGTCGGCGGCTGTCGCGCCGTCCATGGAGAGCAGGCTTTTTCCGTCTATCTCGGTTATAACGTCGCCCGCAAGAACGCCGCCCAGCTCGGCGGAGCCGCCCTTATAGACGGTGGTTATGCGCAGGTAGCCGCTTCCGTCGTCCTCGGTTTCTATTCCGGCACCGCTGATAACGCCGCTCGTTGTCTGCTGAAGCTCGTAATAGGAGGACGCGCCCATATATGACGCGTATTTATCGCCTATTCCGAGGACATAGCCGTTTATTATCGACTGCTCGAGTGCGTCGTCGTTAAGCTCGCCGATATAGTTGTTTCTTACCGTGACGTCCATTTCACGCAGCTTGGCATATACGCCCTCGTATTTTTCCGAGCTGCTTATCTTTGAGTTGTAGATATTCAGCGACACCGTCCACGTCAGCACGAACGTGATGGCGCAGCCGATAGCCACAAGGCTTATCGCAACTCCGAGGGATATCTTTTTATTCAAACAAATGCTCCTTTCAGAGGCAGGGGGAATGCTTTGCAAATGCCGCAGGGTGGCTCAACGCCTTCCCTTTGCAATCAAAGCGGCAGCTCAGACCTTGAGATACTTTCCCATGCTTATGACAGTGCCGACGGCGCCGAGAAGCGCTCCCGCCACGCAGTTTATCGCGAGAAGCGGCCAGATTATCTCGGAGAACGGGATAAGGTCATAGAAGCCGAACATCTGCCACAGCGAAAGGTTATCGCCGAACAGCGCGTACACCGAGTCATAAATGATCCATGTAAGCCCCCATGCCGCGGCTCCCGCGAGTATGCCTATGAACATACCCTCGACAAAGAACGGCAGCTTGATGAAGCCGTTTG
Source organism: uncultured Clostridia bacterium (assembly GCA_945935925.1). Classification (GTDB taxonomy): domain Bacteria; phylum Bacillota; class Clostridia; order Oscillospirales; family Ruminococcaceae; genus CAG-115. The sequence goes on along the minus strand of CAMERU010000003.1, from coordinate 10,267 downwards.
TCGCGCCGACGTATTTCATGATGGTTATTTCGTTGCGGCGGGCGAAAACGCTTGTGCGTATCGTGTTGGAAACGATAACGACGCTGACAATGATGAGCGTTGCGAGCACCGCCGCGGTTATACCCGTGACGGTATTTCTTATATTCACGAGCGCTCCCGCAAATTCATACGGCGCCTTTACCTGCTCTACGCCCTCTATACCCGATATTACATTAACTGTGTAACGGATCTTTGACAGATCTGTGACGCGCGCGAGAAATGTTTCGGGCATCGGGTTTTCTTCAAGGTAATTGAGCAGCTCGGCGTATTCCTGCATATCATCGCGGAAATCGGCGAGCGCGTCCTCCTTGGAGTAGTATTTAACATCGGTGAGATCCTTGTTGTTCTCGAGCACGTCTTTTATGTGCTGCACCTGCGCCTCGGTCGCGCCCTCTTTAACATATATGGTGAGCTCGTTTGTATCCTCAATATTGTTCATAACGATGTTTACGTTAAGTATAAACAGAACGGCGCAGCTCACCTGAAGCAGGCTCACAAGCAGGATCGAAAAGCTTGCGAAGGACATTATTATGTTCTTCCAGACGGAGGAAATGCCCTTTTTTATAAGATAGGTTACATTACTCGTCTTCATCCTGACCTCCGATATTCTCGTCGAACGTGATGGAGCCGTTTTCGATATTGATTATCCTGCCGCCGAAATAGCGGACAAGGTTATGTTCATGCGTTATCATTACGACGGTCGTGCCGCAGCGGTTTATTTCCTTGAGCAGCTCCACGAGCTCATAGGAACGCTTCGGGTCGAGGTTGCCTGTCGGCTCGTCGACGATGAGCAGACCGGGGTCGTTGGCGAGGGCGCGGGCTATGGCAACGCGCTGCTGTTCGCCGCCCGAGAGCTCCTTTGTCTTGCTCCTTGCCTTGTGCGCGAGCTCGACAAGATTCAGCACATACGGAACGCGCTGGCGTATATATTTGTTGGACTGATCGGCGATACGCAGAACGAAGGAAACGTTCTCATACACCGTGTAGTCCTGTATAAGGCGGAATTCCTGAAACACCACTCCTATGGAGCGGCGGAATTTTGCTATTTTGTTGCCCTTCAGCTTGGAGAGGTTATAGCCGTTCACGAAAACGCGCCCCGTCGAGGGCACTATCTCCCGCATCATGAGCTTCATGAGCGTGGATTTTCCCGCGCCGCTCTCTCCTACAATAAATACAAATTCCCCGTCGTTTATTCTCAGGTTTATATCCTTAAGTGCGTCCACGCCGCTTGAATAGTGGACGTTGACATTTTTCAGTTCTACCATTTTTCTCTCCCTGAAAACCGGGCAGCCGCGCCGCCCAAAACAAAAAATTATTTTTCCCCTTTATATTTCCCCGTGAAGCGGACGCATTTCCGCGCATTTCCGCCTCAATATTATTCCCATATATTAACGGAGTAAGGCAACGCCGCACATAATTTTCTGCGCGGTATTGCCTTTGAAATTATCAGAATTTTGTCGGATTTGCCGCGAGGTATTTCTTTACCATGAGCGCGATCTTGAATATTATCGCGTGGTCAAATTCGCGCAGGTCGAGCCCGGTGAGCTTCTTTATCTTGTCGAGGCGGTACACCAGCGTATTTCTGTGCACGAACAGCTTTCTCGAGGTCTCGGAAACGTTGAGGCTGTTCTCAAAGAATTTCTGAATTGTGAACAGCGTTTCGTGGTCGAGCGACTCGATGGAGTTCTTTTTGAATACCTCCTTGAGGAAGGTTTCGCACAGCGTTGTCGGCAGGTGATAAATCAGTCTTGCAATGCCGAGGTTGTCGTAGGACACTATGTTCTTGTCGGTGTCGAACACCTTTCCTACCTCGAGGGCGGTCTGCGCTTCCTTGAAAGAGCGCGCGAGATCCTTAACGCCGACAACGGGCGTGCCTATCCCGACGTTGACCTTTGTGAAAAATTCGCCCGACAGCGTGTCGGAAATGCTCCGCGCAAGCTTTTCGAGGTCCTTGACCTCTATGGTGTTCTTGACTTCCTTAACGAGAACGATGTCGTTTTCGGTGATGTTGAATACGAAATCCTTGTTCTTGTCGGGGAAGAGGTTCTGTATAACGTCATATGCCGAAACGTCGTTGGACGAGATAACGCTTATGAGGAAAACCACTCTGCTTATATCGCCGTTGAAGTGCAGCTCGCGCGCCTTCAGCGTGATATCGCCGGGGAGCACGTTGTCGAGGATTATGTTCTTGACGAAGTTGTTGCGGTCGTATTTCTCGTCGTAATACTGCTTTATGCTGGAGAGGGATATGGAGATAAGGCCGGCATATTTTGCGGCAGGCTCGTCCGTTCCCTCGACAAATACGGCATAGTCGGGCTTAACGTGTACCCCGAACGGCTTATAGGTGTAACCGTCGCGGATAAAGACCTCGTGCGAGTCGCCCAGCTCTATGGAGAAGAAATCATTTCCGCCGCCGACTCTTGTGAGATCGCTGCAGGCAATGATCGTTCCGTTTTCGTCTATAACGCCGATGACCCTGTTCACCGTGTCCTTCATTTGATGTACGATACCCTGGAATAGCCTGTTTGACATCTGCTTTACCTCTTTCTGTTGATTTTGAAGTTTTGCCCCGCGTCCGGGCTGTTTTTGCCGCGGCGGGAGCAGCATCCGATTTGTGCAAAATGTACAGTAATAAACCGCGAACGGGCACAACTTACCCAACGGCAATATAATGCTACTTCTATTGTACTAAAAAAGCAAAAAAAAATCAAGTCTTTTTTATGTAATATGTAAAAATTTCTTGAATTTTTTTGACGCACTTGAAAATCCACGCGGAAAGTAATATAATATAATAGCATAAGTGTAGTTCCCAATGCGGGATTACAGTAATAATTAATACAAAAAGTAGAAAAAGAGGCTGATACTACAATGTGTAACGAATGTTCAAAGGGTAAGTTCTATATAACCACCCCGATCTACTACCCGTCGGGCAATCCGCATATCGGTCACTGCTATACGACCGTTGCGTGCGACTCCATTGCGAGATACAAGAGAATGCAGGGCTATGACGTGATGTTCCTCACGGGGACGGACGAGCACGGTCTGAAGATAGAGCAGAAGGCTGCCGAAAAGGGCATAACGCCCAAGCAGTATGTCGACGAGATAGTTGAGATATTCAAGAGGCTCTGGAGCTGCATGAACATCAGCTACGACCGCTATATCAGAACCACCGACGACTACCATGTCGAATCGGTACAGAAGATATTCAAGACCCTGTACGACAAGGGTTATATCTACAAGGGCGAATACAAGGGAAAATACTGCACGCCCTGCGAGAGCTTCTGGACAGAGAGCCAGCTTGACGAGAACGGCTGCTGCCCCGACTGCCACAGACCCGTTGCCGAGGCAAAGGAGGAGGCGTATTTCTTCAAAATGTCCCCCTTTGCGGACAGGATAGAGAAGCTGCTGACCGAAACGGATTATCTCCAGCCCAACACCCGCGCGACCGAGCTTGTGAACAACTTCATAAAGCCCGGGCTTGAGGATCTCTGCGTATCGAGGACATCTTTCACATGGGGCATTCCAGTTTCGTTCGACGAGAAGCACGTTGTTTATGTATGGATAGACGCGCTCTCCAACTATATCACGGCGCTCGGCTACCTCAACGATAAATATGACGATTTCGACAAGTTCTGGCCTGCAGATGTTCACATGGTTGCAAAGGACATTATGCGCTTCCATGCTATCATATGGCCCGCGATGCTCATGGCGCTGGAGCTGCCGCTGCCGAAGCACCTCGCCGTTCACGGATGGATAACCTTCCTCAACAAAAAGGGCGAAAGCGAGAAGATGTCCAAATCCAAGGGCAACGTTGTCGACCCGTTCATGCTTTCCGAGCGCTACGGCGCGGACGCCATCAGATACCATATCCTGCGTGAAATGGCTCTGGGCGCGGACAGCGCGTTCTCCAACGAGATCATGATAAACCGCATAAACTCCGACCTTGCGAACGGTCTGGGCAACCTTGTTTCGAGGACAGTCGCAATGGCGGATAAGTATTTCGGCGGCACTCTGCCCACCGAGCGCGAGGCGGGCGAGTTCGATGACGACCTCATCGCTCAGGCATTGGCGCTGCGCTCAAAGACCGATGAGTATATCGACAAGACGCAGCTCAACAACGCGCTTGCCGAGATATTCAAGGTAGTTTCCCGCGCGAACAAGTATATCGACGAAACGACCCCGTGGATCCTCGGAAAGGACGAAACAAAGCGCGCAAGGCTTGCCTCGGTGCTTTACAACCTGCTTGAAACCATAAGGATAGTATCCACGCTGCTCTCCAACTTTATGCCCTCGACAATGCCTGTCGTATGGGAGCAGATCGGCGCAAAGGCGGAGGACGTGACCTACGACAACGCAGGAAAATTCGGCGTTCTGCCCGCTGATGTGACCGTAAAGAAGGGCGAGATAATCTTCCCGAGAATAGACGTTGACAAGGAGATCGAGGAGCTAAACGCGCTTATCGCTCCCGCAAAGACGTTCCGCGAGGACGAGGATCTCGACAAGGCTAACGTAATTACGATTGATCAGTTCGCGGAGGTAAAGCTGCGCAGCGGCGAGATAACCGCCTGCGAGAAGATAAAGAAGGCGAAGAAGCTGCTCAAGCTGACCGTTGACGACGGCAGGAACGGCAGGCAGATCGTTTCCGGCATAGCGCAGTGGTACGCGCCGGAGGATCTTATCGGAAAGAAGATAGTTTTCGTTGCGAACCTTGCTCCCGCAAAGCTTTGCGGCGAGCTTTCCGAGGGCATGATACTCGCGTGCGACGCGGGCGAGAACGACGTCAGGGTGCTTTTCCTTGACAGCGATACTCCCAACGGCAGCACGATCAGATAACGATAAGCAATAAATGCAAGAAATATGACCGGCTGTAAATAGAGCGGAGGTGGTTTTTACGGATATTTCGAGAATGGCGGATATTGCCGCGGTAAATCAGACAAATCTAACCAAGCCCGCCGAGCACAGGACGGAGCAGAAAAGCTCCACCCTTGCCTCGGAGCACACCGACAGCTTTATCAAGTCGCAGCAGGCTTTCACACCCGCATACACCCGAAGCTCGGCGCATAAGCAGAACTCCGACAACAACCTGCTGCAGCGCGAGAACAGCGGCGACGCGGTTGGAAAGGTGAAAAATGAAACGGCGGGCGGCACCGAAAAGGTGGAGCAGGGCGTAAGGCATATAATCCGCGCAATGTTCGTAAAGCAGGGCGAGGTCATTTCGGGGCAGGTTCCGAGCGTTGGCGCAAAGCTTTACGCGGAGGAATTGCTTTCGCAGCTCCGCCCGTTATACAGAAACTCCCCCGTCGATGAAAATTCCGAGGAATACTGGCAGCCCGAGGCTGCCGCCGACAGGCTGACGACTTTTTTCGATTGCGTTTCGCTGAGCGGCGGCAACAGGCGCGAGATAATCGAAAACTCGTTTTACGGAGCGTTTTCGGATACCGAGGCGCTTTTCGGCGGCAGGGGCAGGCTCCCGCTGGAATGCTATGAAACAAAGCAGCTCGTCATAGACAATTATCTCAATAAATAATATGGGAATATTTGATACACACGCACATTACCTTCGCGAGGATTTCGGGGAGGAGCTTGACGCAGTAGTCGGCGCTCTGCCCGAAAAGGGTGTGGAGCGCGTCATTGCGGTCGGCTGCGACATTGAGAGCAGCCTTGAGGAGATCTCCCTCGCGGAGCGTTACAGCTTTGTATATGCTTCCGCGGGGATACACCCCGAAAACGCCGCGGGACTGCCCTCCGACTGGGAGGAGCGGCTCGCGGCGCTGCTTTCCGAAAGCAAGGTCTGCGCGCTGGGCGAGATAGGGCTCGACCACCACTACCCCGACCCGCCGCGCGATATACAGCACGAGGTTTTCAGAAAGCAGCTCGAAATGGCGAAGCGGCTCGATATGCCGGTGATAATCCATTCGCGCGACGCCTGCGAGGAAACCATGGAGCTGCTGCGCGAGTTCAGACCGCGCGGCGTCGTCCACTGCTTCTCGGGCAGCGCGGAGACCGCCAAGGAAGTCGTAAGGATGGGTATGTACGTCGGGTTCACGGGCGTGCTGACCTTTAAGAACTCAAAAAAGGCGCTTGCCGCCTGCGCGGCGGTGCCGCTTGACAGGCTTCTCCTCGAAACGGACAGCCCCTACATGGCGCCCGTTCCTCATAGGGGGGAGAAGTCGGACAGTTCGATGATAATTTACACCGCCGCTAAAATGGCGGAAATAAAGGGAGTTACTGCCGAGGAAATGATAGATATTGCCAACAAAAACGGGCGGCGGTTGTTCTTCGGAGAGGAATATTGATCAATAATATTACGGAGCGTAATTATGGTAACGGTAAGAAAAGCCGACAAGGGCGATATCGGGCTGCTTATGGAGCTGCGCGTTGAGATGCTGGCCGTTGTTAATGGCGTCGGCGAAAGCGGTATCGGCGAGGAAATACGCGAAAGGTCGCTTCGCTATTTCAAGGAGGGCGACGGCGTGACCGCGCTTGCTTTCGAGGGAGATACCCCTGTCGGCTGCGCGACGATATGCTTTATAAACGTCATGCCGACATTTTCGCACCCGTCCGGCGTAAGGGCGCATATCATGAATGTTTACACCCGCGCGGAGCACCGCCGTAAAGGAGCGGCGCGCAAAATGATGAACCTGCTGCTTGACGAGGCGAAAGCGCGCGGAGCGAGCTATGTTTCGCTCGACGCGACCGAAAGCGGCAGACCGCTGTATGAAGCGCTGGGCTTTGCGCCGTCCGAGGAGAGCATGGGGCTCGTCCTGTCGTGACAGCGGCGGGGCAAACGGCAGAAAACGGAGGAAATATGGATACAGACAGTACCCGAAGTGCTGAAAATTCAAGCGAACATAAACGAAAGAGCCACAAGGTGAGAAAGGTGCTTCTCGCGCCGCTCAGTGCGCTCAACCATGGGCTGACCGCGCTGCTGAAAAAACTGCTCGGCGCGGATTATTCCGACGTCACGGAGGACGAGGTGCTCGGCATGGTGGACGCGCTCGCCAAGGACGAGGACGATGACACCATCGAGGAAGACTCCGCGCAGATGATAAACAATATTTTCGAGTTCAGCGGGCTGAGGGCAGGCGACGTTATGACCCACCGCACCTCGATAGTCGGCGTTGACATCGACAGGATAACGCTGGACGATATAATTTATCTTGCGCTGGATATGGGATTTTCGCGCATTCCCGTGTATAAAGGGTCTATCGACAGCATTGTCGGCCTGATCATTGTGAAGGACCTGCTGTGTCTTATCGGAAAAAAGGATCTGTCGGATTTTGCGGTGAAGGATTTCCTGCGTGATGTTATTTTCATTCCCGAAGCCTGCCCCTGCCCCGAAATATTCAGGTCGCTGACCGCGCTGCGCTCGGGCATGGCGGTGGTAGTCGACGAATACGGCGGCACGGCAGGGATAGTCACCCTTGAGGACATCATCGAGGCTGTCATGGGCAATATTCAGGACGAATACGACGACGAACAGAGCGATATCGTCAAGATCGGCGACGGGCAGTATGACGTTGACGGCGAGGCAGACCCCGACGAGGTTTTCGCGCTGTTTGGGGTGGAGCTGCCCGAGGAGCACGAATACGAAACGATAGCGGGCTTTGTCACGGATAAGCTTGGATATATTCCCGAGGGCGGGGAGCTTACTCCGCCGTCCGTTGAGTACGAGGGAGTAAAGCTTGTCGTTCTTTCCGTTGAGGACAGAATGATAAAGAAAATACGCGTTTCGGGCATTCCGAAGGCTGTATCCGATAAGGAAGATGAAGATGAGGATAAATAAAAAGAAGCTTGCGGCGGAGGTCATTTCCCTGCTGAAGGAGGAATATCCCGACGTAAAATGCGCGCTGATATATGAAAAGCCGCACGAGCTGCTGATAGCGACGCGCCTTTCCGCGCAGTGCACCGACAAGCGGGTCAACATGGTAACGCCCGCCCTGTTCAGCCGTTTCGGGAGCATTGACGAATTTGCCGCCGCAGAGGTGTCCGAGGTCGAGGAATATATCCGCACCTGCGGGCTGTTCAAAACAAAGGCAAAGGACATTGTGGAGATGTGCGTAATGCTGCGCGACATATACGGCGGAGTTGTCCCCGACAGCATTGACGAGCTGACGAGGCTCCCCGGAGTCGGGAGAAAGACCGCGAACCTTATTGTCGGCGACCTTTACGGAAAGCCCGCGATGGTGTGCGACACGCACGTTATACGACTGACGAACAGGCTGGGGCTTACCGATACAAAGGACGCCGCGAAGGCCGAAAAGGAGCTGCGCGCTTGCGTTCCGCCCGAGGAAGGGCTTATGCTGTGCCACAGGCTGGTATGGCACGGGCGCGGGGTGTGCTCCGCGAGAGCGCCGAAATGCGAGGCGTGCGTTCTGCGAAATATCTGCAAGTCAAAGGATAAGCCGGTGATTTAAATGACTTTTTCATACTGCCCGAAATGCGGCAGAAAGCTTATTATGAAAGAGATAGGCGACGAGGGCGCCGTTCCGTTCTGCGCAGAGTGCTCGCGGCCGTTTTTTGACTTTTCCTACCCCTGCGTGATATGCCTTGTCACCGACGGTGCGGGAGAGTTCCTGCTGATAAAGCAGGGGTATGTTTCGGAAAATCACGTCTGCGTTGCGGGTTACATCAAGCGCGGGGAGACCGCCGAGGAAGCCGCCGCGCGCGAGGTTGCGGAGGAAACGGGGCTTTCGGTGAGATCGGTGCGGTATATTTCGGGCTGGTATCACGAAAAGAGCGACAACCTTATGCTCGGCTTTGTCGTCACGGCGGAGCACGGCGACTATGCGCTCTCGGGCGAGGTGGACAGCGCGGGGTGGTTCGGCGCGGAAAAGGCGCGGGAGCTGCTTAGCGGGAGCAGGATCGCGAAGAAGCTGCTTGACGCGGTTCTTTCGGAATAAAACAATAACGGCGCGCAATGCAAAATGCGCGCCGTATTATTATTTGCCCGGGTATCTGTAAAATCCGTCCATGCCACGCTCGACAAGCCCGCTTATCTCAAGCTCGATAAGGTCTGAATTTGCGTCGACAAACGATATTCCGGTTTTCATAATGAGCGTGTCGATATCGACAGCTCCCTGCGCTATGATACGCACTATCTCCGCCTGCTGCGGCGTAAGCTCCGAAAGCACGCTCTCGTCGGGGGCGGCGGTCTGCTCCTTTTCCTGTTCGGGTGCAGGCGGCTCCGCGCGTTTTGGCTTTGCTGCCTTTGCCTTTTCGGGCTTAGGCTCTGCCGCTCTGTAAGACATGATGTCAATGTAGGAGGTTTTTCTCAGGTAACTGTAAAGATTTGCGTTAACTATGTCGATATAGCTGAAAACGGGGACTGCTCCGTCGCGCAGCAGCGGCATTACCCCCGAGTACCTTGACGACATAATATCGTGCGGCGGCACGCAGAACAGATCGCGCCCCTGCTCTATCGTGTGCTCGGCGGTCAGCAGGCAGCCGCTTTTCGAGGACGCTTCAAGAATGAGCGTTCCCATTCCGAGCCCCGCGATTATCCTGTTTCTGTGCTTGAAATACGAGCCGAATGTTCCCGTGAACGGGAGAAGCTCGCTCACGAGAGCGCCGCCCGTTTTGAGTATATCCTCTTTCAGGGAGGCACTTTCCTTGGGGTAATCCACCAGCATACCGCAGGCGAGAACGCCTATCGTGCGCCCGCCGCTGTTGATGCAGGCGCGGTGCGCAACGGTGTCCAGCCCGACGGCAAGCCCGCTCACGATGACCGTGCCTATTTTAGTGAGGTCGGAGCACAGCCTGTTTCCTACCTGAACGCTGTAATTGTCGGGGTGCCGCGTTCCTACGACGGATATCGACACCTCGTCGTCCAGCCAATCAAGACTGCCTCTGACGAAAAGCAGTATCGGCGGGTTGTATATCACCTTTAACCGGAGGGGATATTCCTCGTCCTCAAGGGTGACTATGCGGATATCGTTTTTCTCGCAGACCTCCAGCACTTTCCTTACGTCGCCGCTGCGTATCCTTTGGGCGCGCATCTGCTCCGCCTCGGAAAGAATGGGGCAGCCGTCGCGTATATATTGCGCGGCGCGGACGACATCTCCGTCGCAGCGGTCGAGTATGCGCTTGCTTTTCGGATTGTAGGGCTGCATGACAAGCAGTATCCACAGCCACACCTCAATATGCTCGTTCATAGAACGTTCTCCTTATTTCTTAAGGCAACACCGCATAATTATTTTCGTTCGATTGCGCAGCTAGTTGTGCCAAT
>CAMERU010000002.1 GCA_945935925.1 uncultured Clostridia bacterium | reverse complement strand
TGTTTCATGGTGAGCGTCGTGCGCACGTCGTTCGAAATGTTAGCCATGGGCTCGCGGCGGAGGCCGTCGGATTTCGCGATTTCCTTTGACGCGGATTGAAGCGTTGCGGAAAGCTGCTTTATCTCGGCGTAGTCGTTCTTCTCGCCGTCTATCTCGAATTTACCCTGCGGAAGGCTTTTCGCGGCGTTATTTATGCGTATTATCGGCTCGGATATCTTATTCGCGAACAGCGCCGACATGAACATCGTCAGTATCATCATGATTATCCCGACGAAAAAGAACTGCCGCACGAAAATGCTCACCGTTGTGCCTATCGGCTGGAGATAACTGCATATGAATACATAAGCGTCGGGGTCAAGGCGGCTGCTCCCGATGTAGCTTCCCACCATGAGGATAGTGTTATCCTCCGCCTCGTCGCGGAAACGGCGGTAAACCATGCCCGTGCTGCTCTCGCGCACCTCGCTGCGATAGCCCTCCTTGGCTATCACCGCAAGCGAAACGCTGCCGCCCAGCCTGTTTGCAACATAGGAATAACCGGTCTCGGGAAAATATATCTCGATATACATTTTCTTCCCGTTGGCTTCCCTGTTCACAACGTCTGCGATATCGTCGCTGTACCAGTGCGCTCGGATATCCACGAGAGTTTCGCTTATCTCGTAGGTTTTCATCCACTCGTAAAAGCTCGGGAACATCGCTATCAGAAAAACATAGGTAAACGCAAGCATTGCGACAACGACTATCTCAAAGCGCACCCATACCCTGTATTTAATGCTGCGGAAGAAATTCATGCTTACGCCTCGAATTTATAGCCCAGCCCGCGCAGCGTGACAATGAACTTGCGATAGGGACCGAGATTATTGCGGAGCATTTTTATATGTGTGTCAATGGTGCGGTCGTCTCCGAAGAAATCATAGCCCCACACCTCTTCAAGAAGCTTGTTTCTCGTCAGGGCAATGTTCTTGTTTCTGACAAGGTAGAAAAGCAGGTCGTATTCCTTCGGGGTGAGATTTGCCTTCACGCCGTCGATGAAAACGTCGCGGGAGGTGAAGTTTATCTCCAGCCCCTCGAATTTCTCCGTTTCGGGGGCAGTCGCCGCGGGAGCCGCAGCCACGGCGTTGCGCTTCACGATAGCGTTTATCCTCGCCATGACCTCCTTGGGCGAAAACGGCTTTACAACATAGTCGTCAATGCCCAGCTCGAACCCGAACAGCTTGTCGTATTCCTCGCCGCGCGCGGAAAGCATGAGCACGGGCGTCTGCTTGAACTTGCGTATCTCCTTGCAGGCGGTGTAACCGTCTACGCGCGGCATCATCACGTCCATGATGATAATGTCGTAGTCGTTAGCCTTTGCCATCTCGATAGCCTGCATTCCGTCGCACGCCTCGTCCACCTGATGTCCCTCAAATTCCGCGTATTCCTTTATTACCTCGCGGATATTCTCTTCGTCGTCTACTACAAGGATCTTGTACATGGCTGTATCTCCTTTTTTTCGTCCGATAGTTTCTTATCATAATAAAAATCCGACCGTATAAACCGGCGTCCGTCGGGACGCACCGCACAAAAGCGGTATTGCCGCGAAAAACGCCGGACGGCACCAGCCGTGAAAAAATGAAAGGTCATGAAAATTCGGTTTCCCGAATGCAGCTTGATTATACCTCCGAAAGATGAAAACAGCGTGACAGCATAATGAATATTTTCAAAATCAACTGTTTTCTCCGAAGAACTCTGCGACCTCGCGCATTTTCGTTTCGAGGATATCCGGCACGCCCGTGTTGTAGTAAACATAGGAGAACTGCTCCAGCGATACCTCCGAAGAAAGCTCGCCGACAGGAGAGGGGAGCGTAAGCCTTACGCACATTCTGCCGCCGTCGTCCTCAATGGAAAATCTGCCGTGGCTTTCCTCGGCGAATCGCCTGATTATAGGTATGCCCCAGCCGATGCGCTGATAGCTGAAATTAACGCTTACGTTATCCTTGAAATCCTTATCGGTGAACATTATGTTGTCGTTGGTGAACTTAAATTCAACGAAAGCGCGCTTGCCCTCACAGACGCGGTACACCGCAATTATAGGCACGCTGTCGCGCGGGGAATACAGCAGCGCGTTCTGCACAGCGTTCACCAGCGCCGCAACCGCATGGCGGCTGTCCGCGCCGATAATGAGCTCCGTGCTGTCGCAGAGAAGCTCGACCCGCCTGCCGCATTTCGCGAGCGCGGCGTTGCAGCGGCGGACAAGGCTCGTCATGAGCGCCGCCGCGTCAATAGCAACGGGGTCCTTTTCTCCGAACATCATGTCCGCAAACTCCGAGGCGTTCTTTGTGACCGAGCCGATATTTGCCAGCGAGCTTTTTAACGCGCCGATATTCGCGGCAGCGGCGCTGTCGCCGCCCAGACTCTCGCCGAGCGCATTAGTATTTTTCCACAGCCCCGCGAGGTTGTATTCTATTGAATTTAACACCGGAAGCGCCCTTGCGAAAAGGTCGGTGTCCGCAGCGATATCCGTAGCGGACGAAGCGTTGACAAGCTCGCACACATATAACCACGGGTCGCCGTATTCATTTTTTATGGGGACAATACGCGCACAGTAAAACTCGTCACGTATCATGACCCGTACCTGAGTAAATTCCCGCATGGGGTAACTCAACTCACCGTGCACGAGGCTCTGAAACGCCATTCCCTCCGAAAACAGCGCGGGACGGCTGCTGTAAATGCAGGAAAGCGTCCTGTCAATCAGCGCGGCAGCGTTCGGAAATTCCGCGCAGAGCGATTTCAGAAACTCAATATATGCTTTTTCCTGTTGTGTGTTCATTATCTCTCCCGTCAGCTCATGAGTTCTTCCATCTCGTCAAGCAGTGTGCCGAAAAGCTTCAGCGCGCTTTCCACGGGCTGCTTTGAGGTCATGTCCACGCCCGCGCCCTTCAGCAGCGAAATGGGGTCGGTCGAGCAGCCGCCGCTCAGGAAACCTATATAATCCTTTACGGCAGGCTCTCCCTCGTTCAGTATCCTCTGCGACAGCGCGATAGCTGCCGAAAATCCCGTTGCGTACTGGTAAACATAATAATTGTAGTAGAAATGCGGTATCCTTGCCCATTCCATGTCAAGCTCGCTGTCAATAACAAGGTCGTCGCCGTAATACTGCCTGTTCAGCTCACGGTACATCTCGCAAAGCGTTTCGGCGGTAAGGCTCTCGCCGTTTTCCGCCTTTTGGTTTATCATAAGCTCAAACTCCGCGAACATCGTCTGGCGATAAAGCGTGGTTCTGAACTGCTCGAGGAAATAATTGATGAGATACGCGCGGCGCTTCTTGTCGTCGGTGCTGCGCAGGAGGTGCTGCATAAGCAGGCTCTCGTTGCAGGTGGACGCCACCTCCGCGACGAATATTACATAATCCGCGTAGGCAACCGGCTGATTGGTGTTGGACAGGTAAGAGTGTATTGCGTGACCCATTTCATGCGCCAGCGTGAACTCGCTGTCAAGTGTGTCCTTGTGGTTAAGCAGCACGAACGGGTGCACCCTCGCTCCCGCGGAGTAAGCGCCGCTGCGCTTGCCCTCGTTTTCGTAAACGTCTATCCAGCGCTGCTCGATACCCTTGCGGAATATCGCGCGGTATTCCTCGCCCATTGGCGCGAGCGACTCGTAGACCTCCCGTTTCGCCTGCTCGAACGGTATCCTGATGTCAAGGTCGCTCACTATCGGGGTGTAGAGGTCGTATGCGTGCAGCTCATCAACGCCGAGCAGCTTTTTCCTCAGCCTTACATAACGGTGCATATGAGCCATGTTTTCGTGGACAGCCTCGATAAGGCGGCTGTAAACCTCGGTTGGTACCTCGTTCCCGTCAAGCGCCGCTTCAAGCGTGCTTGAATAATTGCGCGCCCTCGCCCTGAATACCAGCGTTTTTACCTGTGCGGAAAGCACTGCCGCCGAGGTGTTCCTGAAGCCCTCGTAAACGTGATACAGCGACTCGAACGCGGACTTTCGCAGCACGCGGTCGCTGCTCTGCATGAGCGGGATATAGCTCCCGTGCGTTACCTGATGAGTATTCCCGTCCTTGTCAACAGCGTCGGGGAATTTAAGGTCGGCGTCGTTGAACATTGAGAAGATGTTATCGGGGCTGGCCGCCATCTCCCCCGTCAGCGCTATTATGCGCTCCTCCGCCTCGGAGAGAATATGCGCCCTGCGGCGGCGTATCCTGTCAAAAATGCGCCTGTAAAGCTCAAGCCCGCTCTGTTCCTTATAAAAAAGCTCCATGGTGTCGTCGGGTATCGAAAGCAGCTCGGGCGTTACATATGACGCCGCGCCCGCTAACTCAACGTACAGCGTTTCAATTCGGCTCACCATGTCCTGATACTTCGCTATACGGGTGTCCTCGTCGTTCTTCCGCTGCGCGTAATTCACAAGGCTGTCCAGCAGCACCGAAAGCTCGTCGTCCTGCTTCATGTATTCAAGCAGCTTTTCCGCCGAGGTCGAGAGCTGACCCTTATACGACGCTATTCTTGCGGGGAACTCCTTTGCTTTTGCGAAATCCGCTTCCCATGCGGCGTCGCTTGCGTAGATATCCCCGATAGACCATTTATTTTCGGCAGCGACATCCTGCCGCTCAGGTATTCTTTCCGACATAGTTTTCTCCTTTTGTTACAGTGATCGCGGTCGCCTGCGGAAACCGCTTTTTTATCTCATTCGCTTCTGTATTTTCGGCTTGAGCATTTTCTCATAAAACGGGAAAAACAGCCCGAGGAAGATATCGTACATCACAAACGCAACTCCGCCCATAAATAGTATCAATATCGACCCATATTTTCCAAATTCGCCGAAGTCCTCCAGAAGCTGCTTCATATTGAAAAGGTAGATAAGCAGCAGATAAGCGCATACCGCGCCCGCCGTATATACCCCTATTTTCGCCGCCCAGCGCAGCACGCCGAGCTTGATTTTCATGATATACTGCCGAATTATCGGGTAATAACCCAGCAGGAAAATGAACATCATCGACGCTTCGTAATTCGGCGTGAACAATATCCCGAGCAGCCCGACCGCGAAGTAGCTGACCAGCCCGTACTTAACGCCGAGCCTGTCACGAACCACCCAGATAAGCACGCCCGCCACTGCGGGGCTGATGTACTCAAACGACGGCACCATGCTCAAAAAAAACATCATCGCCAGCGCAAGCCCGCACATTATGCCGCACAGCGAAACGATATAGCTTATATGCGGCTTCTGTTTTTCGGACATATTATCTGCGCTCCTGACCGTAAAATTCCATGCTCTTTTCCTTGCGCTCCCTGCCGACCTTCAGCAGCTCGCGCAGGGTATCGATATCGTCGTTTACCATTGCGTCGCGGTACTGCTCCAGCGAATGGATTATCGTGTTGACCTCGAAAAGCAGCGCTTCCTTGTTGCACATGAAAAGGCTCGACCACATTTCCTCGTTAAGGTAGGCAACTCTCGTAAGGTCAAGGAAGCTGCCCGCAGAAAATCCGTCCGCGCGGAAAAGCGACGGGCTCTTTACATAGGCGTTGGACACAACGTGCGCAAGCTGCGAGGTGTAGGCTATATTCGCGTCGTGCTGCTCGGGCGTTGCGATAACGACCTGCCCGAAGTTCATGCAGGCGCCGAGCGTCGACACAAGATCGATTGCTATCTGCGGCGTGCTTGCGGTCGGGGTTATGATAAAGCTTGCCTTTTTGAAAAGATCCGGCGTGGAATAATCGAAGCCGGAGTGCTCCGTGCCCGCCATGGGGTGAGTGCCGATAAATATAACGCCCTTTTCCTCAAGCACGGGGGTGCAGTTTCTGACGATATAACCCTTTATACCGCAGATGTCCATTACTATGGAGCCCTTGCGGAACTTGTCCGCATTTTGCTTTACAAAGTCAACTATCGCCACGGGATAAAGCGCAACTATCGTGAGGTTAGCCTCGCACAGTCTGTCGGGGGTTATCTCCTCGTCGATAGCGCCCTGATCGAGCGCCTTTGCTATCGTTTCCTTGTCGGTGTCAATTCCCATTATATGGTGGAATGTATTGGCTTTAAGCGCCTTGCATATCGAGCCGCCGATAAGTCCAAGTCCCACTACCGCTATATTCATAACATTATGCGTCCTTTCACTTGAAAATATTCTACTTATCATTATACACCATTCTGTCGGAAATTTCAACCTGTTTTAAAAATATGTAACGCGGCGCGGGCATTTTGCGTATAATAAAGGAGAATACCGAAAGGAGAATTGCTATGTGCGGAATTGCGGGACAGATAAGCTTTAAGGATAATATGCGCTGCATGGGCGGAGTTCTCGGGGAGATGAGCCGTGCGCTTGCGCCGCGCGGTCCCGACGCGAGCGGGTCGTACTGCGACGATAACGCCTACCTTGTCCACCGCAGACTTATTGTCATTGACCCAGAAAACGGACAGCAGCCGATGACAAGCGGCGATCTTGCGCTGGTGTACAACGGCGAGCTTTACAACACCGAGGAGATACGCAGCGACTTGCAGGCGCGCGGCGTTTCATTCAGGGGTCATTCCGACACCGAGGTAGTGTTAAGGGCATACGCCGAATACGGCGAGCGCTGCCTTGATATGTTCAACGGCATATTCGCGTTCGCTGTATGGAACAGCCGCGAGCGCAAGCTGTTCCTTGCGCGGGACAGGATCGGCGTAAAGCCGCTGTACTATTCGCTGACCGACGGCGGCATTATTTTCGCAAGCGAAATAAAAGCGCTGCTCAGGCACCCGAAGGTCGCTCCCGTGGTGACAAGCGAGGGCGCGGCGCAGATAATGCTGATAGGTCCCGCCTGCGTAACGGGCAGCGGCGTTTTCCGTGACATTTCGGAGCTTCCCGCGGCATACTGCGCGGAGTATTCCGAGAGCGGCTTTGAGCAGCGGCGCTACTGGTCGCTGAAAGCCGCCCCGCATACCGAGAGCTTCGAGGAAACTGCCGAGCACACACGCGCACTTATCACCGACGCGGTAAAACGGCAGCTTGTGAGCGACGTTCCGCTGTGCTGCTTTCTCTCGGGGGGACTTGACAGCAGCGTTATTTCAGCGATAGCGGCGCGGGAATTTGCCGGGCGCGGCGAGCGGCTCTCCACATGGTCGATAGACTACAAGGATAACCACGCGAACTTCCGTGCAAGCTCGTTTCAGCCCGACGAGGACGCGCCGTGGGTGACTCGCATGGCGGAATACATCGGCTCGGAGCACAATAATGTCGTGCTGGACACTCCCGCGCTTGCAGCCGCACTTGACGACGCCGTGACTGCCCGCGACCTGCCCGGCATGGCGGACGTGGACAGCTCGCTTTGGCTTTTCTGCCGCGAGATAAAGAAAAAATTCTCCGTTGCGCTCAGCGGAGAATGTGCCGATGAAATTTTCGGGGGATACCCGTGGTACCACAGAAAGGAAGTCCTGCATTACGACGGTTTCCCGTGGACTACCTGCGTGCCGGAGCGCGGCGCGCTGATGAAGCGTCCGCTTTCCCCCGCCGAAGCGGAGGGCTTTGTCCGCCGCGCATATGACGAGTGCATTTCCCACACCGACTACCTCGACGGCGAGAATGCTGACGAGCGCCGTATGCGCGAAATGTTCGTGATGAACCTTGAATATTTTATGGACACACTGCTTACGCGTAAGGATCGCATGAGCATGGCGCACGGGCTGGAAGTACGTGTTCCGTTCTGCGATTACCGCATCGTAGAGTATGCGTACAATATCCCGTGGGAGATGAAATCCTGCCTCGGCAGAGAGAAGGGGCTTGTCCGCAAGGCAATGGAAGGAGTGCTCCCCGAGGACGTTTTATGGCGCAAGAAATCCCCCTACCCCAAGACCCACAACCCGAATTACGGCGCGCTGCTCGCGGAAAAGCTGGGCGAACTGCTACGCTCGGACGACTGCCGCCTGACGGAGATAGTCAACGCCGACGCGCTGCGGAATATGCTTGACACGGGCGGCACAAGCTTCGGGAAGAACTGGTACGGGCAGCTGATGACCGTGCCGCAGATATACGCGTATATGCTGCAAATCGAGCGCTGGCTCCGGGAATACGACGTTATCCTGCGGTAAAATACGGCAAAAGACCGGCGGCGGATCTCTCCACTGCCGGTCTTGATCATTATTTACGAAAAATTACTTTCCGAGAACGGACTTAACCGTCGCAACGATATTCTCCGCGCAAAGCCCGAATTCCTTCAGCAGGTCAACAGCGGGGCCGCTGTGACCGAATACGTCCTTAACGCCGATCTTGATAACGGGAACGGGGCATTCCTCTGTAACAACGTCCGCAACGGCAGAACCAAGACCGCCGATAACGCTGTGTTCCTCGACGGTAACGATCTTCCCTGTTTCCTTTGCCGCCTTTATGATGATGTCGCGGTCAATGGGCTTTATCGTGTGGATATTGATTATTCTCGCGTCAATGCCCTGCTCTGCGAGCGCCTTGCCCGCCTCGATAGCCTCCGCTACCATAAGACCCGTTGCGATAACGGTAACGTCCTTGCCGTCCTTTATCGTGACACCCTTGCCGAGCTCGAACTTATATGTCGCAGCGTCATTGAATATCGGAACGGCAAGTCTGCCGAAACGCATATATGTCGGACCGACAAAATCAGCCATCGCAAGCACTGCCGCCTTTGCTTCAACATCATCGGCAGGGTTGATTACGGTCATTCCGGGGATAGTGCGCATGAGCGCAATGTCCTCGTTGCACTGGTGAGTAGCGCCGTCCTCGCCTACCGAAATGCCCGCGTGGGTCGCGCCGATCTTTACGTTGAGGTGGGGGTAACCGATGGAGTTGCGAACGACCTCAAACGCTCTTCCTGCGGCAAACATCGCAAACGAGCTTGCGAAAACGAGCTTGCCTGTCGTGGCGATACCTGCCGCAACGCCCATCATATTCGCCTCTGCGATACCGCAGTCAAAGTGCTTTTCGGGATATGCCTTCTTGAAAATTCCTGTCTTTGTTGCCGCTGCAAGGTCGGCGTCAAGTACGACTAAATCGGGACGCTTTTCAGCGAGCATTACGAGCGCTTCGCCGTAGCTGTCACGGGTTGCTTTCTTTTCCATATTATATTATTCCTTTCGGTCGATATAGTTGTAATTAAGACTCAAGCTCCGCGAGATGCGCCTTGAGTTCCTCCATAGCCTTTGCGTACTCCTCGTCGTTCGGAGCCTTGCCGTGCCAGCCGACCTGATCCTCCATAAAGGAAACGCCCTTGCCCTTGATGGACTTCTGAATAATGACAGTGGGCTTGCCGGTGACGGTCTCCGCCTCGTTGAACGCCTTTTCGATAGCGTTGAAATCATGGCCGTCAATGCAGATAACGTGCCAGCCGAACGCCTCGAACTTCTTGTCGATAGGATAGGGCGACATTACATCGGAAATTTTGCCGTCGATCTGAAGCCCGTTGTTGTCCACAACGGCAACGAGGTTGTCAAGCTTGTAGTGGGCCGCGAACATCGCAGCCTCCCATACCTGACCCTCCTGTATCTCGCCGTCGCCGAGGATAGCGTAAACCTTGTAGGCGTCGCAGGTTATCTTGCCCGAAAGCGCCATGCCGCACGCAGCGGAAATTCCCTGACCAAGCGAGCCCGTGCTCATGTCAACGCCGGGGGTCTTGCTGCGAACGGGGTGACCCTGTAAACGCGAGCCTATCTTGCGGAGCGTTTTCAGTTCCTCTGCGGGGAAAAATCCTCTCTCGGCAAGAACCGCATACAGCGCGGGAGCGGTGTGACCCTTGGAAAGCACCAGTCTGTCACGGGTGGGAGATTCGGGATCGGAGGGATCAACGTTCATACGGTGCATATAAAGATATGTCAGCGTATCGGCGATGGAAAGGGAGCCGCCGGGGTGACCCGCCTTGGCGCTGTGAACGCCCTCGATAACGCCCATTCTGACTTTTGTTGCAGCTATTTCAAGCTGCTTTTTCAGTTTATCGTCCATTATAGACCTCCTATGGTTTTATGAGCTTTTCGCTCGATTTTTTCTGTTATATCAAGCGGTTTCCCGCCGAATAATCCGTTTTTACGGCAGCCGAACACACAATATTTCTGCCCGCGAAACATATCGGGCAGAATAACCCCGCGAACTAAACGACAACGGCTCGGACAATTGTCACAGCCTTTCGATACGGTCGATTATCTCAGCCATTGCGCCGCTGTTGTTGTCGCAGACGATAATATCCGCCGCCGCCTTGACGGACGGCTGCGCGCTCGCCACCGCCGCGCCAAGATCCGCTTCCTTTATCATGTGCGTGTCGTTCATGAAATCCCCCGCCGCAACGGTGAACCTGTCCTCCGCGCCGATAACGCGGATAAGCTCGCGAAAGCCCGCCGCCTTATCTATCCCCTCGGGGAGACACTCGAAAAACATCGGCGCCGAGCGCAGCCACTGCACCCCGCCAAGCGCAGGCTCATTTTCAACATACTGCTCAAGCGCGTCCATCTTCTCGGTAGGATAGGCGAACAACACCTTGAGCCAGCCGTCGGTCGGTATCTCCGGGAGCGGGCAGAATTCCGCCTTTACTCCCTCGAGATCCAGATGCCACTGCTCCGTTTCATTCAAGAACGGAACGTACACCGAATGCTCGCGCAGCACCTCCACCCCGACATCGGGAAAGCGCGCCGCAACGCGGTTTATGATGTCGACAGCCCTGCCGCCGATATCGCACCGCCAGAGGAATTTGTCCTGTGCGAAGTCGAACACCGCCGCACCGTTGAACAACACCGCGGGAGCGTCCAGCGCCAGCTTCTGTGCAACAGAGCGCGCCATTGAATAACCGCGTCCCGTCGCCATCGTGAAAATGCCGCCGCCCGCACGGAAGCGCTCTATCGCCGCCATATCCTTATCAAGGATACGCTTGTCGTCGGTCAGCAGCGTTCCGTCGAGGTCGGTCATCAGAATAACCTTGCTGAAATCCATACTCAGCCCTCTATGCTTTTAAGAAATTTTGTGAAATAATCGGGAAGCGGGCTGTCGAACTCCATATATTCGCCCGTTACAGGGTGAACGAAGCCTATCTTCTTTGCATGGAGGCATTGCCCGCAAAGCCACGCGGGCTTGCCGTTCCCGTAAACAGGGTCGCCCGCCACGGGGTGTCCGATGTAGGACATATGCACCCTTATCTGATGCGTCCGCCCCGTTTCGAGCCGAACACGCAGATGTGTGTATCCCGCGAAATTGCGCAGGACAAAATAATGCGTCACCGCCTCGCGGGAGTTCTCTGCCGTAACGCACATACGCTTTCGGTCGGTCTTGTGCCTGCCTATGGGAGCGTTCACCGTCCCGTCGGACTTCACCGCGCCGCACACCACCGTTTCATATTCCCGCGTGAAGCTGTGCGCCTTTATCTGCCCGGAAAGTCCGATGTGAGCGCGATCGTTCTTCGCAACCATCAGCAGCCCGCTGGTGTCCTTGTCGATACGGTGGACTATTCCCGGTCGTATCTCTCCGTTTATCCCCGAAAGGCTGTCGCCGCAGTGGTACATCAGCGCATTTACGAGCGTCCCCGAATAATGCCCCGCCGCCGGGTGTACTACCATTCCCTTAGGCTTGTTCACAACAAGCAGGTCGCTGTCCTCGTAAACGATGTCGAGAGGGATATTTTCGGGGAGAATGTCCGCGCTCTGCGGCTCGGGCAGCGTTATTGTTATAACCGCGCCCGCCGCAGGCTCGTCCTTTTTGTTCGGGATATTCCCGCCGACAAGAACCGCGCCCTGTTCAATGAGCTTCACCGCCGCGCTGCGCGAAAGCTCGGTCTGCTCCGAAATGAGCTTGTCCAGCCGCATTCCGCCCGCGGATATTATTTCAATCGTTTCCATCATCGGATTTTTCGGTTTCGTTTTCAGCAACATTGCCGTTTTCGGCATTTTCGGCAGTATTTTCGGCTGCATTGCCGCTTTCTGCGTTATCGGCTGCCTTTTCAAGGCGCTTCTTTTTGTTGTCGCGAACCTCGTCGACTACCACCATGATGAACAACAGAGCCGCGCCGCAGACCGCGCAAATATCCGCGAAATTGAATATCGCGAAATTGATTATACGAAAGTCGATGAAATCGACGACAAGCCCATTATTGAAAAGCCTGTCGATAAGATTTCCGATACCGCCGCCTATTATCAGCGACGCCGCGACGATATACGGCGTCCGTTTTATTTTTTTAAGGACAAGCAGGAGAATAAGCGCCGCAATGACCAGCGAAGTGACAACAACGAGCATGGTGGTCTTGCCCTCGAACTTGCTGAAAGCCGCGCCCGAATTAAGGTAGTAGGAAAAATTCAGCACCTCGGTATCGCCGATCTTGATGATATGGATAGAGTCCTGAAGCTTCATATTTGAAACCACAAGCCATTTTGTGAGTTGATCTATCCCCACAAGCACCGCCGCGAGCAGCAGTCCGACATACTGCAAATTGTTCTTTATCTTTTCTGCAATGCTTTTATGCATCAGCATCCCCTTCACAAAAAAGCGAGGGCAGGGGCTCGTCCCCTCCCCTCACTAAATAAATCAGCCTAAATTGAGTCTTACGACAGCAGCGCAGCGAGCGCAGATATGAGGATATTCCGCGTCGGAGCCAACGGTGTCGTCATACTTCCAGCAGCGCTGGCAGCCCTCGCCGCCCTTGCGGGTAACGGTTATGGAAACGCCCTCAGCGGAGCCCTTGTACTCGCCCTCGCCCTCGGTATGAACCTTAACGCCGGACACGATGCACGCGTCTGCAAGGTCGCCCTCAAGCGCTACGACAGCGGGATCGCTCGTGTAAATATCCACCATTGCCTCAAGCGACTTGCCTATTACCTTATCGGCGCGCTTCTGCTCAAGCGCAACAAGAACATCGTCACGGATTGCATGGATCCTGTTCCACTTTTCCTCAAACGCCGCGTCAACGGTAACACCTGTCTTTTCGGGCATCTGATTGAAGATAACGCTGCGGAGGTCGTCGCACTCCTTATGGGGCATATACTGCCATATCTCGTCGGCGGTGAAGCTCAGTATCGGAGCGACAAGTCTTACCAGCGCGTCAAGTATGAGATACATTGCGCTCTGAACCGACTTGCGCTCGGGAGAGTTCTTGCCCGCGCAGTACAGCGTATCCTTAACAATGTCAAGGTAGAAATTCGACATATCGACAACGCAGAAGCTGTTGATGACATGGTATGCAAGGTAATAATCCATCGCCTCATACGCAGCCTTTACCTTATCTATAACGATGTCCAGACGAGCCAGCGCCCACTTGTCAAGGTCGCTCATCTTGTCGGGGGATACCATTTCTGTGTTCGGGTCGAAGCCGTTCGCGTCGTTGAGGTTGCCGAGGATATATCTTGCGGTGTTTCTTATCTTACGATAGCTCTCGGACAGCTGCTTGAGCATATCCTTGGAAACGCGCACGTCGTTGTGATAATCGAGCGATGCAACCCACAAACGGAGCACATCAGCGCCGAAGTCCTTGATTATCTCCTCGGGGAGGATAACGTTGCCCTTGGACTTATGCATCTGCTGACCGTTTCCGTCAACTACCCATCCGTGAGTGCAGACAGCCTTGTAAGGCGCCTTGCCCGTTGTTGCAACGGAGGTGAGCAGCGAGCTCTGGAACCAGCCTCTGTACTGGTCGCAGCCCTCGAGGTACATATCGGCGGGCCAGCTGAGCTCGGGGCGTTCCTGAAGAACAGCCGCGTGAGTGCAGCCGCTGTCGAACCATACGTCGAAGATATCCATTTCCTTGGTGAACTGACCGCAGCCGCATTCGCACTTTACATCGGCGGGAATGAACTCGGACGGATCCTTTATATACCACGCGTCGGAGCTTTCCTTACGGAACATATCGGAAATAGCCCTGATGGTCGTGTCGTTGATGACGGTCTTGCCGCATTCCTTGCAGTAAAGCATGGGAATGGGCACGCCCCATCTGCGCTGGCGGGAAATGCACCAGTCGCTGCGCATATTGACCATGTTCTTAATGCGCTCCTCGCCCCACTCGGGGATCCACTTAACCGTTTCGATAGCCTTGATAGTTTCGGGCTTGAACATATCAACGTTGCAGAACCACTGATCGGTCGCGCGGTAGATTATCGGCTCGTGGCAGCGCCAGCAGTGCGGATACGGGTGGACTATCTTCTGCATTGCGAGCAGGGTGTTGTCGTCCTCAAGGCGCTGTGCGATCTTCTTGTTCGCGTCGGCGGTCTTTAACCCCGCGAAATCGCCCGCTTCCTCGGTGAGAACGCCCTTTTCGTCAACGGGAACAATGATGTTGAACATTCCCTTGTAGTGGCTGCAAACCTCGAAGTCCTCCACACCGAAACCGGGCGCGGTGTGAACGCAGCCGGTACCGCTGTCAAGCGTTACATGGTTGCCGACAATGAGGGGTGAACGTCTGCCCATAAAGGGGTGTTCAGCCTCGAGAAGCTCGAGATCCTGACCCTTGAAAGAGCCGACGGTGCTGTATTTCTTAATGCCCACTGCGTCCATAACCGTGTTTACAAGCTCTGTCGCCATGAGCAGGTATTCGCCAAAGGACCTGCTTTCCTCGTCCTCTACCTTGACGAAAGTGTAATTATAATTCGGTCCGAGGCAGACTGCGAGGTTGCCGGGGAGCGTCCATGTGGTCGTTGTCCAGATAACGACATATGCCTTGGAAAGGTCAATGCCGAGGTCGTCGAACTTGCCCTTTGTTTCAACGAGCGGGAACTTGACATAGATGGAGTAGCAGGGATCGTCCTGATACTCGATCTCAGCCTCTGCGAGCGCGGTGTTGCAGTCGGCGCACCAGTAAACGGGCTTTAACCCCTTATAGATGTAGCCCTTCTTCACCATCTCGCCGAAAACCTCGACCTGCTTTGCCTCAAACTCGGGCTTTAATGTCAGATAGGGGTCATCGAAATCACCCCAGACGCCGAGGCGCTTGAACTGCTTCTTCTGATCGTCGAGGCAGGAGAGCGCGAACTGACGGCAGCTCTTTCTGAGCGCAACAGGGTCAACCGTGCCGCTGTCGACGCCGAGCTGCTTTATAGCCTTGAGCTCAATGGGCAGACCGTGGCAGTCCCAGCCGGGAACGTAGTTGGCATTATAGCCGGTCATGTTCTTGTACTTTACGATGATATCCTTGAGCACCTTGTTGAGCGCGGTACCCATGTGGATATTGCCGTTAGCGTAGGGAGGGCCGTCGTGGAGCGTATAGGAGGGCTTTCCCTTATTTTTCTCGGAAAGCACATAGTAAAGGCGCTCCTTCTCCCACTTATCGAGCATCTCGGGCTCTCTCTTGGGGAGATTGCCGCGCATAGGGAACTCGGTCTGCGGCAGATTCAGTGTGCTGTTGAAATCCTCTGACATATTGCTATCTCCTTAAAGATTTTGTTTTACATATATTATTAAGCAAGCCGCATTGCGCTTACTTATTTTTTCCGAACTGAAGGTCGCTGTGGCGAATTTTGGGCTCCGCGCCGGAATTAAAGAACGGAAGATTGTCCGTTGTCTTAGCGGAAACGGGCTCCTTCTCGGGCTCCTTTTCGGGTGCAGCGGGCTTGGGCTCCGCATTTTCCGCTTCGGAAGGCTCCTCGGGCTTTTCCTCGGGAACAGGCGCGGGAGCGGGCTTTGCCGCCTGCTGCTTTGTGGCAGCGGCTGCAAGTCTTGCCTTTTCGGCGTTGCGCTTTTCTACCTCCTCGGCGGTCTTTTTCACGAAATCATTCTCGCACTTCTCGGGGAGCTTGTCGATGAACTCGATATGCGCCTTGTAGGAAGCGAGCAGCCTGTTTCTGTACTCGGTGACCTCCTTGCGGGTCTGCTGGAGTATATTCTCCTGTATCTCCTGCTGGCGGTTCATTTCCGCCTTTATCTCGTCAGCCTTGGCTCTTGCCTCCTTGACAAGCTTGTCTGCGCGCTCGTTGGAATCCTTTGTCATTCGCTTGGAATAATCATCGGCGTCGGCTATCATCTTTTCGGACTTCGCCTTAGCCTCGGCAAGCTGCTTTGTTATCGCTTCCTCTGTTTCCTTGCGGAGCTTTTCCGCCGCCGTCTTGGACTCGGCAACGATAGCGTTGCCCTGCTTCTGCGCAAGCAGCAGCGCGTCCTTCAGCGCGTCCTCGTCGTCGCGGTACTCGCGTATCTTATCCGCAAGCACCTCGAGCTTGCGCTCAAGCTCGCTCTTCTCCTTCTGGAGCTGCGCATATTCCGAGGATATTTCCTTGAGGAAATCATCAACGTCCTCTGTTTTATAGCCGTTGAACTTGGCTTTTTCAAATCGTCTTGTAATGATGTCTTTAGCATTCATTTGATGTAACTTCCCTCCATATTTCGCAGCCCGAAAACAGTCCCGCACAAGAACAGCCGCTCCTGCCATATATCGACCGGCAGGCATCACAGCTTACGGTGAACCCTGAAAAAGATTTTGCATAAATATGCTGCTTTTCAGACCGAGGTTACTCTTATTCCGAAGTAATGCCGCGCGGCGGCACACTCAGATATATTTTTCTATCGTTATTCTTATCCTGCCCTTGGCGGACCTGCCCCCGATACTGCTCAGGCGGTAGCGCCCGCTTCCGCGGATAGAAATAACGGTGTTTTCCCCGACTTCCGCGCTGATATTCAGACACGGCGAAAAATCCGCATTTACAAGCCCCGATCTGATGAGCGATGCGGACTTTTCTCTTGAAACATTTGCCGCGGCGCTGACAATACAGTCAAGCCGCAGCGATGAAACGGTGGTTTCCGTTTTCTTTGTCGCGACAGCGGGGATCGGCTTTGTTATGCCCTTTTCCGCATTCAGACCAACCCTTCCCACCTTATCAAGGCGGAAAATCAGTTCCTCGGCGTTTTCGTGGCAGAACACGATCGCGTGCTCCTCGGCGACAAGGATATCGCCCACCAGCTCGCGCTTTATTCCCAGACCAATGATAGCCCCGAGAAAATCGCGGTGAGTGGGCTTATCACACTTACGGAACGTGAACGTGACGGCGCAGACCGGGAAAAGCTCCTCTTTCGGAAGCTCCTCGGCATAGGTATCCTCAAAAAAACCGCAGACCCTGCGCGACGCGCCCTCGTATCCTCCGTAAAAAAAGGGATGTCCCTTGACCGCGCGCTCCGCGACAGCCGCCTCTCTTTCATTAAGAAAAGCGGAAAAGCGCGGCACGCCCGACTTCACGCTCAGTCGCTGAAGGTCGGCGATATGCGCGGCAAGGTAGCGTTCCTCTTCATTAAGCTCGAAATTCAAGACTCAGACAGTGAAATCGTCGATGTCGTTGATCCATTCAACGTTCTTGGGCGCAACCGCATAGGAGCAGGTGCCGGTTTTCTTCATCTTGCCGTCGAGCGCGGTGCAGACGCCCGCCATAAAATCAACTATCCTCATTTTCGCGTCAGCCTCAACATTGTCGAGGTTGAGGAAAACGATAGCGTTGTCCTTGAGGTAGTCAACGGCGTCCTTCATAACCTCTTCGTAGCTTGTCGGGAACAGTACCGCAAGCTTTCCGCCGCTGCTGCTGTGCATATTGATTACCCTTGACGAAGAGGAGCTGTTGTTCTTCTTCATGCCGAAACGACTCTGTGTCTGCTCTGCGTAATCGGACGCATAGTCTGCCTCCTCCTCTGTGACCGCCGAAGAGGACGCGTCATATCCTGCCTCATCATAATCAACGAAGCCCTCGTCCGGTTCTGCTGTCCCGAAAATGTTCTTAAAGAAATTGCCTGCCATGTTAAACTTCCTCCCAATTATTTATAAATATTTTCTGTATCCGAACAGACCTGAGCCTATGCGGACAATTGTTGCCCCATATTTCACAGCCGTTTCATAATCGCCCGACATCCCCATGGAAAGCGTATCGAACGGCTGTCCCGCTGTTCCGGAGCGCAGTCTGCCGAAAAGCTCCTGCATATCCGAAAAGCACTTTTCGCCGCATTCTGGCGGCGGAATGGTCATCAGACCGCGAAGTCTGACTCCCTCAAGCACGGAAACTCTTTTGCAGAATTCCTCCGCTTCATTCGGAGAGATACCGCCCTTGGTATCCTCCCCGCCGATGTTTATTTCGGCGAGTATATCCATGACCAGACCGTGCTGCTGCGCCCTGCGGCTTATTTCCTCCGCAAGATGCAGGCTGTCGACGGAATGGATCATCGAAACCTTGTCTATAATGTACTTGACCTTGTTGGTCTGAAGCCCGCCGATGAAGTGGATCTCCGCCGGAGCATAGCTCTCGCGCTTTTCCATGAACTCCTGCACGCGGTTCTCGCCGAGAAGGTCTATACCAAGTCCCACCGCGAAATTTATTCTTTCGGGCGAAACCGTCTTTGTAACCGCCATAACCCGCACCTTATCGGTCCTTCCCGCGGCGCGCATGGCTTCTGATATGTTATCGCTTATTCGGGCATAATTTTCGCGTATGTCCTCAAAGCTTGTTTCGGAATTACTCAACAACTTTTCCATCATACAGATCCTTGCCCTCGGTAACTATCCTGTCATAAAGCTTAAGGTGATCGTCGCCGCCGTCCTGCGAGCAGATGACGTAGCCCTCGCCCCAATAAATGACGTCTATCTTCTTGAATGCAAGGCTTGTCCCGCGGACGATGAAAACGCCGCGCTCGCCGTTCTCGTCATAGCGTATCGCGTCGCGGCTTACTCTCAGACCGCCATAGCTGTTTATAACGAGCTTGAAACGCGCTGTCCGCCCTTCGACGACCTCGGAGGTGAGCCTGTCGCATTCAAATATATACACGGCACGTCCGTCGCCCGTATCGGTGACTGAAACGACCTGCGCGTCTATCAGCATACCCTCCGAGCCAACTCGCAGCGTAACGCTGCTGCCCTCGTTTATGCCGAAGAGGTTTTCCTTGTTTATGACAGCGGCGACGCGCCATGTGTAGCCCGAAATGAGCTTCCCTATGGCGTTTCCGCTGGATTTATCGGGGTCATTGATAATGCTTTCTATCCGTGCTGCGGTCATGCTTTCGGTATCGGAAAGCGATACCTCGCCCTCGTAGCCGTCGACATTGCTGACGAAATAGCCCGTGCCGTCCGCAAGAATGCTCGTAACGTCGCCCGACAGCCTTGCCTCAAGCTGAGCTATCCTGTTCTCAAGCTCGCTTATCTTTTCGGAATAACCGTCGCTTTCTTTGAGAGTTATCTCCCTTTTGCAAAGCGCCTCGAGCATACCGCTCTGAAGCTCCTTCGCGCCGGAATAGTCCCCCGAAAGGACAGCGCTGACAAGCTTTGAATGCTGCTCGTTTATCTGACTGGTTATTACCTCGAGCTGTGAATTATCGGTGCCGATAAGCTTTTCGGCGTTCTCGAGCACCCTGATATGCTCCGAGAGCTCCTCTATCTCGCGGCGGTAGCCTATCTCGCTTTCGCTTTTATAGCGGCGCGCGATAACCGAGCTTTTTCCGACCTTGGAGCCGTCGGCGTGCTCATAGCTGATGACCCCGTTTCCGGAGCTGTATATCAGCGTTTCGTCGCGCATATACACTCCCTCAAAGGGCACCTCTTCCTCCATGTTATAGACAAGCGCGGTTTCGGTGGTAAGCTCCTCGCCGCCGGCGGAAAAAACCTGCCCCACCGCGATGACTATAATAAAAAGGGAGATCAGCGCTATGATGAGCGTCGTCCAGCGGGAATGCATTACTCCTCCTCGGACTTATCGTATGCGTCAAGGATAGAAACGGGCTTGAACGGTGTGATGGTGGAAATAGCGTGCTTATAAATAAGGTTCTGCTTTCCGTCGGTGTCGAGAATTACCGTATAGTTGTCGAAGCCCTTAACGATGCCCTTGAACTGAAAGCCGTTTGTGATATAGATCGTGACAGGGATCCTGTCCTTTCTAGCCTGATTGAGGAACACGTCCTGTAAGTTGATATCCTTTGCCATAATAACTGACCACCTTTTTCTCTCTGTACGGTCGGGCGCAGTCGGCGCTGACCTTTTGTATGGTGAACGCAAAAAATGCATACTACCCCAACTATATACACTAGTATAACATATCTTTCAGAAAAAAGCTATAACTTTTTTAGTATTTTTCAAAAAAATTTTCAAAAAAATACATTAAAAAAGCCGCCGATAGGCAGCTTTTTTACATATTTACCATTAATTGTAATCAAACAGTGCTGTTTAACACCGCGTCGATAATTTCGCGCGCCTTTGCGACAAGCTCCGTCAGCCCGTCGCCGTTCTCCGCGATAATATGCCTTATGCGGCTGTCGCGGCGGAACCATGTCATCTGCCGCTTTGCATACTGCCTTGTACGCAGCTTCAGTTCTTCAATGCACTCCTCAAGCGTTTTCTCCCCGCGAAAATACGGGTACAGCTCTTTACAGCCTATCGCCTGCGCGGCGGTGGGACGGTCGGGCTGTTCGAAGCAGCGACGCGCCTCGTCTGCAAGTCCCGCCCCGATCATCAGGTCGACGCGCCTGTTTATGCGCTCATAGAGCACGCCCCTGTCCGCGTAGTCTATCGTCAGCATTATAAAGTTATAGGGCGACGGCGACTGCCT
Source organism: uncultured Clostridia bacterium (assembly GCA_945935925.1). GTDB lineage: Bacteria > Bacillota > Clostridia > Oscillospirales > Ruminococcaceae > CAG-115. Next base: position 21,216 of record CAMERU010000002.1, on the reverse strand, counting down.
TGACATACGCTTTGCCTCGGAAATGGTGTGCCCGGTAGTTTTGTACACCTCGAGCGCGCGGATAACTCTGCCGACGTTATTTTCGTGCAGCTCCGCAGCGGTTTCGGGGTCAATTTCGCGCAGCTTTTCCAGCAGCGCGGCATTGCCGTTTTCGGCGGCGAATTTCCTCATTTCCTCGCGGAACGCATAGTCCGTTCTGCTGTCGTCAAAGGTGAGATTGTCGACGAACGACGAGATGTAAAGCCCCGTTCCGCCGCATAATATCGGCATTTTACCCCTTGAAAGGATATCCCGCGCCGCCTTATCGCAAAGCTTCACATAATCCGCGACGGAAAAGCTCTCCGACGGATCGAGGAACCCGAGCAGATGATGCGGTATCCCCTGCTGCTCCTCGGGAGTCGCCTTTGCGGAGGCAATGTCCATATCGGTGTAGATCTGCATTGAATCCGCCGAAATGACCTCGCCTCCGTATATTTTCGCAAGCTCGACTGCAAGCGCGGTCTTTCCCGAAGCGGTCGGACCGCACACAACGATCATATTTTCCATTCCCGCCTCCGTTCCCGAGTTATCACACTATCCTGCTGAAATACTTCTCAATCTGCCGCCTTGAAATCTGCGTCATAACGGGTCTGCCGTGCGGGCAGTAGCGTATCGCGCGGTCGTTTATCACCCTGTCCGCAAGGTACGCAAGCTCCGAAATATCCTGATTTTCGTTCGCGCGAATGCTCGCCTTGCACGCCATCATGTGCAGCACGTCGTCGAACAGCTCGCCCGCGGCGTTGTCGTTGCCCTGCGCAAGCATCTGCGCTATGCTGCCGAGCAGCTCCGCAGGATCCACCGTGTCCATATACTGCGGCATTCCCGTGACGGTCACCCTGCCGCTGTCCGAAAATTCAAGCAGCAGCCCCACGTCGGAGAGCTTCTCCCTGAACGCGCTCACCGCGTCGTATTCCGCGGGAGAAAGGTAGACCGCGGCGGGCTCGAGAAGCAGCTGACCGTGGCTGTTAACGCCGCGCCGCAGATTTTCAAAATTAATCCTCTCGTGCGCCGCGTGCTTGTCAATGAGTATCATTCCCTCGCCGCTCTCGCAGACGATGTAGGTCTTGAAAAGCTCGCCGATGACGCGAATATTTTCGCGCGGCAGCACCGCTTCGTCGGGGACATTCTCCGCTTCGGGCGCCGCTTCCGTTTTTTCGGCGGGAACGCTCCTCTCTGCGGACAATTCCGCTTTTACCGTGAATACTTTTTCCGCCTCGCCCTCCGCTTTTATTTCGGGAGCAGGCTCCGCCGCCTCGGCGGCAGGCGCTTCCGTTTTTTCGGGGACAGGCTGTGCAGCCCGCTTTTCAAACGACTTCTGCGACAAAAACGCGAATCCCGGCAGTTCCTCAAGAGGTGTTTCCTTAACAGGCTCGGGACATAGCAGCGGCGGCAGCACCTCCGGCATGACCGTCTGCTCTGCGGCAGGCTGACGGACGTCCATTCGGAACGGCGTTTCCTGCCGCAGCGTGAATTTCGGCGGCTCGGCTGCCTTTGTCCCATAGGTCACGTTTCCGCCGCCCGAGGGTATCGCCATGGTGGTGGTCTGCTCCTTTTTTTCATCGGGAGCGCCCGCGTTCGGAAGCTGTATCTCGCGGCTCTCGTCGTAGCCCAGCAGCCCGTTCTTCACCGCGAAATAAATCGCGTCGAACACCGCCTTTTCGTTTGAAAACCTGACCTCCGTCTTTGTCGGTGAAATATTTGCGTCAAGCATGGACGGGTCAAGGTTTATGCACAGAACGCAGGCGGGGAATTTCCCTACCATTATCGCGTTCCTGAACGCCTCCTCCAGTGCCGCGCAGCAAAGCGGGCTTTTAACGCTCCTGCCGTTGACAAAAAAATTCTGCATGGAACGGTTCGCGCGGGTGAACAACGGGCTTGACACAAAGCCCGTAACGCCGATATCGCGGTATATCCCGTCGACGGGTATAAGCCCCGCCGCGAACTGCTTGCCGAAAACGGAATAGACCGCGCTGTAATACTCGCCGTCGCCGCCCGTCATCATTGTCTGCCGTCCGTCGCGGATAAAGCGGAAGGATATCTGCGGGTGCGACAGCGCGAGCTTTTCGATGACCGCCGCGCAGTAGTTCCCCTCGGTAACGTCCTTTTTGAGGAATTTCAGACGCGCGGGCGTGTTGTAAAACAGGTCGCGGATTATTATCGTCGTCCCGTCCGAGCAGCCTGTCCTTTCATACTCGACAGGCTCGCCGCCCTCTATTCGGTAGGAAGTCCCGAGCTTATCCTCGTGGCGCTTGCTGACGCACTCCACCCTGCCGACAGCGCAGACCGATGCCAGTGCCTCGCCCCTGAACCCGAGCGTGTTTATGTTTTCGAGATCGTCGGCGTACTGCACCTTGCTTGTCGCGTGGCGCAGGAATGCCGTCGGAATGTCCTCATACGCCATGCCGCAGCCGTCGTCGCTCACGCGCATATAGGAAATACCGCCGCGCTTTATCTCGACGGTTATCGTCCGCGCGCCCGCGTCTATTGAATTTTCCGCAAGCTCCTTTATCACCGAGGACGGGCGCTCTATCACCTCGCCCGCCGCGATAAGCTCATACACGCTCTTTTCAAGCAGATTTATCCTTGGCATTTTTTCTCCGTTCTACCCGTTATTGCAGCGACTCCTTGAGATCCCTTACGAACAGCAGCGCGTCCATCGGGCTCATGCTGTTGATATCCGCGGCGCGCAGCTTTGCGACAGCGTTCTGCTCGTTCACCGCCGTGAAGCTGAACTGGCTGTCCGCGCTCTTTTCTATAACCTGCGCAAGGCGAACCTTGCCGCTGACCTCAAGCTCCTTCAATTCCTCTTTCGCTCGGTTTATGACCTTCTGCGGCAATCCCGCAAGCTTCGCGACCTCGATGCCGTAGCTGTCGTCCGTTCCGCCCTCTACTATTTTATGGAGGAATTTCAATTCGTCGCCGCGCTTCGATACCGCGACGCTGTAATTGCGAACGCCCTCGTTCTCCTTTTCCATGGCGATAAGCTCGTGGTAATGCGTCGCGAACAGCGTCTTGCAGCCGATCTGCTTCCCGCTGATATACTCCGCGACCGCCCTCGCAATGGATATCCCGTCAAAGGTGGAAGTTCCGCGCCCTATCTCGTCAAGTATGACAAGGCTCTTTGAGGTCGCGTTCTTGAGTATCTCCGCGACCTCGTTCATCTCAACCATGAACGTCGACTGCCCCGCGGTGAGGTCGTCCGACGCGCCTACGCGAGTGAATATCTTGTCCACAACGCCTATCTTAGCGTAGCGCGCGGGCACGAAGCAGCCTATCTGCGCCATCAGCACGATTATCGCCGTCTGCCGCATAAATGTCGATTTACCCGACATATTCGGTCCCGTTATGATGATAAGGCGGTTGTCACGCAGGTCGAGCCGCGCGTCGTTCGGTGTGAACGGTCTGTCGCCGAGTATTTTTTCGATAACGGGGTGACGCCCGTCCTTGATGTCGATAACGCTTTCCAGCGTTATCTCGGGCTTAACATACCCGTTTTCAAGCGACACCTGCGCGAAAGAGCAAAGCGCGTCCGTTTCGGACACAGCCTGCGCCGTGGTCTGTATCTCCTCCAGCTTTGTCGCGATAAAATCGCGCACCTCCGCGAAAACAGCCTGCTCCAGCGCGAGTATTTTGTCGTTCGCGCCGAGTATCTCGCCCTCGACCTTTTTCAGCTCGTCGGTGATATAGCGCTCGCCGTTCGTCAGCGTCTGCTTGCGGTGATAATGCGGCGGCACCTGCGACTTGAAGCTGTTAGATACCTCGATGTAATAGCCGAACACGCGGTTGTACCCTACTTTAAGCGTGCGGATACCCGTGGCGTTCTTTTCGCGCTCCTCTATCTCCGCAAGTATTTCCTTGCCGCCGCCCGCTATCGAGCGCAGCCTGTCTATCTCGTCGTTGAAGCCGTCCCTGATGACGCCTCCGTCCTTCATGACGAGCGGCGGGTCGTCTGTTATCGCGTTTTCAACGAGGGACGCCACGTCCTCCAGCTCGCTTATCTTCGCGTTAAGCTCGGTCATGAGCCGCGAATTAAGCACGGACAGCCGCTTTTTCAGCTCGGGGAGCTTCGAGCAGGTCTGCCCGAGGGAATAAATATCGCGCGGGTTTGCCGACTTGTACATTACTCGCGTCATAAGGCGCTCGAGGTCATAGATGCCCTTTAACGCCTCGCAGATATCGCCCAGCACGGCGGTGTTTTTCGTCAGCTCCTCAACGGCGTCCAGTCTGCGGAGGATAGCGGTCGGGTTTATCAGCGGCTGCTCCACCCAGCTTTTAAGGCGCCGCCGCCCCATCGACGTTACCGTCTTGTCCAGAACCCACAGCAGCGACCCGCGCTTTTCCTTTGTGCGCATGGTTTCTGTAAGCTCAAGATTGCGCCTTGTTGTGAGGTTAAGCCCCATAAACTCGCCGTCGGAATGAATTTTCAAGCCAACAAAGCGCTTCACTGTCGCTTTCTGGGTTTCCCCGAAATAACGGAACATTGCGCACAGCGCCTTCTGCGCCATCGGCATGGAGGCGATCCCGAGGCTGTCCGCGGTGCTTCCCGTTTCAAACTGAGCGGTGACGGCGGATAAGTCGCTGTTTGAGAACATCTCGTCGTCCAGCATTTCGCAGGAGCAGCGCTTGAGCCTGTCGCAGACAAACTCGTGGACTTCCTTTAAGTCAAGAAAACCCTTGTTTATCAGCAGCTCGACCGGCGCAAATCTTGAAAGCTCGGAGATTATCTCCTGCTCGCGGTTCTTCCCGTTTTTCTCAAAAACGTGCACCTCGCCCGTGGACAGATCGGCAAACGCCAGCGCGGCGCTTTCTCCCTCGGAATAAACGCAGGTGATGTAGTTGTTGCTGTCCTCGTTGAGCATACTTGCTTCGATGACTGTCCCCGCAGTGACAAGGCGGATAACATCGCGCTCGACAAGCCCCTTTGACAGCGCGGGGTCGGTGAGCTGCTCGCATATCGCAACCTTGAAGCCCTTGTCGATGAGCCTTTTTATGTACACCTCGCTGCTGTGGTAGGGCACGCCGCACATCGGCGAGCCCGCCCGCGATGTCAGCGCAAGCTCCAGCTCGCGCGACACCGTTACAGCGTCCTCAAAAAACATCTCGTAAAAATCACCCAGACGGAAAAACAGGATATAGTCGCTGTATTTTTCCTTGATGTCAAGGTACTGTTTAAGCATCGGGGAGATCTTTTCCGTTTCCTGAGCCATTTTCACACTCCGTTTCAGATAACTTTTCTTTTCCGAAAATTCCCGCCGCGGCACGGCGGGAGGTCATTCATCAGTGGCAGCCGCCGCAGGTCGCGCAGGAGCCTGAGCAGGTGCTCGTGGGCACCTCGCTCGGGCAGGTGTCGGGATCCATTCCCTCTACGCAGTAGGTCAGAATGGTGTTTATCTCGCTCATAAGCTTGTCCATGCCCGCCTTTGCCATGGTGAAATTCGCCATGTTCTCGTTGGTCATTACCGCGTTGTATTCCGAGTGCATTTTCGCGGTCAGTTCCTTTATCTTTTCGGCGTTCTGCTCCTCCTCGGGCTTGCCCTGCTCCATGGCGAGGTTCTGCCTGGTGAGGTTGAATTTTCCGATAAGCTCCTGAAGCTCCTCGTCCGCGTCGTTGATGTTCTTAGCGTTCACATATTCGATATATCTCTCGTCTGCCTGTAAAGCCTTGCCGAGCTGTCTTGCTCCTTCGATAACTGTCATGATATTCTTCTCCTTATTTCTCAACAATTTTTCCGAGCAGCGCCCAGTTGAGCGCGCCGGTTATCTCAACGTCGACGAAGCTGCCGATAAGCGAGCGGTCGCCGTCAAAATCCACAATAACATTCTGCTGCGTCTTTCCCGTAAGGCAGCCGTCGCGGGTGCGCCCCGGACCCTCGCACAGAACGCGCATAGTCCTGCCGATATAGCCCTCGTAAGCGGCGCAGCCGCTCTCCTGCTGCACCTCGAGCAGCTCGCGGAACCATTTTCCCTTTTCCTCCGCGGATACGGGGTCGGGCATTTCCGCCGCCTTTGTGCCCTTTCTCGGGCTGTAAATGAAGGTGTACAGCGAATCGAACCTCACCTCGCGGATAAGCGAGAGCGTTTCCTTAAAGTCCTCGTAGGTTTCCCCCGGGAACCCGACGATTATGTCGGAGGTCAGCGCCGCGTCGGGAACGCGCTCCCTGACATACCGAACAAGGTCAAGATAATCCTCGCGGGTGTAATGCCTGTTCATAAGCTTCAGTATCCTGCTGCTCCCCGACTGAACGGGCAGGTGAAAATGCCTTGTCCCCTTTTCGCACCCTGCGATGGCGTCGATAAGCTCGGGCGTGGCGTCCTTGGGGTGACTGGACATATAGCATATCCTGAACTCGCCGTCGATAGCATTTATCGCGCGGAGCAGCTCCGCAAAGCTTGTGCCGAGCTCCTTTCCGTAGGAGTTGACATTCTGCCCGAGCAGAAGCAGCTCCTTTGCGCCGTTCTCCACTGCCTGCCTTGCCTCGGAAACAACGTCCTCAAAAGCGCGCGAGCGCTCCCTGCCGCGAACATACGGCACTATGCAGTAGGTGCAGAAGTTGTTGCAGCCGTACATTATCGGTATGCTGACCTTGAGCGCGCTTTCGCGGCGGAGCGGTATCCCCTCGGCAATAACGCCGTCGCTTTCGGGTATGGAGATATGCCGTTTCCTTGTCGTCAGCGTTTCGTAGATAAGCTGCGGGAGCGTATGCAGGACGTGCGTGCCGAATATCATATCAACGTGCGGAAAGCTTTTCTTTATGCGCTCGGTGATATGCTCCTGCTGCACCATGCAGCCGCACACGCCGATAAGCATATCGGGCTTACGGCGCTTGTTGTGCTTTAATGCCCCGAGGTTGCCGAACACCCTGTCCTCCGCGTTTTCGCGTACTGCGCAGGTGTTGAACAGCACGAGGTCAGCACCGTCGCTGTCCCCCGAAAATCCGTAGCCCATCTCCGCGAGCATTCCCTTTATTTTCTCGCCGTCGCTCACGTTCTGCTGACAGCCGAAGCTGTGAACATGGGCTATCGGCGGCTCGTCGCGCTCGGCGTTCAGCTGCGCGACCTTTTTCATATATTCCCGCTGAATTGCCATTTCCTCAGCGGATATTCTTGAAGTCATAGAAACATTCCTTTATGATTATTCTGTGCCGATATTTCAGTATAACACATTACAGATATTTTTTCAAGCTCTGCCGACGGTTTTTGCGAACACCGCGCCGCCGACCTCCGCCGCTCCCGCTTCCCGCAGCAGCTTTGCGCAGGCGGAAAGCGTTGCGCCCGTCGTGCAGATGTCGTCGATAAGAAGTATTTTCTTCCCGCGTATATTTTTACCGTCGTAGAGGACAAAGCTGCTGCGGGCGTTCTTTTTACGCTCCGCCTTGCGCAAGTGCTTCTGCTCTTCCTTTTCGACCGAAGCCGAAAGCGCGGTCACGACACGCACGCCGCTGCGGCGGGATATCTCCCGCGCGATGTATTCCGCAGGCGCATATCCGCGCCGCAGAATGCTCCCGAACGAACTCGGCACGGGCACCAGCGCGTCATATCCGCGTATATTATCCCCGACGACCTCCGTCATCATCACTCCGAAAGCCTCCGCGGAATAGCCGTAGGAGCCGTCCTTCAGCCGCAGCACCGCACTCCTTGCCGCGCCCGAATATCCGCAGCAGGCAAAAAGCTCCGACAAGCCCTGCGGCGGCTCAGCCCTTCCGCTTTCGATATAACGGAGCGAAGCCGCGCATTCGGGGCAGTAATACTCCCGCGCGCCGATGATACCGTCGCAGAACGGGCACCTGTTCGGAAAAATGACTGACAGCGCGGCGTGAGTTATGTCCCTAAACAAAATGATCCTCCAGCATGGGTTTAAGGCAGGAATACCGCCTCGTGCGCCTGTCGTTGCTCACCATTCCGTACACCTTGTTCGGCGTCCCGATGAGGATAAGTATTTTCTTCGCGCGGGTCACCGCCGTGTACAGCAGGTTGCGGTAGGACAGCCTGTCCATTCCGTTCGGGAGCGGGATTATCACCGCGGGGTACTCGCTGCCCTGACTTTTGTGAACGGTCACGGCGTATGCGTGTTCTATCCTGCGCAGCATTTCGCTGTCATACGAAGCCGTTCTCCCATCAAAATCTATCTCGCACATATCGTTCACCCTGTCGGCGGACTTTATGCGCCCGATGTCGCCGTTGAATATCCCGTGGGATTTCTCGTCGCCGCGCCGCCATTCAACGTCGTAGTCGTTCTTGGTCTGCATTACCTTGTCGCCGTCGCGGAAAAGCGTGTTTATGTATTTAAGCTCGCGCTTGTTCTTCGAGGGGGGATTTAACGCGAGCTGAAGCTCCTTGTTGACGCTCTGCGTTCCCACCGTACCCATTTTTGACAGGCACAGCACCTGAATATCGTCCATCGGGTCGAAGCCGTAGGTTTTCGGCAGGCGCGTCCTGCAAAGCTCGATGACCAGCCGCAGCGTGTTCTCCTCGCTGTCGGAGGGCATGAAGAAAAAGTCGCTTTTCCTGTCGTTGAGGACAGGCATCTCACCCCGCACTATCCTGTGCGCATTCGTCACGATAAGGCTCTGTGCCGCCTGACGGAATATCTCCTTTAATTCCACCTTGGGCACTCTCCCGCCGTCGATAAGGTCGCGCAGGATATTACCCGCGCCGACAGACGGCAGCTGGCTGCTGTCCCCGACCATGATAAGGCGCGTCCTGCTCCTGACCGCCTTCAGCAGCGACGCCATCAGCAGCGCGTCCACCATGGACATCTCGTCGATTATCAGCACGTCGCAGCTTATAGGGTTCTCCTCGCCGCGGCGGAAGGAATGTCCCCCCGACGCAAAGTCCACCTCAAGCAGCCTGTGTATCGTCTGCGCGGGCGCTCCCGTGAGGTCTGCCATGCGCTTCGCAGCCCTGCCCGTCGGCGCGGCGAGCTTCAATTTGAGCCCGCGCTGCCTGCAAAGCGCAATTACGGCGTTAAGAGTTGTGGTTTTACCCGTTCCGGGTCCGCCCGTAAGGATAAACACATGGTTGTTCATGCAGCCGTTTATCGCTTCGCGCTGCCGCTCGGCGTACTCTATGCCCTGCGTCCACGCAATAGCGTCTATCTCCTCGGAATAATCGCCGGAGGAAATATCGTCGCGCTTTATCATCTCGGCAAGCTTCTCCGCAATAAAAAGCTCCGCGTTGTAATACTCGGTGAGGAACACGAATTTATCGTCGTATTTGTCGGTGCGGACGATATCTCCCCTGCCCTCCGCAAGCGCAAGTATCTCCCAGCAGACTTTCTCGCTCACCGCGAGCGCCTGCGAAGCCATTTCGGTGAGTTCCACCTCGCGCATACAGGTGTTGCCGTTGTCGGCGTTGCGGCGCAGCGTCCACAGCGTTCCCGCGTAAATGCGTTCCTCGCTGTCGCGCGGAATACCGAGCGACATTGCCATTCTGTCCGCGTCGGCGAAAGGCAGATCTATGCCGTTCTCGCAAAGGCAATAAGGGTTCTCGCGGACGATCTCCACAGTTCTCCCCTCGTAAACCTTCCACGCCGACGCAATGAATATGGGCTGCACCCCGTATGCCGAGAAGAATGTCATAGCCTTTCGCAAGCCCGAAATGCTGCGGAACTCCCTGCCGATGCTCTGCGCGCGCTCCGGGGATATTCCCTTTATGGAGGAAAGCTGCTCCGGCTTATCCTCGAGGACCTTCAGAGTTTCCCCGCCGAACGCCTGCACTATCCTCTTCGCCATTGCGGGGCCGATCCCCGGAATAACGCCAGAGCCGAGGTATTTCCTTATCGCGTTGACGTCCTCCGGCATTGCACGCTCGAAAATGTCCACGCGGAACTGCCTGCCGTATTTCTGGGAATTGATGTAGTCGCCGTACAGCGTGAGCTTTTCGCCCTCGCGAACGTCGCCCATATTCCCCACGGCAGTCAGCAGCGTTCCCTCGACGTCCATGTCAAGGACGATATAGCCGTTTTCCTCATTATAAAATATGACGTCCTCCACCGTTCCCGAAACGGACAGAAGCTCCCCATTCTTATCCAATAATTTCACCGACCCGTTTCCCCGACCACATCAACGTCGGGATATTGTTCCGCAAGCCTTGCCGCCGCGTCCTCCGCGCCCTCGCGGGCGATAAGGTGGATATTCCCGATACGATCCGACCTGCGCGCAAATTCAACGAACTCGCCGATATCCTCGTCCGCTCTCACATAAACATCAAAGCGCCGCCGTGAACCTGCGAAAAGCGCCGAGAAGAACAGCCTTATCAGCATAACAAGCCCGAATATCGAAAGGAACATCAGAATAAAAACATACACAAACTGCATATTGACCGCCTCCTGTGGCAGTATATGCGCTTCGCGTATTATGCGGCACAGCGCTTATTCCGCCTTTTTGAGAAGAATGCAGTTCCAGCCTTCCTCATTGGCGGCGGAAACGGTTTCAAATCCGTTTTCGGAAAGCGCGGCGGTCACCTCGTCCATGCGCTCGTCGATTATCCCCGAAACGATAAGCCGCGCGCCGTCCTTCATAAATCCGCCGAACAGCGGACTCATGCCGATGATAACGTCCGCGACGATGTTCGCGCAGATAACGTCATAGCCCGTGCCGAGCTTTCCGCGCAGCGCCTCGTCGTCGATGATATTGCCGCAGAATGCGCGGTATTTTTCCGCAGGGATATTGTTCTTTTCAACATTCTCCGAGGCGGTCTTTACCGCGTTCTCGAATATGTCGCACATGGTAACGCTGTCCGCGCCGAAAAGCATTGCAGCAATGGACAGAATGCCGCTGCCGCAGCCGAGATCCAGCACGCGCTCGCCGCCTTTTATAACGTTCTCCAGCGTTTCCATGACAAGCTTCGTTGTGTGGTGCTGACCCGTGCCGAATGTGGAAGCGGGGTCTATTTCGAGTATCCTGTCGCCCTCGGCGGGAACGACCTCCTCCCATGACGGCTTGATGACAAGGCTTTTTCCTACGCGGAACGGCTTGTAATACTTCTTCCAGTTGTTAGCCCAGTCCTCTTCCTTTACGTTAGCAAGCTGCATTCTGATATTGCCGTAATAACCGTCGGAGTTATTCTGCGCGTAGCCCTCGATAAGGGAGCGGATCGCCGCGAGCATTTCCGCGCCCTGCGCGTTGTCGTGGACATATACGGTGATATGCGGCTCAACGGTTTTAAGCCCCATCAGCTCATCGTCAACATAGTCCCAGTTTGCGTCCTTGTCCTCGAGGAAGCTCTCGAAATCCGCGCTGTCCTGAATGATGAAGCCGGTAATGCCGTGATCGGTCAGGGCGCCCGTTATGCCGTCTATCGCCTGCGACGACGTGTAAATATCGATCTGTATGAAATTATCCATAATAAACCTCCGGAATGCATAATATTCTATTGTATATTATATATCAAATCCGCCGTAAAATCAAGGGCTTATTCAAAAAAGATGACGACTTGACAAAACAGTTTTTTTATGGTATTATATACAGGTGCTTTAGCAAACTGCAACAATGCCGCGTCCGACGCGGCAATTAGGTAGAAAAGACAAAACAGGAAAGGACAACATGATCATGAAGAAATTTTTATCCGTTGTGCTGACGGCAGCACTCACACTGGGTCTCTGCGCCTGCTCCGGCAGCTCAGAGAGCAGCGACAAGATCGACTGGGACTACATAGCCGACAAGGGCACGTTCGTTGCGGGCATCACCCTGTACGAGCCGATGAACTACTACGACGAAAACGGCGAGCTTATCGGCTTTGACACCGAGTTCACAAAGGCTGTATGCGAGAAGCTCGGCGTTGAGGCAAAGTTCCAGGAGATCGAGTGGGAAAAGAAAGAGATCGAGCTTAACGCAAAGACCATCGACGCTATCTGGAACGGTCTGACCGTTTCCGACGAGCGCAGAGAAAACATGGCTTTCTCCAAGTCCTATGTAAGAAACAAGCAGGTCGTTGTCATCAACGTTGCAAATAAGGACAAGTACACCGACGAGGCTTCCATGGCAGGCGCTTCCTGCGCGGCAGAGAGCGGCTCCGCGGGTCAGACCGCTATCGAGAGCAGCAGCGTTCTCTCCAAGAACAATTTCATCGGCACCAACGCACAGAAGGACGTTCTCCTCGAGGTAAAGTCCGGCACCGTTGAGCTGGGCGTTCTCGATTACGTTATGGCAAACGCTTCCATAGGCGAAGGTACAGATTACAGCGACCTTATGATAGTTGAGAGCGTTGAGCTTGCTCCCGAGGAATACGCGATCGGTCTGAGAAAGGGCGACGTACAGACCGTTGAAAAGATAAACTCGGCTATCGACGAGCTCGTTGCCGACGGAACGCTCAAGGCGCTTGCCGAGAAGTACGGTCTTGCTGACGTTTACGCGTTCGACAACTGATAAACCGGATAAATATGCGGGGTGGGACGTTTTGCCCCACCCTTTGATTTTTGAAATTTGAGGTCAGATAATGTCTTTTCTTGAAGTAACCTTACAGCTTGCCGACGGGTTTATGACGACGCTGCTAATTTTCGCCATTACCCTCGTCGGCGCGATCCCGCTGGGTCTGCTGATAACCCTCGGGTCTATGTCGAAAGTTCCCCCCGTAAAATGGATCTTCAAAACCTTCGTCTGGATAATCCGCGGCACGCCGCTGATGTTACAGATAATCCTCGTGTTCTACGGGCCCGGTCTGCTTTTCGGGGCAAAGGCTCTGCCAAGACTTATAGCGGTCATAATCGCGTTTATCATCAACTACGCCTGCTATTTCTCGGAAATATACCGCGGCGGTATCGAGAGTATCCCCAAGGGACAGTACGAAGCGGGTCAGGTGCTCGGCATGACCAAGACGCAGATCTTCTTCAAGGTAGTTCTGTTTCAGGTGATAAAACGGATCGTCCCGCCGATGGGCAACGAGATAATCACCCTCGTCAAGGACCCCTCGCTTGCTCGCGTTCTCTCTGTTATCGAGCTCGTCCAGGCGGCTGAAACGATAGTATCGCTCAAGTCGCTCATCTGGCCGCTGTTCTATGTCGGCGCGTTCTATCTGCTGTTCTCGGGTCTGCTCACTCTCCTGCTGAATTACGCGGAAAAGAAGCTGAACTACTATCAGGGCTGACGGAGGTGCGGACATGGCTTTCTTAGAAATTAATGGAATTTACAAAAGCTTCGGAAAAACCGAGGTGTTAAAGGGCATTTCCTTCGGCATGGAAAAGGGCGAGGTGCTCGCGATAATCGGCTCGTCGGGAAGCGGAAAGACAACGCTGCTGCGCTGCCTTAACTTCCTCGAAACACCCGACGCCGGTAGTATCTCCGTAGGCGGAGAAACGCTGTTCGACTCGTTGTCACCGAGCGCCTCCGACAGCGAGATACGCCTGAAAAGGCTGCATTTCGGGCTGGTGTTTCAGTCGTTCAACCTCTTCCCGCAATATACCGTGCTCAAGAACGTATCCCTAGCGCCCGAGCTTCTCCATACCAAGGGAAAGAAGCTATCCAAGGAAGAAAAGTCGCGCATATTATGCGAGATAGACGCAAATTCCCGCGCATTGCTGTCGACCGTCGGGCTGTCGGAAAAAATGTACTCCTATCCCTGCGAGCTCTCGGGCGGACAGCAGCAGCGCGTCGCTATCGCGCGTGCGCTGGCGCTCAGCCCCGACATACTCTGCTTTGACGAGCCTACCTCGGCGCTTGACCCCGAACTCACCGGAGAGGTGCTGAGGGTAATACGCGAATTAAAGACGAGCGACCGCACCATGATAGTCGTAACGCATGAAATGAATTTTGCGCGCGGCGTTGCCGACAAGGTTATTTTCATGGCTGACGGCGTAATCGAAGAATACGGAACGCCCGACGAGGTTTTCGGAAACCCGAAGAGCGAAAAGACGAGAAGCTTCCTCGAAAAATCACTCGAAAACCCATAACATTAAAAGCGCACTGTTTCACCGCAGTGCGCTTTTACCGTTCAAAGCCAGTAGTTTTGAATTGCAGACATTTTTCCACTCCCCACCCCCAACTCCTAACTCCTCACTCCTGACTCTTCCGAAATACAAAGCGGCACCGCCGAAGCAGTGCCGCAGATACCATTAATTGAGAGGATAAAACAGACAAATGTTAAGTCAAAAAATCGAAAAGTTAAAAAGCCGTTAAGCGCTTATCAGCCTACGCCGGGCTTAGCCTTGAAAGACAGGCAGTCCGTGCACTGCGCAACGGTGGGGTTTGCCTCGTGTGTGCCTACCTCGATCCTGTCGAGAGAGCAGTAATCCTCGCAGCAGCAGTGGTGCTCGCAGTTCTTGATAGTACAGCCGATGTGCTTGTTTGCGTATTCGGTACCCATATCGAAACTTCCTTTCATTTTTACGGAATTAACGGCGGAAAGATATCTCGCCCGCCGTATGGATATTGTCTGCGTTTATGCCGCATTTATTCCGAAAAAACAAAGGAAAAATCTGCCATTAAGTCAACGCGGCAATAATGATCGTCGTTAAATTGCGTGCAAATTTTGTGCGGTGTGTGCATTAGATATCATTTCTCGGGAGCAATCACCGCCACATCTCCCCCGTCGGAAAAAATTTCTTCTTGACAAGCTTTGCCTAATATGTTACAATATTTTTGTAAGCGGTCGTATTGTGCCGCTTTTTCAACTCATTATGTACGGCTGCCGCAGGGGAAACGCGCGCCGTACAAGGGCATTGCAGAAAGGACTGTCATGGGGAAAATTAATTTCACGGGAAAGTTCGCAGCGGCGCTGCTTGCCGCGGCGCTTGTCGCTCTGCCGTCGGACGGCATACATACAAACGCGGCTTCCGGAACGGATTACGACTCAAAAATATCCGAATACGAGGACAAGATAGCGTCAATAAAGAAAGATAACGAACAGCGCCAGACGAAAATTAACGAATATAACGGCGATATCAGCGATAACAAGGAAGCAATGGATGTCATCTCCGCGCAGATAGACGGCGTTAATTCCGAAATAACGACGTATGGCGAACTCATCACCGCAAAGCAGGATAAGATCACTGAGAAGATACTCGGCATTCAGGCGGTAGAAAAGGCTGTCGAGGCTAAGGAGCAGGAGATCGAGGACAAAAAGGTGCAGATTTCCGCCCTCGAAGAGGAAAACGAGCAGAACCTCGAAAAGTTCTCAAAGCTCGCGCGGGCGCTCTATATGAACGATTCCTCCGACACGATCCCGCTGCTTAACGGCTCCGACGACTGGTACAATTTCTTCGTGTATTCCGACGTCATCAAGAATATAAGCAGCCAGAACCTGAAGTTCATGAACGACCTCCTCGCCAGCATTCACGAGCAGGAGAGCATGATAGAAGAACTAAACGGCGACATCGACAAGCTGCAGCAGGACAAGGCTGCGCTCAAGGAAGAACAGCAGCAGCTTGAAGCCGAGAAACAGGATCTCGAAAACGAAAAGGCGGAGCTGCAAACGCACGTCGACGAGCAGACGGCGAACCTCTACAATATCGCCGCGCAAAATCAACAGCTTACCGACAAGGTAAACTCGCTCAAGTATCAGATAGACGCCTCCAACGAGGAGGTCGAGGAGCTCAACGCGGCGCTCGAAAAGGCTATCCGCGAGAAGCAGGCGGCGAACTCGGGGCAGGTAGTATATTCCACCGACGGGTTCAGATGGCCGCTCGACAAGCAGTTCCAGCTTATCACCACCTACTTCGGCTATGACGGCTGGCGCGGCGGCAACCACTACGGGATCGACGTCGGAAATGCGGGCATAGGCGGCAACAATATATATGCAGCGCAGTCCGGCACCGTTATCACCGCGTTCAACGACGGCGGCTATCACGGCGGCTTCGGAAACTACGTTGTTATCGACCACGGCAACGGCGTATCCACCCTGTACGCCCACTGCCGCAGCACAGTCGTTGTTGAGGGACAGAAGGTCAACAAGGGCGACGTTATCGGCTATGTCGGCACGACCGGCTGGTCGACCGGCAACCACCTCCACTTCGAGGTGCGCATAAACGGTGTTTCCACCAATCCCTTCAATTACGGCTACGAATACATTTAAAGCAAATACCCGCCCGAGGAGCTGTCCAGGGGCGGGTATTCTGTTTTCGGTGTTATTAACCCGGGAAGCGCCTGCTGAATATCCTTTCGGATAACTGTTTCCGGCGTGCCGCTGACCGCGGAACAGGTTACCTAAGACAGGCGGCATATATCCCGCGAATGTCCTCCTCGCAGATGGGAACACAGCTTCTGCCGAGAAGCCGCTGCTGATTTTTAACGGTGCTTTCAGCAAAATCGGCTACATCAGCCTCTGTCGCTCCGTAGGCACTCATCGGCTTTCGATCCATTATCCTGCCGAGAAGCTCCTCCAAACCCTTTATCCCGCCGTCAAGCTCGCTGCATAGCAGCTCCTCAAGCCGCTTTATCTTCCCGTCGGGGGACTTGCTCTTGTAAAACCGGAGCACGGGAATGAAAAACTGATAATTCGACTCGCCGTGCGCAACATGATATTTCCCGCCGAAAGCGTAACTCATCGCGTGTACGGTCCCGCAGCCCGCGTTGCCGAAAGCGATTCCCGCGTAATTTGACGCAGTAAGAAAATCCCCCGCGCATTCCGCAATGCTGCCTTTGTCCTCCGCAACTCTTTTGTAGCCGCGGATAATAAGCGACATTGCTTTTTCCGAGAACATTTCGGTGTATCCGGTCGCAAGCGGGCTGAGATAGCTCTCCACCGCGTGGATAAGCGCGTCTGTCGTGCTTGCCGCAAACGCCTTGTACGGGAGCGTTGCGATAAATTCAGGGATAAGCACTGCGTGCGACGCGAACAATTCCCTGCTCACAAGCCCCTGCTTGGTGCCGAGCGCCGTTCGGTTGACTATCGAGATATCGGTGACCTCCGAGCCTGTGCCGCAGGTCGTCGGAACAATGAAAAGCTCCGCATTCCTTTTCAGACCGCTTACATTTTCAAAAAGACGGTTCACATCGGTTTCTTCCCCCGCGACGGCTATCACTTTTGCGATATCAATGACAGTGCCGCCTCCGACAGCGATGATACGGCGGAATTTCTTCCCCGAAAGCGCGCGGAGCATTCCGTTTATCATAACATCCGACGGCTCGCTGCTTCCGTATTCCTCTTGAAATAACGTCATGCAGCCGCAGCCGCATTCCGAAATAACAGGCTCGTAAATGTATCTGTTCGTTATTATGAGGTCCTCCGCGCCGAGGGAAAATGCCTCCGCAAAATCGCGGAATTTCTCAAAACGATGTATCTCGGGAACTACCTGAAAAAGCTTCATTTTACTTCTCCTTTTCGGCAGCGCCGCTGCGGTATTCATTGTACATTTCCTTCAGCGCCGCGGAAAGCTTTGTGTTGACCGAATAATCAACGGGACAATCGATTATGCAGGGCACGTCCTGCGCGAACGCGTATTCGAGCGCCTTTTCGGGGGTAACGTCCTCGGTGACGCGAATGCCCTTTGCGCCGAAGCTCTCCGCCATTTTTATGAAGTCGGGGTTGCCGAAATCAACATAGCAGGAAGTTCCGTACTTATCTTCCTGCTTCCACTTGATAAGCCCGTAATGGCTGTCGTTGAATATAAGGATAACTATCGGGACACCCAGACGCACAGCGGTTTCAAGCTCCTGATTGTTCATCATAAATCCGCCGTCGCCGCATACCGCAATGACCCTCTTTTCGGGGTAGATAAGCTTCGCGGCGATCGCTCCGGGGAGCGATATTCCCATAGAAGCAAAGCCGTTGCTTATAATGCAGGTGTTCGGGCTGTAACAATCGTACATTCTCGCCATCCACATCTTGTGCGCGCCGACGTCGCAGATAACTATATCGTCCTTTCCGAGCGCATTTCTGACCGCGCCGATTATACGCGCAGGCTTCGGCGGGAAGGACTCGTCCCCTGCCGCCGCATTACGCTCGTCGCATATCTTCTTTCTGACGGATATCGCAAATTCGGGGATATCCTTTTCGCCCGTTCTGTTCGCGATAAGCCCCAGCGACTCGGATATATCGCCGACTACCTCGACCTCGGGCTGATACAGCTTGTTGACATGAGCCGCGCTCGTGTCGATATGGAGTATCTTGTGTCTGCCGTGGTTCCACTTATTCGGCGCATATTCAACGATATCATAGCCGACGGCAATAATAAGGTCAGCGTCGTCAAGCACGACATTCTCATAATCCAGATACGGAATGCCGACTGTCCCGACGTAATATTCGCTGTTCGCAGGAACTATGCCCTTTGCCATCATGGTGGTGACAACAGGAATCCGCAGCTTCTCGGCAAATTCTGTCAGCGCCTTTGTGCAGCCGTTCCTTACCGCCGTGCTGCCCGCAAGGATAACGGGGCGCTTCGCCTTGAATATCTCCGCCGCCGCCTTTTCAACATAGGACAGGTCGGATATCTCCTTTCTGACCGTCTGCTTTATAAGCGGGCGCATTCCTTCGGGAACGGGATATTCAGCCACGTCTGCGGGAATATCGATATGCGATGCGCCGGGCTTTTCGCTCTCGGCGTATTTGAACGCAATGCGAACTATCTCGCTCACCGAATCGGCGCGCATTATCTGCTTGCTGCGCTTGGTTATCGGCTCGAACATTTTCGTAAGGTCAAGATACTGATGCGAGGTGATATGCATTCTGTCCGTGCTTACCTGCCCCGTTATCGCAACAAGAGGCGCTCCGTCGCTGTGCGCGTCCGCAACGCCCGTTACAAGGTTGGTCGCGCCCGGACCGAGCGTCGAAAGGCACACGCCCGCCTTGCCGGTAAGACGCCCGTAAACGTCCGCCATGAACGCCGCACCCTGCTCATGCCTTGTCAGAATAAATTTTATTTTCGAGCCGCGTATCGCTTCCATTGTCGCAATGTTTTCCTCGCCGGGTATCCCGAAAATATACTCAACGCCCTCCGCTTCAAGACACTGCACCAAAAATTCCGCAGTATTCATCTGTTTTTTCTCCTTTTTATCAGCCATATGATTTACCCCTTAAAGTTCGTCGTCAAATTTCACATCCATGTGATGTATGCGCTCGAACAGGTTTGTGTGCTGATATATCGGTGAAAGCGGGTTATGACCCGTGCAGCGGTCTTTTACCGCAAGGTAAGTCACAGGCGCTTCCGAATACTTTATGAAAAGAGTGTCGTGCCCGACGCACAGCCCGAGTATTATGTTCAGCTGTACCTTTTCGGCGTTAAGCTTCATAGCCTGCCCTATCGGGTTGCACATTGCGTACTCAGAGCGTATGGAATGCTCCTTCAGATAGTCGATATCGAGGACGTCCTTTGAGATACCGCCGTTCTTGCATATTATCGAATGCACCTCAAAGCCGTTGTCGCGCATTATTTTGGCGAATATCCTCGCCTCCTCAAGCAGGCACATACAGAACGCAAGCCCTATCTTGTGGTAATTCGCGCGCTTTGCGAACGCGATTATCTCCTCAACGCGCGTGTTTCTGCCGCCGTTGCAGGTCTCCGTCATTGCCGAGGCATATGCGATAAGGTGATCCTCGCCCTCGGAATACATCTTAACGCATTCCTCGGTCATTTCGCAGTCGCCCGACGGACAGCACCTTTTCGGAATGTTATCAAGATCCATTTTTGTGCAGGCATTTTTCCCGCACTTGTCACAGAAAAGCATTTAGTTTGTCCCCTTTTTCCTGTTGTAAAGCTCCTGCGCGAAATGACAGCGGACGCAGTGCCCGCTGCACACCTCGGTCATCTCGGGAAGTTTTGTTCTGCATATTTCCTTCGCCATAGGACAGCGCGGGAAAAAGCTGCACCCGTCGGAATCGGCGGCGCTTTTTGACGCCTCCCCCTCAAGCACGGACAGCGGCATCGGCTTGTTCGGGTCGGGCAGAGGGATAGCCGCCATCAGAGCGTTGGTGTAGGGGTGAACGGGGTTCTCGAATATCTCATCGGAGCTTGCCGTTTCCATAATGCGCCCGAGATACATTACCGCAACATCGTCGGAAATATGCTTGACGACATTCAGCCCGTGTGCAATGAAAATATATGTAAGGTCGAATTTCTGCTGCAACTGACGCAGGAGATTGAGTATCTGCGACTGTATCGAAACATCGAGCGCGGACACGGGCTCGTCACATATGATGAGCTCGGGATTTACCGTCAAAGCCCGTGCTATCCCGATACGCTGACGCTGACCGCCCGAAAATTCGTGCGGATACTTATCCGCCGCCTCCTTGGGCAGCCCGACGAGATTAAGCAGCTTCTCCACCTTTTCGCGCGCCGAAACAGGGTTCGCAAAGCCGTGAACGATAAGCGGCTCTTTCAGGATATCGTAGCATTTCATTTTCGGGTTCAGCGAGGCATACGGATCCTGAAATACGAACTGTATCTCCTTTCTCATGCGGTGCAGGCGGCTGCCCCTGAAATGAAGCAGATCCTCGCCCTTAAAAATTATCTCTCCCGAGGTCGGCTCCAGCAGTCGGACGATCATTCGCGCGACCGTCGTCTTTCCGCAGCCCGACTCGCCCACTATACCGAGCGTTCTGCCCTTTCTGACATTGAGCGAAACGCCGTCTACGGCACGGAAATATTTCTGCTCGGAAAAAGGCGATTTTTTCGGTAGCGGATAGTATTTCTTCAGATCCTTTATTTCAAGGATAACGTCGCTCTTTTTTTCAAGCTCTGCGCTCATCACCGCACCTCCTTGTTCTCTTTGTCATGGGGAAAATGGCAGGCAACGCCGTGTCCGCCGTGCCATTCAAGCCCGGGCTTCTTCTCTGCGCAGCAGTCCGCCGCGCGGGGGCACCTGTTTCTGAAAATGCAGCCCTCGGGGCGCTCCAGCAGGTTCGGGACGGAGCCCGTTATCGTGTAGAGCGTATCCTTCGGCATATCAATGCGGGGTATGCAGTCAAGCAGCGCCTTGGTGTACGGGTGGCGCGGGTTTGCGAAGAAATCGCCGACGTTGCTCTCCTCGACTACCGTGCCGCCGTACATGACAGTTACCCTGTCCGCCATCTGCGCGACAACGCCGAGGTCGTGCGTGATGAGTATTATCGTCATGTTAAGCTCCTGCTTCAGCTTTTTCAGCAGGTTGAGTATCTGCGCCTGAATTGTGACATCAAGCGCGGTGGTCGGCTCGTCCGCTATAAGCAGCTCCGGCCCGCATGACAGCGCTATCGCAATCATGACTCTCTGGCGCATACCGCCGGAGAGCTGGTGCGGATATTCGTTCAGCCGACGCTCGGGATCGCGTA
>CAMERU010000001.1 GCA_945935925.1 uncultured Clostridia bacterium | reverse complement strand
GAATAGAGTGATTTAACCATAAGTTGACCTCCGTATTATCATTGTCCGCCGTGCGCGGCACTTCATTCACAAGCGCCGCATGAATTCCCGTAGGTCCGTTCATATTATCACAGTGGAATCAATGTTTGTAAAAATGTTCCCCATCAGATCCTCGTTGGACATGGTGGTTATTACCTTGTTGTTTTTTACGCTCACAACAAACGCTGTCTTATCCACCAGAACAAGCGTTTCGCTGCTGCCCTTGTCCGCGGCTATCTCAACGCCCTTGTTAAGGCGCTCGAGAGTGTTGCCCTCGGTAAGGTCAATGCTGCGCTCCTCAAGGCGCTGTATCGCGTGCTTTGAAAATTCCACGCCGCCCTGCTTCTCGTCCAGCCTGCGCTGTAACGCCGCCGCAAAGCTTTCGCCCTCCTGCACGGTTTCCCGAGCCGCGATTCCGTTCGCCGCCCCCGTGCTGTTCCCGGTGGTAACGCTGATCTGATTGCGAAGCGCAAGATATTCGCTTATCAGCATAATTTAGCCTCCGTGCTGTTGTCAGATCTCCTCGGGATCTTCAAGATCCTCAAGATCCTCAAGATCATTATTCTCCGTTTCGGGTTGAACCGCTCCCGTCTGCTCGACAGGCTCATCGGTCGGCTGTTCTTCGGGTATATCCTCCGGAGCCTCGCCGTCGGAAATGCTTGCGTATCTTACCTCAACCACGTCGTCCGTCTTATAGGCAACGCCGTTTATGATAACGCTTATCTCGCCGTTCTTAACCTGTATCGATTCAACGATACCCGCGTCAACAACGTTTCCCGAAGCTGTCTTTGCATTGACCGCCGCGTACATTCCTATCATCATGGAAGCCGCCGCGATACTGTTTCCGAGTCCACCCGACGAACCGTTCGACGCGCTTTCGCTGTCCTCGACCGTTGTCACCTTAGAAAGGTCAAAGCCCTTACCGTCGATATAAACGGTGTAATTGTCGCCGTTCTTGACTACCTTTTCAACAACGCCCGTTTTTGTGACAAGCTCTCCGCCGTCCATCATGCTTGCCGTCGCTGTCTTTCCGACGAGTGACGCCGCGTAATTTGCCATGGAATACCTGCTTGAATCCTGCGAGTACTGAAGCTGTGTGAACTGCGCCATCTGTGTGATGAACTCCGTGTTGGTGGTAGGCTCGAGCGGGTCCTGATTGGTCATTTCGGCTACAAGAAGGCTAAGGAACGTTTCGGAGTTTACAAGCTCGCTCGTGGAGTTCGTGAACTTATCCTTGTACTTCTCGTAATTCGCCGCGATCTGCTCGCTGCTCGAAAGAATACCGTTCAGCATATCTGCCAAGATCATCTCTCCTTTCCTTAAAATTTACATTGCCGCGATAAGCTCCGCGAAGCTGCCGCCGTCCTCCTCGTCGGGCTGCCGCTGCGGTTCCCTGCGGTAATAGGGGTTCTTGCTGCTGCCGTTGTAGTCCTGCGCGTAATGCTCCCGATCTGCCTGCGAAACCGTCTGCCAGCTTTCAAGCTTTACGCCGCTGTTTTTCAGGCTGTCCTGAAGAAGCGCGCTGTTCTGCTCGAGAATGCGCTGTGTTGCGGACTTCTCCGCCGCGACCGTAACGGACACTGCTCCGTCCGCCGCTTTGCTGAGCTTTACGGTTATCTTTCCGAGCTCCTCGGGGTCAAGCGTGAGGGTGTATTCCGTTTTCTCGGGGTTCTCCGCGCTCTCGGTGACTGCCGTTCTGACAAGCTCTGCCGCCTGCCTTACTATTTCCTCCCGCTTTACCTCAACGGTTCCGTTTTCGGTGCGGACTGTCACCGCCGCCTGTACAGGCTGCTGCCCGGTCTGCTTTGCGGGGTCAACGCCCTGCCCCTGCGGTTTATCGGCGCGTTCGGTAACCTTTGCGCTGCGGAGCATTTCAAGCTCCTCCGCCGCCTGCTTCACCCTGTTCCTGACGGGCTGCGGGGCTGCCGTAACGCTTTCACGCGCGGTCAATTCTGCGCTGTCCTGCTGCACCGGCGTTTCTGTGGGTTTTCTCACCTCGGGACGGGATATCTCGCCGTTTTCCGCCGCTTTTGCGAGAACGCTCAGCTTCTCTGCGTCCGCGGTGATCGCGGTTTCCTCCGTCGAAGTTACGCTGCGCGTAAACTCCTGCGGCTGCGCTGCCGGTTCCTCGCGGGAATATTCGTTTCCCTGCGGCAAGACGCGACCCGACGGTTCATTCTGCCCCTGTCGATGGCTGCTCTGCTGCTGCGACTGCGCTGCCGTTTCCTCGCGGGAATATTCGTTCCCCTGCGGCAAGACGCGACCTGACGGTTCATTCTGCCCCTGTCGATGGCTGCTTTGCTGCTGCGGCTGTTCCTGCGGCTGTGCTGCCGCAACGGTCTGCTGCTCCGCTGTTTCGGTCCGAACGAAGATGTCGGTTTTCTGCGAATTTGCGCCCGATCCTGCCGCCGTTTCCGGCTTGCTCCCGGGCTGCTGTGAAGCATTCGCCGCGAGTTCTGCCGCCTGCGCGATAACGGGCTGTTCCGATACAACGGTCACTGCCGCCGCTTCGGACACCGACGCCCCGATAAATACTGCCTCTGGCTGCCTAACTTCCGCCGCAAAAGCTGCGATCTCGCTAAGCTCTGCCGCCGCGTTGTCTATAACCACCGCCGTATTTACCGACATTGCCGCGACGACCTTTTCGGTGCTGTCCGTTGTTTTCTCGGGCTTATTTACCGGTCTTTTCACGCTGTCCGTGCTGTCCTGCGCCTTTTCGAGGGCGTCGGCTTTCACGGGTAACTCCGCTGCTATCAGGTCGGAAAGGGCTTCTCCCTCCTGCGCGATGAACTCATCTGTCGGGTCGACCTGCCCGTTTTCGAGAAGTACCGCCGTATCCCCGTCGGGAATATCCTGCGTGCCCTCGCTCGTTCCGAATGACCCGAGCAGCTGCGCGAATTTCTCCGACTGTTCCGCCTCGAGTTCCTCGAGCCGCATTGGTATCGCCGCGTCGGATATCATGAAGTCGCTGCGCATATAGCCGCCTGTGTTCATTGACACTGCCATATCTTTCACCTCCTGTTAAAATAATGTATATATCAAGGCTCACGCCGAGATATCGGAATTAGCGAGAACCCGCGCGGACGGTCTGCCCGCTTACAAATTCCTCGATAAACTGCTCGTTTTCCTTTGTTTCGAGCGACTTGTATTCCTCAAGCTGTTTTTCCTCAAGCTTTTCAAGGGTCTTGACGTCCTTTGTCGCCTCGACTACCGCGTCAAGCTGCTTTTCTATCTCCTGCTGCTTGGCAAGCGCCTGCTGCTCCTTCATGTGAATTTCCTGCTGAAGCGTAACTATGTACCTCTTGCGCATGGCAATATCGCTTGCCGTTGCGCCCGAAGCGCACACAGCGGTCAGCTGCGCGCTTTCAACCGCAACCTTTCTGCGCAGCTCCTCGGCGGACTCGTTTATCCTGCGGAGCTCCGCCTGCAATGCGCTTAGCGCGTTTTTCTGCCTGTCAAGCTCCTGCCCGCGGAAATCCTTTAGCTTTTCAAGAGTGAAGCGGAACTTTTTCAAACCCTGTCACCTTATTTCTTCTCGTCGCCGACAGCGTCAAGCAGCAGCTGCACCGTTTCGGGATAGCTGAAGCTCTCGCCGACTGCCTGCATGAGAAATGAATTTATCTTGTCTATCTTTCTTATCGCCTCGTCAAGCTGCGGGTTTGTGCCGTGCTTGTATGCTCCGATGGAGATGAGGTCGTAGTTGTTGTTGTAAAGGGAGAGCAGGTTTCGCAGCTTTCCCGCCGCGGCTTTCTGCTCGGGCGTTACTATCTCCGACATAAGTCGGGAAACGCTTTCAAGAATATCTATCGCGGGATAATGGTTCTGCGCCGCTATCTTTCGCGACAGGATTATGTGACCGTCTATGATACCACGCACCGTATCGGCGATAGGCTCGTTTGTGTCGTCGCCCTCGACAAGCACCGTGTAAATGCCCGTTATCGAGCCTTCGGGGAAATTACCCGCGCGCTCCAGCAGCTTCGGCATATTGCTGTATATCGACGGCGTGTAACCGCGCGCTATCGGCGGCTCGCCGGTTGACAGTCCTACCTCGCGCAACGCCATTGCGTAACGCGTGAGGCTGTCCATCATCAGCAGGACGTCCTTCCCCTGCTTCATGAAATACTCTGCGATCGCCGTCGCGGTGAGAGGGCATTTGCTTCGCATCATGGCGGGCTGATCGCTCGTCGCGACGACAAGCACGGAGCGCGCCATTCCCTCTTCGCCGAGGTCGCGCTCGATAAACTCGCGGACTTCTCTACCACGCTCTCCGACCAGCGCGATGACATTTACGTCCGCCCTGACCTTTCGCGCGATCATGCCCATAAGCGTGGATTTTCCGACGCCCGAGCCCGCGAATATGCCCATTCTCTGACCCTTGCCCATGGTGAGCATACCGTCTATCGCCTTAACGCCGAGCTCTATCGTTTCCTTTATCGGCGGTCTTGTAAACGGATTGACCGGTATCCCCGTGATGGGAACCTCGTCTGTGTATTCGATCTCGTCGCCGCCGTCGAGCGGATTTCCCGTTGCGTCGACTATGCGCCCGATAAGACCCGCGCCCGCCTTGACATTGAGCTTGCCGCCCGTGTTGTCGACGATGCTTCCGGGGCCTATTCCCTCTATATCGGTGTACGGCATGAGCAGAATGTTGCTTTTGTTGAACCCGACGACCTCCGCTTTTATATACGATGTCATATCCTTTGAAAATATGCGGCAGACATCGCCGATATTACAAGCGGGGCCGCTCGCTTCGATCGTCATGCCGACGATCTTTTCAATCTTGCCCATATATCGGAAGGTATCGGTCTTATCTATATCCTCGCGGAATTTTCCGAAGTCAAGTGCCAACTCAATACCCCCATTGCATTTACTCCTCCGAGGAGTTGTTTCCCCTGCGGAATTTTCCGCTGCCGAGCTCGCGTATCATGCGCAGCTGGGTCTGTATTCCCGCATCGGTTATCTCGCTTCCGTTGTCGACAATGACAGTTCCCGGCTCGGCGTCCGGCAGAAGCTCGACCTCAACGTGCTCCGCGCCGCCGCATAATTCCTTTAAATAATCCGCGTCGCCCGCAATCTCCTCCGAAGCGCCGTTTTTGTCAAGCGTTATGCGGACAGTCTGCGAGCTGCGAAATTCCTTTGCGGCTTTCTTTATGAGCTTCCTCGCGGCGGTACCGTCCTTGACGCTCATGCTGCCGAGTGTAACTTTATTGGCAATGTCCATAACGGTATCGAAAATATCCTTTTCGTACCGGTCGAAAAGAGCCGCCTTTTCGGACATTATCCTTTCGGAATACTCCTTCGCCTCGTTCAGGATACCCCTTCCCTCGGCAAGGCAGGCGTCAACGCCGTCCTTTCTGCCCTGCTCGAAGCCCTCCGCCTTTGCCTTAATGAACACGCCCTCGCGCTTGCTCTCGGCGTCTGCGGTTATTTCGGCCGCATTCTGCTGCGCGGCGGCAAGGATACCATCCGCGCGGCGCTTCGCCTCAATGATGACCTCTTTGCCCTGATTTATGTAATGCTCCTTCAGAAGCTCAAGCTCTTTTCGCTGAGCGTTAAGCTGCGCTTCAAGGTCGGCAACCCTGCGCTCCCGCTCGGCAAGCTGCTCCAGACTGTCGGGAGCGGCAGTGTTCGGCGCGGGTTCGCCCTGCGCTTTAGCGGTATCCTGACGGTGCAGCTCCACCTTATTTGATATATCCACTCCGCCGCTGTAACAAACGGAGTTTCTTTTTAATACAGACAATCAAATACCTCCGTTGCCGCTGCGGTGCGTCAGGCGATTATCTCGTCGCCGCTGCCGTGAGTGATGGTGATGACCTGATCCTGCTCCAGCTTTCTGATAACACCGACAATCCTCTGCTGCGCCTCCTCGACGTCGCGCATACGAACGTTGTGCAGGTACTCGATATCCGCCTGAAGGTTTTCTCTCGCACGGGAGGAAATGTTCGCGAAAATGCACTCCGCGACCTCCTGTGTGGAGCCCTTGAGCGCGACCGCAAGGTCCTTGGACTCGACCTGCTTGGTAAATTCCTGAATAGCCTGAGAATCCAGCTTGACGATATCCTCGAAAACGAACATCTTCTGCTTGATGAGGTCTGCGAGCTTCTGATCGCGCGCGGACAGCTCGTCGAATATGTATTTCTCGGTGGCACGGTCTACGTTGTTCATTATCTCCGCAACATAGTTTATACCGCCGACCTCCATGGAATCTGCCGTGGAAAGGCTCGCAAACTTCTTCTCCAGCGACTCCTCGATAGCCTTTACGACCTCGGGCGAAGCCCTGTCCATGTTCGCGATACGCTCAACGACCTCAACGCGCTTCTCCTTGGGAAGCTCGGAGAGTATCGCGGACGCCTGATCGGTACGCGCATAGGAAAGAATGAGCGCAATGGTCTGCGGGTGCTCGTTCTGAACGATCGCGAGCAGGTTCTTATAGTCAGCCTTTCGCACAAAATCGAAGGATTTTGTTTTAAGCTGCTTGGTTATGCGGTTCAGCAGGTTGCTTGCAGCCTCCTCGCCGAACGCCTTTTCAAGGACGGTGCGCGCGTAATCGTATCCGCCCTCCGCAACGACCTTCTGTGTAAGGCACAGCTCATAAAATTCATTGAGCACCTCCTCCACCTCGTCGACGGAGTGGTATTCCAGCCTTGCAAGCTCGACGGAAATTTCCTCGACCTCGCTATCGGAAAGGTGCTTATATATATTGGACGCGTTTTCCGCTCCCATTGACGCCATAACGAGCGCTATTTTTCTTGCGGGTGTAAGCTCTTTACCTGCCGCCATTTATATCCCTCCCTGCGCGGTCACTTTTCATCGCGGAGCATATTCTTTATAATAGAAGCAACGATCTCCGGATTTGTGTTGGAGAAATCCGCGATCTCGCGCTTGAGAATAGTTTCGCGGGAATCCTTGTTTGCCTCTTCCGTAAGGCTTGCAATGTTGAAGTCGACCTCCTCGGGCATATCCGGCTGAGAAGAAGCCTCGGGCGAAGCGGAAGAATTTGCAGCCGCCGCAGCAACAAGAGCCTGCTCCTGTCTGCGTCTGATCTTCTTTTTGCGGCTCCTGCTCATGAACAGCGAAATTATAAGCAGCAGTATAAGCAGTGCGCCGAGTCCGACAACAATATACAACAGCATATTTCTGTAAGAATCCACGGGTCTTGTGCTGATATCGAGGTAATCGCCGTTTACTGTCGAGCCGCCGTTGTTCTTGAGAGCAAATGTGGTGTTGAATACCGAAACGTTCTGAACGTCCGTTCCCGCCGCGTTTGCGACAAGATCCTGTATCGCCTCGCGCTCCGCCTCGGTCATGCTTGTTGTGTTCAGCATAACCGCAACGGAAAGGTTGTCTATCGAATAACCGTCCTTGGTTATCTCGGTCTTGATATTGGTAACGTCGTACTGTACCTCGTCTTTTTTGTAGTAGTAGCTCTGCCCGTCCTCAAGCCCTTCAAGCGTGGGGTAATCGGGCGACGCGTCCGCGTTCGGGGTAACTCCGACGAGGTTTCCTTCGGCGTCAAGCCTTCCGCCCTCCTCAACATGAAGCTCATGATTGGTGACGCCGGTATTGTCGTCGCCGCTCGGGAAAAATTCTTCCTTATTTATAGTCATGATGTCATAGTTGAGTATCGCGCTGACATTTATGGCATAGCCGTTTTCGCCGTATATCTTGGTGAGCCACTCGTCAAGATCCGCCTTTATCGCCGCCTGCATCTCGCGCTGGAAGCTGAGGCGCTTTGCCGCGATAAGCGTACCGGACGCGTCGCGCTCGCCGTTTTTCTCCTCCTCAAGGGAGATCCATTTGTACTCGCGCCCCTGCGTATCCATAAGCGACACGTTGTCGTTGGTGAGCCCCTCGACGCTGTATGTCACCATGTTGAATATCGCGCGCACCTCCGCATTGGTAAGCTCCTTTCCGTCGCGGAGCTTCAGGACAATGGAGCAGGTGGGCGTGGACTTGTCGTCAACGAGGACATAATCCTTTTTAACGCCGGTGTCAAGGTTTACCGTCGCGGTCTGAACCGCGTCCAGCGTTGCAAGGGTAGCCGCTATGCGCGTTTCGCGCTGCTGACGCTGCACCTCCTGCTTGTCCGAATCCGTAGACCAGAGGTCAACGCCGTCGTTCCAGATATCATAATTTGCGGACGACTTCGGATAGCCCTGAACGGTGAGCTGCATACGAAGATTATCCGCCTGATCGTCGGGGACGATAACGCTGCCGTCGGAGGTGAAAGACACGTCCGTCACGCCCAGACCGCTGATAACGCCCGCTATCTCGCTCGCCTCCTCGGTGGTGAGCCCCGAATACAGCACCGTGCTGTCTTTATGATTAAGTATGACCGCAAGGATTATGATGATCGCAATGACCGCTATCGGGACGGCGACAATAAGCACCTTCACCATCTTTGAAAATCCCGACCACTTTTCCCTGACAGTCGTGGTTACCTTTTTAAGTTTTTCGTTCATTTAAGAAATGACCTCCGCGTTATATGCCGCTTCAGCGGCAGACTATCACCCGGCTGCGGGCTATACCTGCATATTGATAATAGTGCTGTACGCGCTGATCACCTCGTTCTTGACCGTTGTGAGCAGCTCAACGGCGGTGTTTGCCTTGGTGATATTCGCCTGCACTGCCGCGAGGTCGTCTATGTTGCCGAGCATGATGTCGATAGCGTCGCGGTCGACCTGCTCGTTCGTTTCTATAACGTTGTCGACCATTCCCCTGAAAATGTCGATAAAGCTTGCGCTGTCGGTGTTTACAGCCGTTGCGGACGGCGCGTCCATCGGCTGCATGGTCTGCATAGCGCCAAGACCCTGTATAGGTATAAGTTCCATTTTATGTATCCCTTCCGTTATTGCTTACAGCGTATCAGACGTTTCCGATGTTCAGCGCCTTCTGTGCCATGGACTTCACCACCTCGAAAACGGCAAGGTTCGCGTCGTACATATTCGCCGCCTCGATAGCGTCAAGCTGCTCGGTCGCCACGTCGACGTTGCTCTCGTAAATGTATCCGTACTCGTCGGCGAGAGGGTGTGACGGGTCATATACGGGCTCCGCGGGCGTTTCGTCCTCAACGACTGCCATCGCCTGAACGCCGCGGTATTTTATATATTTGTGGAAATGCGCCTCGCCAGTTCCGAGCTTGGTGCGGAGCACGGACTTGAAGCTCTTGTCCTCCCCGAAAACCACCATCTGGCGCTTATAAGCGTCCTCAGCCGTCGTCGCAACATCGTCCGCCATGGCAACATTCTGCGAGATGATATCCATGCGGAAGCGCTCTGCCGTCATGCCCGACAGCGGAATGTTAAGTGAACTCAGAAAAGCCATGCGTTACCTCCGTCACTTGGTTATCATCGCGCTTTTTACGCGTGAGAAATTGCCGTTCATCTGGCTGATGAGCGCGTCGTACTGTATCTGCGCCTTCGCAAGCTCCGCCTGCTGCGTGTCGTTGTCAACGTTGTTTTTGTCGCCCTGGTCGTTCGTTCCGTAGTCGGTAACGATCGCCTGCGCAAGGTTGAGCTCCTTTTTCACCGTTCCGTTGGCGCGGAGCTTATCTCTGAGAACGCCGCTGAACTCAAGGTACTTACACTTGTACCCGGGAGTATCGGCGTTGCTGATGTTCTGCGAGATGACCTGCTGCTTCTGCCAGAGCACCGAAAGACCCTGTTCAGCTATCCTGAACGCGGTGGTATCAAATAATGCCATAAAAACACCTCGATAATATGTCGTCGCTGCGCCCGAAATGCGGCTTTACACATTTTGGGGCAGAGTTATCCCATTAAGTATATTATCCCATAATCAATTATACACCATTTGCGGTAATAATGCAACATTTTTTTAAGAAAACAAATCGTTTTCTTTCAAAAATTATTCCCATCAATCGATAATCTTTTTTACAAAATCCCGTTTTAATTCACAAAAAAGCCAACTTTGTGCATGTTATTTAGCAACTTTACCAATTACAAGGCAACTTTTTCAGCTATTCTCACAACAGAACAAACGCCGCGCCGACACCCGTGACATAGTCTGCGCGCCGATTTGAAGCAATTTTTACGCTATATCAATAATCACATACCAACCCGCCGAAGCGGCTCGGTTAGTCGCTTCTATCTGTCATATTGCCCAAATAAGCCGAGAGAAATTCTGCTAATTTTCTTCAAAATAATTCGTCAAAATTTGTAGATTTTTTATCAATTATATGATATAATACATGGTGATATATCACGTTAAGCATTCGGTAACGAATATATTCCCCCTTCGGTCAGTATTAATATTACGCCGGACGGGCCGGCAACGCAGCATACCGCGCCGGAAAACAAAGCGGTGTATCAATTCAAGGAGGCTAAAAATGGCTTTTAAAAAGAGTGCTGTCCCCTTTGCGGGAACAGCTGAGCAGAAAGAAAGGCTCATGGCAGTGATCGCCGAGCACAAGGACGATAAGGGCGCGCTGATGCCCATTCTCCAGAAGGCTCAGGAGATCTACGGTTATCTTCCCATCGAGGTTCAGCAGATGATCGCGGACGCTATGGAAATATCGCTCGAAAAGGTTTACGGCGTCGTAACGTTCTACGCGCAGTTCTCTATCAACCCCAAGGGCAAGTACAAGATATCCGTTTGTCTGGGTACTGCCTGCTATGTAAAGGGATCCGGCGACATCTACAACAAGCTTATGGAGAAGCTTGGCATAAGCGGCGGAGAGATCACCCCCGACGGCAAGTTCTCGCTTGACGCCTGCCGCTGCATCGGTGCGTGCGGTCTTGCTCCCGTTCTCACGGTCAACGAGGACGTTTACGGCAGACTCACCGTTGACGACGTAGACAAAATACTCGAAAAATACAACTGAGCGATCGGCGGATATTATCCCCAGACTAACAGGAAGGAATACTTGATATGATAAAGACTATCGATGAGCTGAATGCTGTCAAGGAAAAGTCAGCAGAGGTAGTAAAGACCCGTATCGAAGGCGTTGACAACGGCGTAAGAGACGTTCTTGTCTGCGGCGGTACAGGCTGTACATCCAGCGGCTCGGCAAACATAATCAAAAAGCTCGAGGAAGAGCTCGAAAAGAACGGCCTCACCGACAAGGTGAACGTTATCAAGACAGGCTGCTTCGGTCTGTGCGCACTCGGTCCGATAATGATCGTTTACCCCGAGGGTACTTTCTACTCCAAAATGGAGGTCGACCATATCCCTGAGATCGTTGAGTCCCACCTCAAGAACGGCGTTCCCGTAAAGAAGTACCTCTACGCGGAAACAGTCGACGGCGACAACATCAAGTCCCTCAATGAAACCGCTTTCTACGCAAAGCAGCACCGCGTTGCGCTCAGAAACTGCGGCGTTATCAGCCCCGAGCACGTTGAAGAATACATAGCGCGCGACGGCTATCAGGCTCTTTACAAGGTCCTCACCACCATGTCCCCCGACGACGTTATCAACACCATGATAGCTTCCGGTCTGCGCGGACGCGGCGGCGGCGGATTCCCCACCGGTCTTAAATGGAAGTTCGCAAAGGCGAGCGTAAACGAGCAGAAGTATGTATGCTGCAACGCCGACGAGGGCGACCCCGGCGCATTCATGGATCGTTCCGTTCTCGAGGGCGACCCCCATTCCGTTATCGAGGCTATGGCTATCGCCGGCTACGCTATCGGCGCAAATCAGGGCTATATCTACGTTCGTGCGGAATACCCCGTCGCTATCGAGCGTCTTGAAATCGCAATAAAGCAGGCAGAAGAGATCGGTATGCTGGGCGACGACATCTTTGGCACAGGCTTCAGCTTCCGCCTTGGTTTAAGACTCGGCGCGGGCGCGTTCGTCTGCGGCGAGGAGACTGCTCTGATGACCTCCATCGAGGGCAACCGCGGCGAGCCCAGACCCCGTCCTCCGTTCCCCGCAGTAAAGGGTCTGTTCGGCAAGCCCACTATCCTCAACAACGTTGAAACCTACGCTAACGTCTGTCAGATAATCCTTAACGGTCCCGAGTGGTTCGCTGCAATGGGTACCGAGAAGTCCAAGGGCACAAAGGTATTCGCCCTCGGCGGCAAGATCCACAACACCGGTCTTGTTGAAGTTCCTATGGGTACAACGCTCCGCGAGGTAATCGAGGAGATCGGCGGCGGTATCCCGAACGGCAAGAAGTTCAAGGCTGCGCAGACGGGCGGTCCCTCCGGCGGCTGCATTCCTCCGCAGTACCTCGATATCCCGATCGACTACGACAACCTTATCTCCATCGGCTCCATGATGGGCTCCGGCGGACTTATCGTAATGGACGAGGACAACTGCATGGTCGACATCGCAAAGTTCTTCCTCGACTTCACCGTTGACGAGTCCTGCGGCAAGTGCACGCCCTGCCGTATCGGTACAAAGCGTCTGTATGAGATACTCACCAAGATCACACAGGGCAAGGCTACCATGGAAGACCTCGACAAGATGGAGAAGCTCTGCTACTACATCAAGGAAAACGCGCTGTGCGGCCTCGGTCAGACAGCTCCGAACCCTGTTCTTTCCACACTGCGCTACTTCAAGGACGAGTATATCGCCCATGTAAAGGACAAGAGATGCCCCGCAGGCGTCTGCAAGGATCTGCTCCAGATCCGCATCGACCCCGAGAAGTGCAAGGGCTGCTCGCTCTGCTCGAAGAAGTGCCCTGTCGGCGCTATCAGCGGCGAGATCAGAAGCCCGTTCACCATCGACCAGAGCAAGTGCATCAAGTGCGGCGTATGTATGTCCAACTGTAAGTTCGGCGCTATCTCCAAGGCATAAACGGAAAGGAACAGAGAATTATGGTAAATATAAAAATCAACGGTATCGAATGCTCCGTTCCCGAGGGCAGCACGATCCTCGAGGCGGCAAGACTTGCCGGAATCAGAATACCCACGCTTTGTTATCTCAAGGACATCAACGCCATAGGCGCCTGCCGTATCTGCGTTGTGGAAGTCAAGGGCGCAAGGAGCCTTGTAGCTGCCTGCGTTTACCCCGTAAACGAGGGCATGGAGATATTCACCAACACACCCAAGGTAATAAACAGCCGCAGAACAACGCTCGAGCTTATCCTCTCCAACCACAAGAAGGAATGCCTCTCCTGCGTAAGAAGCGGTAACTGCGAGCTTCAGGCGCTGTGCAACGAGTACGGCGTTGAGGAGAATTTCTACGAGGGCGAAAATCCCGCCGTTGAAATAGACGACAGCGCGGTACATATGAGCCGCGACAACAGCAAGTGCATTCTCTGCCGCCGCTGCGTTGCTGCCTGCTCCGTAACACAGGGTATCGGCGTTATCGGCGCGAACGAGCGCGGATTTGCTACACAGATAGCTTCCGCATTCGATATGCCGCTTGCTGACACCGCCTGCGTTTCCTGCGGTCAGTGCATCACCGCCTGCCCGACAGGCGCTCTCACCGAGAAGGACGACACCCAGAAGGTGCTCGACGCAATTGCAGACCCCGATAAGTTCGTTGTTGTACAGGCAGCTCCCGCTGTCCGTGCGTCCCTCGGCGAAGCGTTCGGTCTGCCCATAGGCACCAATGTCGAGGGCAAGATGATCGCTGCAATGCGCAGACTCGGCTTTGATAAGGTATTTGATACCAACTTCTCCGCAGACCTTACCATCAT
Source organism: uncultured Clostridia bacterium (assembly GCA_945935925.1). Taxonomy (GTDB): domain Bacteria; phylum Bacillota; class Clostridia; order Oscillospirales; family Ruminococcaceae; genus CAG-115. The sequence goes on along the minus strand of CAMERU010000001.1, from coordinate 32,771 downwards.
GGAAGAGGCTGCCGAGTTCATTGACAGGGTTCAGAACGGCGGCAAGCTCCCGATGATAACCTCCTGCTCGCCCGGATGGATCCGTTACTGCGAGAACTACTTCCCCGACTTTATCCCCAACCTGTCCACCTGCAAGTCGCCGCAGCAGATGTTCGGCTCGGTTCTCAAGACCTACTACGCGCAGAAGATGGGCATTAACCCCGACAACATCGTAAGCGTTTCCGTTATGCCCTGCACCGCGAAGAAGTACGAGATAGGCAGAGATGATCAGTCCGCCGCAGGCGTTCCCGACCTCGATATCTCCATAACGACCCGCGAGCTTGCGCGCATGATAAAGAAGGCGGGTATCATGTTCAACGACCTGCCCGATGAAGTATGCGACAGCCCGCTCGGCACAGGCACGGGCGCAGCCGTTATCTTCGGCGCGACAGGCGGCGTTATGGAGGCAGCCCTCCGCACAGCAGTATGGACACTCACCGGAAAGCCTGACAGCACGCCCATTGAGTTCAAGGAAGTCCGCGGCGTAGAGGGTATCAAGGAAGCTACCTACAACGTAAACGGCATGGACGTAAAGGTTGCTATCGCAAGCGGTCTTGCTAACGCTAAGGCACTTCTCAAGAAGGTAAGAGCGGGCGAGGCTGACTACCAGTTCATCGAGATCATGGCTTGCCCCGGCGGCTGCGTAAACGGCGGCGGTCAGGTTATCCAGCCCGGCTATGTTCGCAACTTCACCGATATCCGCGCAGAGCGCGCAAAGGTTCTGTACGGTCTTGACGAGGCGAACACAATGCGCTGCTCGCACGAAAATCCCGACATACAGACCCTGTACAAGGAATTCCTCGGCGAGCCCAACAGCCACAAGGCTCATGATATACTCCACACGTCCTACAAGGCGCGCCCCGATCTTTACAGATAATTAAGCAAAACTACCCCCGCTTTCGCAATGAGAGCGGGGGTTTTTATATTCCGTAATGTAATATACTTCTTTTACAGATGTTTCTCAAGGCACACCATGTCAACAAGCTGCTTTCCGCATTCAAATATAGGGTGGTCATAATTGTCTGTAAAGAAGCCTTTTATTCTGTACGCTTCCGTAAATCCGCATTTCTGATAAAACGGGATAGTCAACGGGCTGTCGCCTGTCCCGACCCTAAGGACATCGTAAGCGCCCTTGTATGTATTTTCGATAAACCGTATCATGTACCTGCCAAAGCCCATGCGCTGACATTCCGGAAGCACCGCGATATTCTTTATCTCAAGAACAGAGCTGCCCTCGTCGGTGACAACGCAGACTGCTTTGACCTTACTGTCGGCTTCGTCGGAAAGCGCGTACATTGTCCCGCGTTCAAGATAGCGGTCAATCATATCCTCCTGCTCGTCCGCCAGCAAAAGCAGATCGATATACCTTTTCTTATCCCGCTTCACCTCTGTGAAAATCATGATTTATCACCTTTCCAATCAGTAAAAAACAGAGCCGCTCCCCGCGCGAAACGAAGACGGCTCTCGGTTGAATATTATCTGTTACGCCTTGTGAATATCGGATATCGCGCGGGTGACGAGCCGCTTGAACAGCGGCGCAACCCTGTCCGCCGTTTCCTGAACCTCGGCGTGAGTGAGCGGATTTGCGGATATTCCCGCCGCAAGGTTGCTTATGCAGCTTATGCCGCATATCTCCATTCCCGCATGACGCGCAGCCATTGCCTCCACAGCCGTGGACATTCCTACCGCGTCCGCGCCGAGCCTGCCGTATGCCCTTATCTCGGCGGGAGTTTCATAGTTGGGACCCGTCGTCTGAATATAAACGCCGCGCTGAAGCGGAACGCCCTCAGCCGCCGCCGACTGCTCGATTATGCTGCGCAGCCTGCGGCTGTACACCTCCGACATATCAGGGAAGCGTGTGCCGAGCTCCTCAATGTTAGCCCCGATAAGCGGCGACGGAACGAGCGACGAGATGTGGTCGGTGATCAGCATGAAATCCCCCGCATGGAACGACGGATTGATACCCCCCGCCGCGTTGGTGAGGAACAGCGTCTTTGCGCCCATCAGCTTCATCAGCCGCGTCGGAAGCACCACGTCCTGCACGGAATACCCCTCGTAATAATGCACCCTGCCCTGCATCGCAACAATGGGAACTCCCCCCGCATAGCCGAACACGAAGCGCCCCTTGTGACCGAGAACGGTGCTTATCGGGAAGCCCTCCAGCTCGCGGTAATCCAGCGTTTCCTTAACGTCCATAGTGTCCGCGTAGTCGCCCAGCCCGCTGCCAAGTATCAGCGCAAGCTCGGGGCGGAAGGATATCTTCTTTTCAAAGGACTCGTAGCATTTCAGCAGCTTTTCATATACCTCGTTCATTTTTTACTCCTATCTGTGCATTATTGCTGTCTGTCATTTCTCAGACGGACGGTGAATGTCGTACCCTTTCCCTTTTCGGACTCAACGCTGACGCTGCCGCCGCAGAGCTCCGCGATACGCTTGACGAGAGCGAGCCCGAGCCCGTTTCCCCTTATCGCGTGGGAATTATCCGCCTGATAGAATTTCTCGAATATATGCGGCAGCGCCTCGGGCTCGATACCGCAGCCATTGTCCGAAACGGTAACGACGATAAACCCGCCCGAACGCTTGCACCCGACCTTTATCGTCCCGCCAGCGGGGGTGAATTTCACCGCATTGTCGAAAAGGTTGTGCCAGATATGCGCAAGCAGCTGCTCATTCCAGAAGAAGCGGACGCTGTCCAGCCCCTCCATGTCGATCTCAATGTCCTTTTCCGACCACAGCGGCTCCAGCCGCAGCATACAGCCGCGAAGCTGCTCGTCAAGCGAAAATTCCGTCTTTTCGGTAACTATATCCTTGTTTTCAAGGTTAGTCAGCATCAGCGTGTTGGACGAAAGCTCCGACAAAAACTCCGTTTCCTCAAGTATTATACGGGAAAATTCCTTTTCCTGCTCCGGCGTCAGCCCGCCCTCGTAAAGCTGCCGCGCGAACCCGCGTATCGACGCGAGCGGCGTTTTGAACTCATGGGAAAACGAGGAGATGAAGTCCTTTCGGAAAAGCTCGGTACGCCGCAGCTCCTCCGTCATTTCGTTGAACATTCTTATAAGATCGGACAGCTCGCGGACGGTATGCTTCTCGCTCCAGCCTATCTCAAGCTTCGCGGTGTAATCGCCGTCCGAAACCCGCTTTGTTGCCTTTATAAGCTCCGAAAGCGGGCGTATAACAGTGTTGCCGATTATCAGCGAAAGCAGCACGCCGATGAAAATACTCGCTCCGACCGCGCCGATGACCTGCACCGTGTCGTTCGTTCCGCCCGTGACAAAGCCTATCACTATCGTCGAGGTGAACGTCAGAACGTCCGCGCCGAGAAGTATTATAAGCACCAGAAAGCTAAGCTTCAGACCAAGTCGGCTCACGCCGCCGAGAAATCTGTGCCGCGGCTTTTCGCCGGTTTCGGGCAGATCCTTCAGTGCCGAACGCTCCTGCGGCGCGGCGATATCCACCGCCCGCTTGCTTCCTCTGAATTCCATGCTCAGCCCTTTCCCGCGTTCCTTACCGCCTTGTAGCCAAGCCCGCGCACCGTCACGATGCTGAAATCGTCGTTATCGCGGAACCGCTCGCGCAGGCGGTTGATATGTACGTCTACCGTTCGCGCCTCGCTCTCGCTGTCCATAGCCCAGAACTCCTCCATGAGGTTAGCCCGCGTGAAGGTCTTGTTCGGGAAAGACAGCAGCTTGAACAGTATCTGAAATTCCTTTTTCGGCAGCACCGTCACTTTCCCGTCCCTTACGACGGAAAAGCTGTCGTAAATAAGCTCCGTGCCGCCGACGGTTATCCGCTGCTCCTCGCTTATCCTGCTGCGCCGCAGCAGCGCCTTTATCCTTAGCAGCATCTCCACCTCGTCGACGGGCTTTACCATAAAATCATCCGTCCCGAGGGTGAACGCCTTTCGGACGTCCTCTGCGGAATCCCGCGCGGTTATCACAAGGACGGGCACCTCGCAGCCCGACGAGCGTATCTCCTTGAGAAATCCGTAGCCGTCCAGCACGGGCATCATCACGTCAAGAATTATAAGGTCTATATGCTCGTTATCAAGGACATTCAGCGCCTCCTCGCCGTTCGCGGCGGTAAAGGGCTGATAGCCGTTCTTTTCGAGGGTATATTCATAAAGGCGCCTAATATGCGCATGGTCGTCTACAACAAGTATATTAAACATCTTTACAAAGGCTCAGACTTCCCAGCTGCCAAGATACTTTTCCTGCTCCGGAGTAAGCTTGTCTATCTCGATCCCCCATGCGGCAAGCTTGCGCAGCGCGACCTTCTTGTCCACCTCGGCGGGAACGTTAAGCGTCATATTGCCCTCGGAGGTGCCGAGTTTCCCCTTGTTCACCGCGATATAATGCGCCGACAGCGCCTGTATCGCAAAGCTCATGTCCATTATCTCCGCAGGGTGACCGTCGCCCGCCGCAAGGTTGACCAGTCTGCCCTCTGCAATAACGAAAACGGTGTTGCCGTTAGCGAGCCTATAGCCCATGATATTGTTGCGCGCAAGGTAACTCTCCTGCGCTATCTCGCGCAGCTTCGCCATGTTTACCTCAACGTCGAAATGACCCGCGTTGCAGCATATCGCGCCGTCCTTCATGTTGAGGAACGCTTCCTCGCCGATAACGTCCGCGCAGCCGGTAACGGTGACAAAGAAGTCGCCCACCTTAGCAGCCTCGCGCATGGGCATAACCTTGAACCCGTCCATAACGGCTTCCATTGCCTTTATCGGGTCTATCTCGGTGACGATAACGTCGGCGCCCAGCCCCTTTGCGCGCATGGCAACGCCCTTGCCGCACCAGCCATAGCCCGCGACAACGACATTCTTGCCCGCAACGATAAGGTTAGTCGTGCGGTTGATACCGTCCCAAACCGACTGACCCGTGCCGTAGCGGTTGTCGAAAAGGTGCTTGCAGTCCGCGTCGTTTACCAGCACCATCGGGAATTTCAGCGCGCCCGCCTTATCCATTGCTTTAAGGCGGATTATGCCCGTAGTCGTTTCCTCGCAGCCGCCGATAACGTTCGGGATAAGGTCGGGGCGCTCGTCGTGGATAAGGTGAACAAGGTCGCCGCCGTCGTCTATGATAATGTTCGGTGCAGCCTCAATAACGCGGGAAATGTGGCGGTGGTACTCCTCGTCGGTCGCCGCGTGCCATGCAAAAACATTCAGCCCGTCATGCACGAGCGCCGCCGCAACGTCGTCCTGTGTGGACAGCGGATTGCTTCCCGTAACATACATCTCGGCGCCGCCCGCCGCCAATACCTTGCAGAGATACGCAGTCTTTGCCTCAAGGTGCACCGACAGCGCGACCTTCATTCCCGCAAAGGGCTTTTCCTGTGCGAACTCCTTTTCTATTCCGTTGAGCAGCGGCATATTCCGCTTTACCCACGCGATCTTGCGCGCGCCGCTCTCCCAGAGGTTTTCATCTCTTATTTCACTTGACATATTTTTTATCTCCTTTATTTTGATTTTACTAAATATTTTCCGCGAGCAGTCCGCAGGCTATCCTGACGCCCGAATTGCCCGCAGACTGTGTCATAAGATCGTCCGACATTCTATGTACAACTATGGGCTTACCCGAAACGCCGGAAACGTCCGTCCGCTTTGTGAAGATCTGCGACGAAGCCCTGCCGCTCTCGTCGGAGAAAAGCGGCGGAAGATCTCCCGCGTGATACGGGTGACGCCCGCACCGCATATCCTCGCTGCAAACACTGAAATGATCTCCCGCGGCGGCAAAGGGCACCGCCCCCGCGGCAACGCCACACGCCGGTCCATCGTGGATATGAAATCCAAGCACCATGTCCGGCGGCAGCCCCTCAAGCTCAAACACCGCGTACATTCCCTCCGAAAGCCAATACAGCTTCGCCGTGCCCTTTACGTCGGGATATGCCGCGCTGCCGCGTATCTGCGCGACAAGCGCAGGGCGCTCCTGCTCAATAAATGCGAATTTTCCCGGCTCCTGCATATACAACACCTCACTTCGGTTAAGTATATGCGCATTGCCTGCCGTTTTTTACTGCTGCGCTTTCTTTCTTATGAAAAGAATACCGAGCGTGTCCTCGCCGCAGTGACAAGCGACTGTGCAGCCCGCGTCGGTCACCGCTATCTCCTTAAAGCTGCGGTATTTCTTTATCTCCGCAGCCGTGAGGTCGGTGTTCCCGCGGGAGGTCGTATGCGTTATGAAAATAAGGTCGTCCTCGGGCTCGACGGAGGTCAGCCTGTCCCTGACATAGTCGCATATCGTCTTTTCTATGCTGCCGCGGTATTTCTTGGTCACCTTCATCCTGCCGTCTGTAACGTCTATGCAGGGCTTTAATTTAAGCAGATTTGCCCCCAGCGCGGCAATGGTGGAGCAGCGGCCGCCCTTGTGCAGGTATTCCACATTAGCGACAAAGAAACTCGCGTCGACGCGGGGAATAATGTCGGAAAGCCTTTCGCATATCTCGTCGGCGGAAAGCCCCTCTGCGGCAAGCTTGGCAGCGGACACCGCGACAAGCCCCTCTCCCGTTGAAAGATTTCTCGAATCCACCACGCGGACATTCGGAAATTCCTCGGCGGCAATGCAGGCGTTCTGATAGCAGCCGGAAAACTCCGCGCTTATCGTAATGATAATAAGCTCGTCATAGCCGACAAGCTGTTCCTCAAAAAATTTGGTAAAATCGTCCACATTGACCGCGCTCGTCGAGCAGAGCTTACCCGTCGAGCGGTAATGCGCGAAAACGTCCTTCTGCGATATCTCAACACCGTCCTTGAGCGTCTGATCGCCCTTTGTCACATACAGCGGGACAACGCTGATGTCATACCTTTTTTTGAATTCCTCCGAAAGGTCGCAAACGCTGTCCGCACAAATTTTAACCCTTGCCATAACGATACTCCCTTTACAAATATTATCTCACGCCTGCGCGGAAAGCGAGTCCAGCAGCCTTTCAAGCTGTTCCTCAAGGCAGCTGTGGAACAGCGTGAACAGAATGTCCGCACTTCCGAGCAGGAAAACGTTCTTGTTATTTATCGCCGCGAGGGCGGGAACATATGAATAAATATACCCCTTGAACCATTCCGCGTCGTATGCGGGAACGCTCCGCCCCTGCTTCACCATTCGGCGTATGTCATCGAAGTCGTCCGTGATGACGTTCTCGAAATTTGCAGCGCCCTTTGCGGTCACCATGTCGAAAATCATGCGTATCTGCTTATCGGTGAGCGTTCCGCCCTTTGTTTTGACATTTTTAAGCTCGGGCAGCCTTACCGCGAAGGAATAAACCATCAGCGACAGCACGCGCTCGTACTCGGGGGAGTTCATTTCCTTGCAGCGCTCCTTGTCGAGCTTTATCCCCGTGTTGAAAAGGCAGGTCGTGTTTGTGACGTCGTTGAGCGAGATCCTGAAAATATCCTTTATGTTGATATTATAGAAATCCTTGTCCGCGATCATGTAGATATACTTGACGGCGTTGAACAGGGACACTCCCGCTTTTACGACAGTTTCCGAAAGCAGGGTGAACGCGGTGCGCTCGCTGATAAATTCCATTTATTTCACCTCGGCGGATAATACAAGATACATAGGGACCTCTCCAAAAAACGGTTTGACGAAACAAGTTTTTCAGAGGCGCTCCATATTTATTATACCCTGTTCTGCGCTATTTTGCAAGTGCTATCGGGGTAATTTTATAAAAAAAGCGCCGGAGCTGATATTCTCCGACGCGATCTTCACTTTTTCTCCAGAAGCACCACCGCGTGCGCGGCGATACCTTTTCCCGCTATGCCAAGCCCCTCCTCGGTGGTCGCCTTGACAGAAACACAGCCGACATCACACCCGAACGCGCGGGCGATGTTCTCCCGCATTTTCGGGATATATTTCGCAAGCTTCGGTCTTTCGGCAATAACGGTGATATCTGCGTTGCCGAGGTCAAACCCCTCGCGCCGCATTAACGCGGTCACCTGTGCAAGCAGCTTCATTGAATCCGCGCCCTCGTATGCGGGATCGTTGTCGGGGAAAAGCTTCCCGATATCCCCCAGCGCAAGCGCGCCCAGCACCGCGTCCATAAGCGCGTGCACCGCAACGTCCGCGTCGGAATGCCCCAGCAGACCCTCGCCGCAGGGTATCTCCTCGCCGCACAGGACGAGCCTTCTCCCCTCGGCGAAGCGGTGAACGTCGTATCCGTGACCTATCCTTATCATATCATCTTCACCGTTTTCCGTCCGCTGTGGACAGCCTTTGCCGCGGCAAGGTCGTCGGGGCGGGTTATCTTCATGTTGCAGCCCGAAACCTCCGTCACTCTGACATACTCGCCGCACAGCTCAAGTATGCTGCTGTCGTCGGTGACGTTCTCGGCGCTGTTCCCGAGCTTTTCAACGCAGTCGAGATACAGCTTTTTGCGAAAGACCTGCGGCGTCTGCGCGTAATAAACCTTGCTGCGGGGCGGGGTGCTCTCGATAAAGCCGTTCGCCCCGACAAGCTTTACGGTGTCCGACGCGGGAACAGCCGCTATCGCAGCGTTGTATTTCTCCGCGTCAATCAGCACCCGCTCGATATCCTCGGTCAGTATCAGCGGGCGTGCGCCGTCGTGTATCGCGACAAAATCCGCCTTGGGCGAAACGCGCTCCAGCGCATTCTTTACCGAAAGAAAGCGCGTAGCGCCGCCCTCCGTCACCGCCGCGAGCTTTGTAACGCCGAAATTTCTTGCCAGCTTTTCATACCGCGCCGCGTCATTCTGCGGGGCGGCAATGATGATCTCGCCGACCTTTTCACAGCAGTCAAACTTTAGCGCGCTCATCACGAAAACAGGCGTATCGCCTATCTTCTCGAGCTGCTTGTTTACGCCGTCCATGCGCAGCGAAGCGCCTGCGGCGAGAATAATAACCGAAACCATAGCAGATGATTACCCCTTAAAATTTCCGTGGAACTTGAAATAATTCAGCTCTGTTTCAAAATTACGCAGCAGCTTGCGGATAACAGGCTGCCCGATGTTCCCCGTGAACTCGATGTAGAACATATAGTCGTCGGGGAAATTCTTCTTGACCTCGACGGGAAGCGGCTTGGACTGTATCTTTGTCATGCTCAGCCCGTTCACCGCGAACTTTGTCAGCAGGCGGTAAAGCGCGCCGGAAATGTTGGGTATCGAAAGCGACACCGCAACCGTGTCCGCGTCGTCGTACACCTCTACGCCGCGCGAAATGCAGATGAACCGCGTTGAATTGTTCGGGTCGGAGGCTATGCCCTTATGTACGATATCCAGCCCGTGCATCTCCGCGCATTCCTCCGAGCAGATGCAGCCGAGCGCGTTGCTCGGGTTCTCCGCGACCATAGCCGCCGCAGAGGCGTTGTTGTGGTACGGGATAACGGTGAGCCCGCTCCTGCCCTCGATATAATGCGAGCACTGACGTATAGCCTGCTCATGCCCGAAAAGTATTCTGATATCCTCCTCGCGCACTCCGTGCTTCGCCGCGAGAACATGGGCGCACTCCACCCTTACCGTGCGGCAGATGTACACATTGTGCTTTTCGAGGAGATCCATATTGATCGTGACCTCGCCCGCGGTGCTGTTTTCTACGGGGATAATGCCGTAATCGACGTCGCCGTTCTCGACAGCCTCAAAAACCTCCGCAAAGCTTGCGAAAAAGCTTACGCTGCCGTTTCCGAAAAGCTTGGTGCAGGCGGCGTGCCCGTAAGCGCCGCTCGTGCCCTGAACCGCGACGGAGGGGCGCTCCGACGCTTTTTTCTTATGCGGTATCTCGATATCCGGCGTTATGTCGTTTATCTGAAGGCATTTTGAAATGTCCATGATGTTCATGAACAGAAATTCGGCGCCCTTGCGGTAATTTTCGGGGGTATTCTGCTTAACATTGTCGATGATGAATTTCTCGCGGTCGCCCTGAAAAATCACCATGTTGTTCGCCGCTTTATAGCGCGCAACGTCCGATGCAAGCCCCATGCGCTTTATAAAAAGCTCAAGCATTTCATCGTCGATAGCGTCGATCTTTTTCCTTATTTCGCCCAGATCCATATGTTATTCCTGCTCCTCCGTTTCGTTTCCGCCCTCGGCGGCGGTCGTATCTCCCGATTCGTCGGCAGTTTCGGGAGCAGGCTCCGCTTCGAAATTCTGCGCGACATATACGGTTATCGTTTCCCCGTCGGCAACGTTCACAAGGTCGCCCACCGCCTTGCTGCACTCCGCGACATTTCCGTCGGGAACATCGTTTGTTTTCTTTTTGCTGACAGAATATTTTATATTCTGGCTGCTGAGCTCCCTTATGTAAGCGCTCAGGGTCATTCCCTCATATTCGGGCAGCGGGACGAGGCTGCGTCCCTTGCTGACCTTGACCTCTATCTGAACGCCTTCGCTGACGAACGTTCCCGCATCGACAGACTGATCGAACATCATTCCCGCCGCATATTCGTCGGAATATTCATAGGTCGGAATGAACGTGAAAATGCCCTCGTAGCGCGAAACGGTGTTTTCATAGCGGCGGTTGGTGAAGTCAGGGACGCTGATGTTCGCCTCGGGCGCAACAGGCGTAGTGTCGGGCGGCTGCGACGTTGTAACGGGTACGGAGGATGTCTGCTCCGGTACGGAAACCTCCTCGGTCACCGCCTGCGACGGCTCCGGCTCGGAGCCGCCGGCTGACCCCGCGCCGAACGCGCCGGATATCGTCAGCGCGAATACCACCGCGAACGTAATAAGAACAACTCCCACCACGGCAAGCACGACAATGGTCTTGACGCGCTCCTTTTTCTGCTTTTTAAGGCGCTTTTCCTGCTGACGCGTCAGGGGGCGCTCATTGCGCGCGCCGTTTTCCGAGGGGATATATTTCGGCTGTGCGAAAAGCTTGTCGACAAACTCGGTTATGCTGCGTATGCGCGACTCGGGCGAGAGCTTCATGCCGCTCATGATGACCCGTGAAACGTTCTGCGGAATGTTCCTGTTTATCATCATCGGCTCCAGCATACTTCCGCCCGTGCGGGCGATGGCTTCCGCAGGGGCTGTCCCCGTGAGCGCGCGGTAAAGCACGGCGGAAATGCCGTAAACGTCCGTCCATGTGCCGTTTATCTCGTTGGTGTACTGCTCCGGCGCGGCATACCCCGAGAACACCTCGCAGGCTATCTCGGTGTTGGTCGTGCGCGCCGCGGAAATGCAGAACCCCGCAAGCTTGAGCTCCATTTTGTCCGTAACGAATATCGTCTGCGGAGAGATACCGCGGTGGATTATCCCCGCCGCGTGGACAAGGCTGAGCGTCGTCAGTATCGGCGGGAAAAGCTCCTTGACCTGCTCCCACGAAAGCTCGCCCGCGGAGTTTAAGAGATAGGTCTTGAGCGAAATGCCGCTTATAAACTCAAACACGGCGTAGCAGGTCCCGTTTTCATAGAAAACGTCAAGCACCGCCTGTATATGCGCCATTCCGCGCAGCTTCATGAGCGAGCGGTTGAGGTCGGCAAACTCCGACATATATGTCTTGTAGAGCGCGCTGGACTCGGGATTAACTGTCATCTCGGTTTCGCCGCGCTTTCTTGAGCAGAGCGTGTCGGGCATAAATTCCTTTATGGTCACCTTTGCGCCCGCCGCGGCGTCATAGCCCATATAAACAGCGCCCTCGCCGTTGTAGCTTAGCAGCTTGCCCACGATATACCTCTCATTGAGGAACGTCTTGGGGACAAGATACCCCGGGATACAGGGCGCGTCGTCGCTATATCCGCAGAGCTTGCACGGACCGTCATAGGGCTTGTCGTTCATGCAGCCCATGCATAAAGTTGTTTCCTTTATCATTCGGTTATACCTTTCATAAAAAAGTCCTTGAACTGAAAGCAGACTTCTGTACTATAATACTATACCCCAAACGAGCGAAAAAGTCAACCGTTTTCACGGTATTGTAACCGCAAAAGCGCGTTTTGTATCCGTTTTGTAATTTTTGTTCAGCTAATTTTACATTATGTTGATTATGCAAAAGAGCATTTTTGGTTATATTGCCAATAGGTTTCATGTGAATTTTTTGTGATTTTTTCGTCCCTGTGTTGCATTTCGGAGCATAAAGTGTTATAATAAGAAAGATTGATAATTCTGCGATTTCAAAAGGAGAATGTTATATATGACATTTCGTCAGAGAAAAAAGGAAATGCTCCAGTCGACCGAGCAGAAGCTGACAAAGCTGCTCGCGGAGCTGAACGCGGACAGCCGCGAGGACGCGGGTCCTCCCGTATGCGAAACGGAATGCACCATGGCGCGCATACGCGCATATTCCGACTTCCTGTACCTCCTGCGGGTAAAGCCGTTCCAGACGTTCTGTTATTACGCGGCGGCGTTTTTCTTCCTTATAATGCTGTCGGCGGTGTGGTGCTCGGAATGGGTGCTCGCGGTGATATTCGGCGTGATATTCCTTATTTTTGCGACATTGCCGCATAATATGCGTATCCATTATTTCAACAAGCAGGCGGATTCCCTCGAGGACTACTACAACAAGGTCATTAACGCGGAATTTGCCGAGGAGGAGATTAATCTCACGATATCCCGCGCCGTTCCACAAAAGCAGCAGGTAGACGCCGACGGAAACTCCGTCGCAAGGGTATCCGCCGCCGACGACGACGCCGAAGCAGCGCGCCGTTCCCTGCCGTACAGCCGGATAACACAGGCGGTGGAATGCGCCCACAGCTTCTACCTCTTCCCCGTCGACGAAAACGGAAAGCGCGCCGAAACAATAATCTGCGACAAAACGCAGTTCCTGCGCGGAACGCCCATGCAGCTCAGAGATCTTCTCGCAAGAAAGTGCGGCAGGCATTTCAAAATCAAAGTCAAGAAAACACCCAAATCAAGCTAAAGGAATGGTTATCACATGAGATCGGTAAACATAGCAATAACAGCCGCCTGCTTCAGCGGTAACAAGGGCGCGGCAGCCATGCTTCAAAGCAGCGTAAAGCAGCTCCGCGAAAAATACGGCGAGCGGCTGAACATTTTCTTAATGTCGACTTACCCCGCCGCGGACAGAAAGCTCATAGCCGAAATGCCCGAGAAATACGACAACATAAAGGTCGTCAACGCAAAGCCCGAGCGGCTTCTTTTCCTGTCTTTCCCGCTCGCAATACTGTACAGCTTCCTGCGGTTCGTACCGTTTTTCGGAAAGCTGCTTAAAATGGACAAGATAATCAAGGCATATTCGCAGTGCGACCTCGTTATCGACGAGGCGGGTATTTCGTTCGTAGACAGCCGCGGCTTCGTCATGAATACATACGCGTTCGTCTGCGCGGCGGTGCCTATGCTGTGCGGCGTTCCCGTTGTAAAATATTCGCAGGCTCTCGGCACGTTCAAGAACCCGTGGAACAAATTCCTCGCCAAGTGGATACTGCCGAAAATAAAGCTTATCTGCGCGCGCGGAAAAATAACGCAGGATAACCTCGCGTCCATAGGCATAACCAAAAATGTCAAGCTGTGCGCCGACGGAGCGTTTTCCATGCCCGACAGCGAGTATTGGACGGAAAAGGTCGAAAAGCTTTGCGAGGAGGACAATTTCTACAAAAAGCGTGTTATCGCGCTGTCGATATCCAGCGTTGTTCAGGGCAAGTGCGAAAAGCTCGGCAAGGATTACAAGGGGATAATGACCAACTTTATAAACTGGCTCAACGAAAAGGACTACAATGTCCTCATAATCGCCAACGCCGCCCGCGAGGGAAGCGTCAAGCCCCGCAACAACGACCTGCTCATATGCGGCGAGGTATATAATTCGGTGCGCGACAAGGCTGCGGTGCGGTGGTATCCGCGCGAAATGTCCCCCGAGGAGATACGCGAGCTCATCTCACGCTGCGACGCGCTTGTTGCGAGCCGATTCCACGCAATGATAGGCGCTCTCGAAAAATGCGTCCCTACTCTGCTTATCGGCTGGAGCCACAAGTACAAGGAAGTCCTTGATATGTTCGGGCTGGGTGAATACGCGGTGGATTTCTCGCAGCTTGACCTTGACAAGCTGAAGGAAAAGTTCATCGGCTTTATCGCGGAGAGCGATAATATCCGCGGACAGATACGCGCCGCGCTGCCCGATGTCCTCGAAAGCTCCCGCGACAATATCCGACTGATAAGCGAGGTCATTGACAAGGTTATGGAAAAGCCGAAAAAGGTAAAGCTCCTTGATTTCAACGACCCCGATAAATACATCGGCAAGCACCTCTGCTGCCGCATGGGCTACGCCGCCGACGAAACGATACGCGCCAATGCTGCCTCGGGAGGAATGGTCACCGCGCTGCTGTGCCACCTGCTGGAAAGCGGGCAGATAGACGGCGCATGGGTCACCCGCAGCGATATAAAGGACGGAAAGCTCGGCTACAAGTCCTACATCGCGACAACCCCCGAGCAGCTTCGCGAGGCTTCTTCATCGGTGTATATGTCAATGCCGCTGCTTCAGCATACTAAAATGCTTGAGGATTTCAAGGGCAGGCTTGCCGTGGTGCTTGTTCCGTGTCAGATGCGGGCGTTCGACAACATACTTGAGCACAAGCCCGCGCTGAAAGAAAAGGTAGTGCTCAAGCTCGGGCTTTACTGCTCGGGCAGCCACCATGAAAACGCGACGCTTGTTCCTCTTAAGAAAAAGAAAATATCTCTTGACGGCGCGGTGCGGCTGTATTACCGCCGCGGTCACTGGCGCGGGCTGTCCACCGTTAAATACGCCGACGGCAGCGAAAAGACCCTCTCCTACCCGAAAACGATATGCGCCTACAAAAACGCGTACTTTTTCAGCCGCGAAAGCTGCATGGTGTGTCAGGATCAGTACGGCTACGCCGCCGACATAAGCTTCGGCGACATCTGGCTCAAGGAGATGAAAAAGAACCCGATAAAGCACACAAGCTGCGTTATCCGCACGCAGCGGGCGCTTGAGATGTACCGCTCCGCCGTACAAGCGGGCGCGATAGTCGACGCAAAGCTTGACGACGAGCGTATGCTCCGCTCGCAGAAGCGCGCGCTCGTGTTCAAGTGGAACTGCGCCAAGGCAAAGCAGGAGCTGTTCCAAAAGGAGGGCAAGCCGCTCAACGTTGACGTCAGCGGAAAGTGCCGCTGGAACCACCGCCTTGCGTTCAGGCTCGGCTGGCGCAACATGAAATTCAGCCGGGAAAAGCTTGAAAAGCTTGAAAAAATGCCAACGTGGTTCGTGTATTATTATATGTGCTTTATCCGCGTCCTGCTGAGCTTCTGAGGCGGTGAACATGAAAATAAAGGTCAACAAACAAAAGATATTAAAGGCGTGCAAGATAGCGTTCGGCGTGCTGGTGGTCGTGTTTCTCGCGTGGTATTTCTGGAAGAACCGCGAGGATTTCTCCAAAATAGAGGGCGTTAACTGGGGAATATTCATCTTCTCCATGCTGTTCTATTTTATCTATAAGATAACGCTGGCGTCATTGTGGCATTATATCACAATGATAAACGGCTGCTCAATAAAATACGAAAAGGCGGTCACAAGCTATCTCTACTCGATACTCGGCAAGTATATCCCCGGAAAGGTGTTCATGCTCGCCGCGCGGCTCACCTATTACAAGGAGGAGGACGCTCCGCTTCCAAAGGTGACGGTCTGCTTCTTTATAGAGAACATCTGCACGCTGCTCGGCGCGGCAATGCTGTTTATCGTGTCGCTGCTGTTCTTCCCGAACGAGCTGCTTGAGAACTACAAATGGATAACCATTGCGCTGATCGCCGCGTTTTTCGTGTGCATTCACCCGAAAATCATAAACTTTATCCTGAAGCTTATCGGCAAGCTGTTCAAAAAGGATCTCATGATACCGATGAAGTATTCGCAGATGCTGAAGGTGGTACTGCTTTTCATCGCAAACTGGCTTATTGTCGGCGTCGGGTTCTTTATCCTCACGCAGTCTATCTACCCCGATATCCAGCTTTCGCAGATGCTCTACTGCGCGGGAATATGGGGCGTTTCGGCGATAATGGGTATCCTCGCGATATTCGCGCCGAGCGGGCTTGGCGTAAGAGAGGGCATAATGACTTGGGGGCTGGCGCAGATAATGCCGATGGAATATGCGCTTGTCATTTCCGTTGTGTCAAGGCTGTGGCAGACTATCCCCGAACTTATCCTCGTCGGAATGGCGTTCATATGGTCGCGCATACGAAAGCTGACCAAAATAAAATTTAAGCAGCCTCCCGCCGATGAGGGCGCGGAAGTCCCCCACGAAAACAAGGAATAACAAAACAGCCGCCGGCATTGTAACCGGCGGCTCAGTCTGTCGAAAAAGTCTAAAGACTTTTCCGACAGAGAGCATCCGCACTGCGCGCACGGTATGGCGGCATAGCCGCCATACCGAGAATAAGGCGTAGCCGTTTCTGACACACTTGCGCGGATAGAAGTGTTTTTTGCCCCGGGAGACCCGTGGCAAAAAACGGATTTAAAATGCCCGCTGCGCGGGCAAAACGTATTCTTCGACAAGATGAGCCGCCGGCATTGTAACCGGCGGCTGCAATTATTTAACCAATCAGATAAGGCTCTTGTAAAGCTCGGTGATCTCCTCAACGGAAGTATCTCTCGGGTTGCCGGGACGGCAAGCGTCGTCGTAAGCGGACTGTGCGAGGAAAGGAATATCCTCTGCCTTTACGATATCCTTGAGGTTTGCGGGGATACCTACATCGGCAGCAAGCTGCTTAACTGCGTCAACGGCTGCCTTTCTGTATTCCTCCTGCGTCATGCTCTCGGTGCCCTTAACGCCCATTGCCTTAGCGATATCGCGGTACTTCTCGCCTGTCATGGGAGCATTGTATTCCATTACAGTCGGGAGGATTATCGCGTTTGCGATACCGTGGGGAGTGTCATACAGCGCGCCGAGCGGGTGTGCCATGGAGTGAACGATACCCAGACCAACGTTGGAGAAGCCCATGCCCGCAACGTACTGACCGAGAGCCATGCCCTCGCGTCCCTCTGCGGTGTTCTCAACCGCGCCGCGAAGCGAAGCGGAAATGATCTCGATAGCCTTGAGGTGGAACATATCGGACAGCGTCCATGCGCCCTTGGTGATGTAGCCCTCGATAGCGTGTGTCAGCGCGTCCATGCCTGTTGCGGCGGTAAGACCCTTGGGCATACTGCTCATCATGTCGGGGTCAACAACTGCTACGACAGGAATGTCGTGCGGGTCAACGCAGACCATCTTTCTGTCCTTTTCTGCGTCGGTGATAACGTAGTTGATAGTAACCTCGGCAGCCGTGCCCGCGGTGGTGGGAACAGCGATGATCGGAACTGCGGGCTTCTTTGTGGGAGCAACGCCCTCAAGGCTTCTTACATCAGCGAACTCGGGGTTGTTGATGATAATGCCGATCGCCTTAGCGGTGTCCATGGAGGAGCCGCCGCCGATAGCAACTATGTAGTCCGCGCCGCTCTTCTTGAATGCTTCAACGCCGTGCTGAACGTTCTCAATGGTGGGGTTGGGCTTGATGTCGGAATACAGCTCATAGGGCAGAGAAGCCGCGTCAAGCACGTCTGTCACCTTCTTGGTAACGCCGAACTTTATAAGATCAGGGTCGGAGCATACGAACGCCTTTTTGAAGCCCCTGTTCTTTGCCTCGTCTGCAACAGCGGAGATTGCGCCCTTGCCATGATAGGAGGTTTCGTTGAGAATAAAACGATTTGCCATAAATGATTATCCTTTCTGATCATATATTCTTTAAGGCACTGTGCCCTTTATTTACATTACTTTTCGGAAACGTTCCCGGTGTCCTTGACAAGTGCGGAAAGCGCTTCTATCTCGGAAGCGGTCTTTTCAATTCCCGCGTAAACCGTCTTTATCTGATTGTTGATATCGTTCATCGCTTTCTTTATGCCGTTGAGCGTGTTTTCGATCTCGCCCGCCTGCTTCGTGTTCTTGTCGGCAAGCGTGCGGACCTCCTGCGCGATAACGTTGAAGCCTGCACCCGCCGCGCCCGCGCGCTTCGCTTCTATGGAAGCATTGAAGCCGATAAGGGTGAGCTGCGTTGAAGCGTTCTCTATGGTCTTGACAATGCCGTCTGTGTTGTCGACCGCCTTTGCGGAGGCGGCGGCAGCGTCCTTTATCGTCGAGAAGCTGTCCTCAAGAGCCTTTATGGACTTGTCAACATTGGCGATCTTTTCAACGATGTCCGCGACTGCCTTGTTAAGCTTTTCCGCGTCCGCCTTTTCGCGCTCCATCTTATCCAGTGCGAGAGCGTGCTGATATCCCGCCATGGACAGCGCGTTCGCCATCTGATACAGCAGATTTGCCGCCGCGTCTACCTTTTCCTTGGGGACTATCTTTACCTTGCGGAGAGCCGCGATGTATTCGTCGGGGTCAACGCCGATCTCGACAGCGATCCTGCGGAATTTGTTTTCGTCAGGCTCCTCGGTGAGCACCTGTCCGCCGATAAGCGAGCCTATGTGCTTTCCGTTGACAATAATGGGAGCGGCGAAGTCAACAAGTCCGCCGTGGCAGTAGTACACGGACGGTCTGCCCGTTCTGGAGGCTTCCGCGCCGCCCTGAAGGTCGCACTTGTTGCAGCGTTCGCAGCCGACAGGGGACTTTCTGGTGTATTTCATGCAGAAATCCGTCGGATTGCTGAGATGTGTTACCGCGCCGGTGTCGTCCGTCGCGAGGGCAGCCATTCCCGTCGCGTCGGAAAATGCGTCCTGAAGCGACTGAAGCGTGCTTCTGTCTATTACGTCTAAAAGAGTAAGGTGTTCTAAATCCATAGCTTTATCTCCTTTGTAACATCAATGTTTAATTTATATTAATTATACTATATTTCTTCAAAGAAATCAAGGTGATTATAGTAAAATTTCAACATCAAACAGAGAAAAAGCATACAACGTTTTCGTTAATAATGCACAAATTCAGGATTCATTCTTCTGCTTTCGGTTGACGATATAAATTCCCGAGCAGACAAGCAGCAGTGCTGCGAGCGCGTTTATGCTGAACGCCTGCTTTGTTTCCCCGAGGAAAAGCGCAGACAGCAGCACGCCGCATATCGGCGTCATGAAGCCGAACACCGCCACCTTGCTCACGGGATTATATTTCAGCAGCAGCGACCAAAGCGAATATGCCACCGCCGAAAGCGCGCCGAGATACAGCAGCAGCCCTGCGCCCGCAGGGGTAAGCACGGTGAGCCTGCCGCCGAGGAGCAGCCCCGCCGCGGTCATGAACACTCCGCCGACAACGAACTGTATCGCGGAAAGCATAACGGGGTCGTCGCCGTCGGCGGTAAAGCGGCGGATAAGGATAGTAGACATGGCATAGGAGAGCATTGAAATGACGATGAAGCCCTCTCCGTTGAGCGCAAAGCCGCCGCCCATTTCGCCGCCGAGGTTGACGACGACGATCCCCGCAACGCCGAGGACGCACCCTATGACCTTCGCAGGGGTCAGCTTCTCCATACGGAAAACAAGCGCCGAAAGCAGCACGCTAACGAACGCGCTAGTGCCGTCGATAACGGAGGATTTAACGCCCGAGCAGTGCGCAAGTCCCATATAAAAGAACATATACTGCAATACAGTCTGAAACAGGGCGAGCAGCGCTATTTTCTTTATAGAACGCTTTTTCGGGAGCAGCGGTTTTTTCGCGGCAATGCTCCCGAATATCCATGCAAGTACCCCCGCGAGGAAAAAGCGGCAGCCCGCGAACAATATCTGCGAGGCGGTGTCGCCGCCGTCAATGCAAAACTCCGCGTAGCCCAGCTTTATCACGGGGAACGCGCTTCCCCACAGCATACAGCAAACCATCGCCAGTAATACGACTACATAGGTCTTTGTAAGTTTTTTCTCCACTTTCTGTTCCTTCTCTTTCTGAAAAAATGATGAAAATTCACCGCCGGCTATTGACTTTGTGTGAACTTCATGTAATATAATATATGTGCAGAGCATATCTGCGGTAAAACGGAGGTAAATGATATGAAAGTAATTCTTGTTAACGGAAGCCCGCATGAGCACGGCTGTACCTACACCGCGCTTAAAGAGATCGAAAAAACGCTCGGCGAATGCGGGATCGAATCCGAGATCTTCTGGTTGGGGAATAAGCCCATAGCAGGCTGCATCGGCTGCGGCGCGTGCGCAAAGCTCCACCGCTGCTTCGTTGATGACTGCGTAAACGAATTTAAGCAGAAAGCGGAAGGCGCAGACGGCTTCATTTTCGGGTCGCCCGTTCATTACGCGGCGGCAAGCGGCGCTATGACCTCATTTATGGACAGGGCGTTCTATTCGGGCGGCAAGGTATTGAGAGGAAAGCCCGCCGCGAATATCGTGAGCTGCCGCAGGGGCGGCGCGTCGGCTGCTTTCGACCAGCTCAACAAATATTTCACGATAAACTGTATGCCGATAGTATCCTCTCAGTATTGGAATCAGGTTCACGGAAGCTGTCCCGAGGACGTCATGAAAGACGAGGAGGGACTTCAGACCATGCGCACGCTGGCGCGCAATATGGCGTGGCTGCTGCGCTGTATCGAAGCGGGAAAGGCGGCGGGTATAAGCTTCCCCGAAAGAGAACCGGTTATCCGCACGAATTTCATACGCTGACCGAATAAATCATTTCCTGTCCGGCAATAATACCCTCGCACAATGCGAATGGGAGGTGCCATTATGAAAGTGAATATCGACCGCGAAGGCTGCATAGGCTGCGGAATGTGCGCGGAGATCTGCCCGGAGGTTTTCCGAATGGCGGACGACGGGCTGTCCGAAACCTATAAAAGCCCTGACGGCTTTGAAATTCAGGTCAGGGACGCGGCAGTAGGCTGCCCCGTCGAGGTGATCCATATTAAGGAATAACGCTTCAAACGCACAGGCTGTTATAGTCTGTGCGTTTTGTTATTTAAACACAAAATTCACAAGCATCATATACGCCGCCGTGCCCGCGCCGACAGACAGCAGCATATTCCGCCGCCACAAATGCAGCGCGGTTATCACAGCAAGGGAAATAAGCTCGGGCAGCCCATGCGAGCCGGAAAGGATATCAACGCCCTTGAAGCAGTATATCACAAGCAGCCCCAGTGCCGCGCCGGGCAGAGCCTTGCCCAGATACTGCACATATTTCGGGACGGGCTTCCCCGACGGAAATACCATAAACGGCAGGAACCTTGTGAGCATTGTCCCGATAACGCACATTGCAATGGTTATGAGCATTTGAACCTGCGTCATGGCTGCGCCTCCTTTTCGGAGGCAGCGTCCGCCGCCTTTTCTATCGGCTTTCTGAGCAGCGTCAGCACTATCAGCATTACTACCATTGACGGGATAATGAAACTGCCGCTGCCGAAGATCAGCAGGCAGGCAAGCGACACTCCAAGCCCGATAAGGGAGCTGTAATGCTGTTTTTCCTTGAGCCAGTTGTCGAGAAATATCACCACCATAAGCGCCGTCATAACGAAGTCCAGCCCCGGCAGGTCGAAATTTATCAACCCGCCCGCAAGCGCGCCGAGCGCCGCTCCGCTGACCCAATACACCTGATTTAACAGCGTGACCCAGAAATAAAACAGGCTGCGGTCTATCCCCGCGGGCGGCTGCGCGGTGCAGTTTATCGAGAAGCTTTCGTCGCACATTCCGAATATGAGATACCACCGCTTCTTACCCGCCGCGCGGTATTTATCAAGCATGGATATTCCGTAAAACAAATGCCGCGCGTTGACCGTTAACGTCATAACGAGCGCGTTTATCGGGTCGAAAACCCCGCTTGTCAGCATATCCACCGCCACAAACTCAAGCGATCCCGCAAATATCACCGCCGCCATAAGTATCGGATACGCGGCGGCAAGCCCCTCTGTGCGCGCGTATATACCGTATGCCGCGCCAAGGAACAAAAACCCCGCCATTATGGGCAGGGTGTAAGGAAACGCCGCTTTAAGCGCGGCTTTTATTTCCGGTTTGTTTTTCATGTCTTGCCCTTAAACAGTTCTTTTCTGTCTTTATTTCTGCCCGCCGTGACGTATCTCGTCGGCGATCGCGGACAGCTTCTTCAGCCGGTGGTTGAGCCCGCTTCGGCTTATCGGCTTTTCAAACATACGGCACAGCTCTCCGAGCGAGCTTTCGCGGTTGTTAAGCCTTATCAGAGCGGTTTCGCGCAAGTCGGGCGAAAGCTTGTCCGCGCCGATCGTGTTTATGATGAGCTCAATGTCGCGGCAGCACTTTCCCGAGGCGGCGACAGTCTTGTCGAGGTTCGCGCTGTCGCAGTTCACGGTGCGGTTCGCACGGTTGCGCAGATCCTTCTCTATCTTTATCTGCATTATTTCAAGCGAACGCAGCCCCGCGCCGATATAGGTCAGGAAGTCCTCGATAAGCTCGCTCTCCTTTGCGTAAAGCACCGCACTCCCGCGCCTGCGCGTCAGCTTAAACGCCATTCCGTGCTCGCGGATAAAGCTGTACAGCTGCTCCGCGCGGCAGCTGTCGGGGAGGACGAGTTCAAGGTGGTATTCCTTATTCGGGTCGGTGACCGAGCCGCAGGACACGAACACGCCGCGCAGAAACGCGCCGCTCTCCTCGTCGTTGCCCGAAACAACGGCGGTATTTATCTCCGAAATATCCCCGAAGCGCTCCGCAATGAGTTCCGCCCCGCTCTTTACCGAAAAGGTATAAAGCGAGCCGCCGCTTCTGACAAGGCGCGTCGTTCCGTGCTTCGTTTCGGGGAAGATCTCCTCGGAAAGGCTCCGCGCCGCCGCGATGAGGTCGGCGTTTTCCGACTGTATAACGGGTCTGCCGTCGGCAGTACGCCCCGCGAAAAACATTCCGTAAAGCATGGCAGCCATCTCTCCGCCGCTCATATCCTTAACGGAGCAAAGCTCCTTTTTTATCTCGGACGAAAATGACACGGAAACACCGCCTTTCCCGCCGCAGCGGTCAGTTTTTATCAATATCCCTGTGCAGCGTTCTCACGTTGCATTCCTTTTCGGAAAGATAATCAGCCATTCTTTTTGCAAAGGTAATGCTCCTGTGCTTCCCGCCCGTGCAGCCGAACGCGATAACAAGGCGGCTTTTCCCCTCGCCGAGGTAGCACGGGATAAGGAAGTCGATAAGGTCGCGCAGCTTTGTTTCGAGCGTCTGCGACTGTTCAAAGCTCATGACGTAATCCCGAACCTCTTTGTCAAGCCCCGTTTTCTTTTTAAGCTCGGGTATGTAGAACGGATTTGGCAGGCAGCGCACGTCAAACACAAGGTCAGCCTCCCCCGGTACGCCGTACTTGAATCCGAAGCTCATGCAGCTGACTATCATGCGGTCGGTGGGCTTGTCCATGAAAAGCTCCGCTATCTGCTCCTTGAGCTTGCCCGTGCTTATGAGAGAGCTGTCCACTATGTAATCCGCGTTTTCGCGTATCTCGCTGAGAAGCTCCGCCTCCGCGTCGATCGCCTTTGAAAGGTCGCCGCCCGATATCTCGTCCAGCGGGTGCTTGCGGCGCGTTTCCTTGTAGCGCTTCATAAGCGTTTCCTTGCTTGCCTCGAGATACAGCACCTTAACGTCGATCCCCGCGATATGAAGCTTGGAAATGCATTCGCTTAGCTTGAAGAACATCGCGCCGCCGCGTATATCCGTAACTATAGCCACGCGGGATATCTCGCTGTTTTCGTTGCACATCGCCGCAAAATTGGGTATAAGCTGCGGCGGCATATTGTCGATACAGAAAAAGCCGATATCCTCCAGAACCTTTACCGCGGAGGACTTGCCCGAGCCCGACATACCCGTTACTATAACAAATTCCATATTATTCAGACGCTCCTGTCTGTTCCGCCCTTTCGGGGACAATGAGCATTTCGCATTCAAGCGCAACACCCTTACGCTCCAGAACAGTTTTCTTTATGTGCTCCACCAGCGCGGTCACGTCCTCAAAGGTCGCGCCGCCTTTATTTATAACAAATCCGCTGTGCTTTTCGCTAACCTGTGCGCCGCCGACGGAGCAGCCTTTAAGCCCGCATTCCTCGATAAGCGCGGCGGCAAAATAGCCCTCGGGGCGCTTGAACGTGCTCCCGCAGGAGGGATATTCCAGCGGCTGCTTTTCGCGGCGGCGGCTCATGAGGTCGTCCATGCGCGCCTTTATCGCCTCCCTGTCGCCCTTGCACAGCTTAAAGCTCACCGAAAGGATAACATAGCCGCCCTCGGAGAAAATGCTCCCGCGGTAGCGCAGCTTCATTTCCTCTGCGGGAATGTCCGCAATGCTCCCGTCAGCGCGGATACAGCGGCAGGAGGTAACGACGTCCTTCATTTCTCCGCCGTATGCGCCCGCGTTCATATACAGCGCGCCGCCCACCGAGCCGGGTATGCCGTAGGCAAATTCCATGCCCGAAAGCCCCCGCTCCAGCGCCGCAAGGCAGACAGCCGACAGGCTCTCGCCCGCGCCCGCGGTAACAATGTCGCCGGCGGCGGAAATGCCGCCGAGCATTTTCCCTATATGGACTATGCAGCCGCGGAAGCCGTTCCCGCTGAAAAGGACATTGCTGCCCCTGCCGAGAATGAAATACGGTATGCCCTCGCTGCGGCAGGCGCGCAGCACGGCACGCAGCGCGTCCTCGCCCGACGGCTCGCAGAACAGGTCGCATTCCCCGCCTATCTTCATGGAAGTGTACGGCGCGATGGCAGAGCCGCGCACGCACGGGGAGCCGCTCTCCCTGCATACCGTTTCAATTGCGGAATATTTCAAGGCATTTCCCTCCGTTGGTGTTGTTTTACCGACAAACGGGGACGAATAATTCCGTCCCCCATAAGTATCATACCCGATGAATTATCACTCTGCAATAGTATATAAATATGCCGCGCCTATTATTCCCGCGTCATTGCCGAGCTTCGCGATATCAAGCTTTGTGCTTCTTTCGGGGTCAATGCAGTAGCTGTCGCGCGCGAGTATCTTCTCGAGCGGCTTGGTGAGGTTTTCGCCCTCCTTGCAGATACCGCCGCCGATAAGCAGCATTTCGGGCTGGAATGTGTTGACGATATTCGTAAGACCGCAGCCGAGGTATTCTATGTACATATCAACGACAGCGCTTGCGGCAGCGTCGCCCGCTCTCCAGCCGTCGAACGCCGTCTTTCCGTCAACGCCGTCAAGAGAGCCCGCTATCTCCCACATCTTGCTGTCGGGGTGAGCCTCCATGCCCTCTTTTGTCATGTTGATAAGCGCTGTCGCGGAGGAATATGCTTCAAAGCAGCCCTTTCTGCCGCAGCCGCACTGTCTGCCGCCGAACCGGATAACGGTGTGACCGAGCTCCGCGCCGCAGAAATTGAATCCGGTGTATATCTTGCCGTCAATAATAATGCCGCCGCCGACGCCCGTGCCGAGCGTTACGACAACAACGTCCCTGTATCCCTTGCCCGCTCCCGCGAGCACCTCGCCGAACGCCGCCGCGTTCGCGTCGTTCTCAACATAAACTTCCTTGCCGAGCTTTCCCTTGATAATGGAGCGCAGGTCGGTGTTCTTAAAGCCGAGGTTGCAGGAATACAGAACGATACCGCTGTTTCTGTTGGCTGTGCCGGGGGTGCCGATACCGATAGAGTTTACCTCTCCTATCGTTACCTTCGCCTGATTTAATACCTCCCACACGGTTTCAACTATCGAGCCGCATATCTCCTCTGCAGGCCGGGGAAGGTCTGTCTTTGTCGTCGCCTTTGCAATGATGTTATATTCCTCGTCTACAAGACCAACCTTGATGTTTGTCCCGCCGAGGTCAATGCCTATGTTGTACATTATTCTGTCGTTTCCTTTCGTTTATCAGATATTGAGGTCGGACATAATTTCCTGACTGTCCGAATCTATGCCGAGCTGTGCGAGCAGGTCCTTCGCCGCGTTGTAGCCCATCTTCTTCTGTCGGTTGTTCATTGCCGCGACTTCAAGTATTACCGCGAGGTTACGTCCGGGCTTTACGGGGATATTGAGCAGCGGCACCTTTACGCCGAGAATGGTCATATAGTGCGTGTCAACGCCCATGCGGTCGTAGGTCTTTTCGGGATTCCAGAGCTCCATTTCAACCACCATGTCGATCTTCTCCGACATCTTGACCGCGCCGATACCGAACAGCTGACGCGCGTTGACAATGCCGATGCCGCGCAGCTCGAGAAAGTGTCTGATATTGTCGGGAGAGCTGCCCACGAGGGTGATGTTGCTCGCCTTTTTTATTTCAACGGCGTCGTCCGCGATAAGGCGGTGACCACGCTTAACAAGCTCTATCGCCGTTTCGCTCTTTCCGACGCCGCTCTCGCCGAGAATGAGAACGCCCTCGCCGTATATCTCGATCAGAACGCCGTGGCGGGTTATCCTCGGCGCAAGCTGCATATTGAGGAATGCAACCAGCTTTGATATAAGCACTGAGGTGCTCTCCTCGCTTCTTAAAATCGGGATACCGTAATTCGGCGCAAGCTCAAGCATTTCGGGGAAAACGTCAAGGTTTCTCGAAATGATGAGCGCGGGGAAACGGTAGCTCAGCAGATCCTCGATACGCTTTCTTCTTACGTCCGCGTCAAGTCCCGAAAGATAGGCGTATTCCATTTTTCCGAGCACCTGAATACGCTTGTTGTCGAAGTATTCATAAAAGCCCGCAAACTGAAGCCCGGGGCGGTTTGTGTCGTTATTTGTTATGAGGGCGTTCCCGCCGTTCTCGGGCATATAGAGCACCTCTAAACGGAACTCGTCTACCAGCTTCTGAAGCGGGAACGAAAACTCTCTGTTTATCTCTTCAAGGGGCATAATATCGTCCTTTCCTGTGCGGGAGGAAGCCCGCTTTTTTCCTGCGGATAAAATACACCGCTATTATCATTATACAGCATACGCGATAATATTTCAAGGTGTTTTTCTTAATTTACCCATGTTTTACCGACAAGAAGCATATTCCTGCCCTTATATTATTCCCCCATATCGGTGGTTTTTATCGTGGTTATCGCCGGCTCAAAGGTAGCTTTATAGGATATGATATGCACATAGCTGCCGCTTGAATATATGTCATAAAACTCATAAAACAGATCCGAGTCAAGCAGCGCCGCTTTTTTGTTCACGCTGTCTATCACCGCCGCGCAGAAATTATACTGTCCCTTTGCCTGAAGCAGCGCCACAGCCGCTTTATCCTCCGTCACCGCCGTGACGTACACATTAGTATTATACTGCGTCCTTAGCAGCGGCTTGCGCACAAGGTAGTGCGGGTAATACCCCACCTCGTATTTATCGCCGAGCGCGTCGGTATTCCACAGGACGGTGTAGGTCGGGTATTCCCCCGCCATATCCATCGCCGCGGCGCCGAAAGGGTATTCGCCCGTGGTATTCGGGTCATATACGGGATTTGCGTAGCATATCGAGCCGTTTATCCCAAGGCACATTCCTTTATCGCTCGCGCCGTAAAGACAGCCGTTGTCATAAACGACAGAACAGTAATCGGTCAGCGGAGCGAAGCGGCAGACATAATTCACGCTCGTCATGCGGTCGTTCGCATCGTCGTATATCTGGGCGTTATAATTGAAGAAAAGGCTCTTGCCCATGCGATAAACCGGCAGTCCGACATACATATCCGGCATGGCAAGGTCCTTGTCCTCGCCGCGGCAGTATATACGGTAGCGGCTGTCATCGGCGTAAATTATGAAGTCCTTGTCGGCATAAACGATATATGAGATGTCTTGGCTCCACACGGTGGTATAAGCGGCGGTTTCGGCGTTGTATTCAACAACGCAGGGTGCGGCATTATCGGGGTCGGAATAATCATAGATCTGAAAATAAACGCACTCGTCCTGTGCGCCTATTATCTCAAAATAAACATCGCTTTCCGAGGAACCGTTCGACAAATGCTCCTTCGGCACTGTTTCGGTGACTTTTGCGCCGATATCCGCAAGCGTCGTAAATTCCCCGTCGAAGGTTATCATTTCTTTAAGCTTCTTATATTCCGGGTCGGCAAGCACCACCCCGCCGACGTTGGACACAGCCGTGTCCGCCGAAGAAGTCCCGTCCGAAATGCTGTCAACCGCATTATTACCCCCGAAAGCGCCGCTCGAACCATTTTCGCCCGAAAGGTCATCTCCCGAATTATCCCCCTCGTAAACACCGCCCGAACCTTTTTCGCCCGATAAGCTTTCGGAAGTCACCGTTTCGGTATCGGCAACTGTGCCGTGTGTTCCGTCGGAAATATTCCCCGATACATCGGACTGCGGCAAATCATTCCCGCCGCAGCCCGTCAGAAGCAGCAGCGACAGCGTTAACGCAAGGAAACATTTTTTCATGGATAGCTCCTTTCGGGTTGATTAAATACACAAATTGCTCCAATAATACTGGCAGAAATTACATACGGAGGTTAATAAAATGAAATTAAGAAACTGTGCGCTTACGCTTGCAATGGCGGCAGGAATAGCCGCGTCGGTCATACTCGGGAGCTTTTCCGCGTTCTCGCGGGAATGCGAGGAAATACCCTCCGAGGTGCTTCGGCTGCATATCCCCGCGAACTCCGACAGCGACGAGGATCAGCGGATAAAGCTTGCGCTGCGCGATTTCCTGCTCGAAAAATACGGCGCTGCGCTGTCGGGCTGCGGCTCGCTTGACGAGGCGAAAAACACCGTCGGCGGGCTTCTCCCCGAAATAGAGGCGGACTGCCGGGAATTTCTTGCAGAGCGCGGCGTCGGCTATTCCGCCCGCGCCGAGCTTGTGGAAATGTACTTCACAACTCGTGAATACGACCGCGTTATCCTCCCTGCGGGGAACTACACCGCGCTTAGGATAACCCTCGGAAGCGGGGAGGGGCACAATTGGTGGTGCGTGATATTCCCGTCGCTGTGTCTGCCTGCCGTGTCGGAGCCGCTTAGCGCCGAGGAGGCGGAAAGCATTCCCGCAGATTTTGAGCAGCCCGTTAAGATAAAGGTCAGATTTGCGCTGTACGAATGGCTTTCGGGGCTGTTCGGGAATGGCAGATGACACATAGGACAACAAAGCCGCCCGTTTTTCGGGCGGCTGTTTCTTATTAATCACCCGTGGATTCTCTTAAAATAAGCGAATGCGGCAGCATATACGTCGATTTATCCTTAGTGTCGGATCTCATGTTCTCAATAAGCTTTTCGATAACGGTCTTGCCTTGCAGGTAGCAGGGCTGCTCTACCGTTGAAAGGCGCGGAATGAACATATGCGAGTACGCAATGTTGTCAAACCCGAAGAACAAAATCTCCTTTCCGATGGTTATTCCGCGGCGCAGCGCGTAGGTCATCGCGCCGATGGAAATGGTATCGGATATAGAGAAAATCGCGTCGGGCTTGTCGTCAAGCTGCATCAGCGCCTCACAGCCCGCCGTTCCCGTTTCAACGTCATAACCGCCGTAATATACAAGGTTCTCGTCATACGGTATCCCCGCCTCGGAAAGCGCGCGCCTGTAACCGTTCTCGCGGTCGATAGAGGACTGCGTTCTCGCTTTGGTGGTAATGAGACCTATGCGCTTTCTTCCCTTTCGGATAAGGTATGTTGTCGCGTCATAGCCGGCGCGCTCGTTGTCTATCGTTACGCAGAGTATCTCACAGCCGTCAAGGCGTTCAAGGCACATTGCAAGCTGATATTTCTTGGCAAGCTCCGATATAGTCGCGCTGTCAAGCTTCGGCGCAAGCAGCACGGCGCCGTCGACTGCCTTTGAAAACAGCATTCCGAGCAGGTGCATTTCATGCTCGGGATCGTCCCTTGTCGTTGCGATAAGCACGTCATAGCCCTGCGCGTAGCCCGCGTCCTGCATACCGCGCAGCACCTCTGAATAGAAGCTCTGCTCCGTCGAGGCGATTATGGCAAGTATTCGCTTGGTCTCGCTTTTCCGCAGGTCACGCCCGAGGAAGTTCGGGCTGTAACCCAGCTGCTCGACAGCGCGGTTTACCGCCTGCACTGCCTCGTCGGACACGTTGGTCTTTTTGTTAAGCACACGCGAAACAGTTGCTACCGAAACATTAGCCGCTTTCGCAACATCTTTTATCGTAATATTCAAAAGGCTCACCTCGTATTGTCACACTGCAAACGACCGCGCTTATCCATGAAAACGCGCAGTTATTACATTAGTCTTTATATATATAATACAATAAAAGTAAAACGTTTTCAATAGGCAAATTTAACAAATATTCAAGAAAAGCATTAATTGAATGATGTTCATAATTATTTTGAAGCAAGCTGCGCGGCTCTTTTCAGGAGAGCGCTCCGCTCATTGGGCAGCGCTCCGTCTATCACCTCGCCGAGTAGCGTATTCAATATCCGCCCCATTTCGGGGGACGGCGGGACTATCTCCCGAATATCCTCACCCCGCACGGCAAGCTGTTTGAGCGAAACGCAGGGCGATTGCGCGCTTATATTTTCGGCAAGCGTTATCGCCTGCTCTGCGACGGGTATGCGCTCGCGGCAAAACGGCTGCTTTGCGCTGTCATCGGCGATATGCGCGCGGAAAATGTCCGTCAGCAACGAAAGCCCGTGGCGCGACAGCTGCCGCCGTATATACTTTTCCGAAAGCTCTATCGGGATATCATGGAACCTTACGATCTCGCAGACGCGCTCACGCAGCGCGTTGTCGCATTTCAGCCCGCGAAGGACATTCCCGGCGATAACGGCGCTTTTTTCGGCGTGACCGTAATAATGGCACTCGCCTTTTTCATCGGTGCTGCGGCAGGACGGCTTTCCCGTGTCATGAAGCAGCATTGCGAGCCGCAGCGCGGGCTGTGGCACTGCCGCCGCGACTGCACGCGCCGTGTGGGTATATAGGTCGCTGTCATGGTAGCGCGAGCCCTGCCCGTAACCCACCATGGGGGCAAGCTGCGGTATTATTTCGGAAAAAACCTCGGGAAAGCCGAGCAGCACATCAAGCACATTTTCCCCGCATATAAGCCGTTTCAGCTCGGTCAGAATGCGCTCCGAGGACACCTTTTTCAGCAGGGAACAATTTCTGCGTATAGACTGCGCGGTCTGATTTTCAATTTCAAACCCAAGCACCGAGGCGAACCTGAGCGCGCGCAATATTCTTAGCGCGTCCTCGCCGAACCGCCTGTCGGGATCGCCGATACAGCGTATAATTCGGCGGGATATATCCTCCTCGCCGCCGAACGGGTCGATTTTACCGCGCGTCGGGCTGTAAGCGATGCCGTTCATGGTGAAGTCGCGTCGGGAGAGGTCGTCGCGGATATTCGCGGTGAATGTCACGCTCTGCGGATGGCGGCAGTCCTTGTACTGTCCGTCGACGCGGAAGGTCGTGATCTCGACGGGTCGATCCTCGGAAAGAACGGTTATCGTGCCGTGCTTTATACCTGTTTCGATAATTCGGAAGCCCTCGAAAACGCGCTCCGTTTCCTGCGGCAGCGCAGATGTGGTTATGTCGTAGTCATGCGGCGTCATGCCCATTATACTGTCGCGGACGCAGCCGCCGACGATATACGCCTCGTGACCGGCGGCTTCGAGCGCGGATAAAATATTCGCCGCGTAGGACGGAATCTGCATAAAATCACCCCGTATTATTTTACCACATAATACGGGGGATTACAAGTATTAATCAGTCTTTATATTTTCCGCAGTTGACGCATTTTATTGTATTTGCGCTGTTGGTCGTGCCGAGAAAATTTGCACTCCGGCGAACCTACAGCTCTATTAAACGGGAGAACACGACATCCCCACCCAGACCCTTATCCGCCTTGCTGACTTCTACAACGTCTCCGTCGACTACCTCCTCGGGCGGACGGACAACCCGAAAATGAACACATGAAAAAACCGCTCCCCTTACGGGAAGCGGTCTTATTTATGAGTGGATCGTTACAACGGTCAATTATGCGTTAATCTTGGTGACAACGCCGGAACCTACGGTTCTGCCACCCTCACGGATAGCGAAACGCAGACCTTCCTCGATAGCGATAGGAGTGATGAGCTCAACATCCATTACAACGTTATCGCCGGGCATGCACATTTCCTTGTCAGCAGGCAGAGTGATTACGCCTGTAACGTCTGTAGTTCTGAAGAAGAACTGAGGACGGTAGTTGGAAACGAAAGGAGTATGACGGCCGCCTTCTTCCTTCTTGAGGACGTAAACCTGACCGGTGAACTTGGTGTGGGGGTGAATGGAACCGGGCTTGCAGAGAACCTGACCACGCTCGATATCCTGACGTGTGATACCACGGAGCAGAGCACCGATGTTGTAGCCTGCAACAGCCTCGTCAAGGGTCTTTCTGAACATCTCAAGACCTGTAACAACAGTGGACTTGGGCTCGTCGGTAAGACCGGTGATCTCAACGGTATCGTTAACCTTAACAACGCCACGCTCTACACGGCCTGTAGCAACGGTACCACGACCGGTGATGGTCATAGTATCCTCGACAGGCATCAGGAACGGCTGATCTTCCTTACGGTCGGGAGTAGGAATATACTCGTCAACAGCATCCATGAGCTCCTTGATGCAGTGATACTCGGGAGCGTTGGGATCGGTAGAGGTGGAGTTCAGAGCCTTGTAGCCGGAACCGAATATAACGGGAGTGTTGTCGCCGTCGAAGCCGTTCTTGGTCAGCTCGTCGCGGATATCCATCTCAACCAGCTCGAGCATTTCGGAATCCTTGTACTCGCCTGTTGTCTCATCATATGTGCAGTCGTCAACGTCATCGCACTTGTTTACAAATACAACGATCTTAGGAACGCCAACCTGACGAGCGAGCAGAATGTGCTCTCTTGTCTGAGCCATAGGACCGTCTGTACCTGCAACGATCAGGATAGCGCCGTCCATCTGAGCAGCACCGGTGATCATGTTCTTGATATAGTCAGCATGGCCGGGGCAGTCAACGTGAGCGTAGTGACGCTTGTCGGTCTCATACTCAACGTGAGCGGTGTTGATCGTGATACCACGCTCTCTCTCCT